>PMIX01000312.1 GCA_003158395.1 Myxococcales bacterium | reverse complement strand
TCCCTGCCACGCGGGGTAGAGATCTTTCTCGCCACCGGGCGCGATCGTGCGTGCGACCTTGATCATCATGCCCAGCATGCCGAGGCTGCCGGCCCACAGCGGCCGGAACCGGTTTCCGGTCACCTCACTGGCCACCGCGGCGAGCTGACGGGCGCTGGGCTGATCGCCAGCGATTCGCAGAAAGCGTGGTGTGTTTGGATCCATTGCCGCCCTCGCAGTGAAGGCTGCCGTATCGTCCATGGTCGTAAAGTCCACGCGTTGATCGGCATTCCCGAAGTGTCCGGGAATGCATCGCCGAGTCTTGCCTCGGCGAAGGATGTTGACTTGGTGTCGAGGCAGCCGAGAGCGCCGCGCCGATCGCCTTTGACCTGCCCGATTTCTGGCCGGCGAATGGGCGCGATGGCCACCGTCATCCAAATTGCCTGAGCCGTGCGACCAGGGAAACGCCACTGCTTGAACGGTCCAAGTCGTCTACGACTCTGGGGGGAAAAGCCATGAACACGATCGCGAAGACGCATCCTTTCGTCCTCGTGCTGCTCGTCGGAGCGCCGTTGGCTGCTGGCTGCGGTGGAAGCGGCACGGCAACCACCAAGAATGACGCCAGCATCGAGGGCGGCGGAGCCGGCTCTTCTGCCAGCACGGCCGGTGGCACGACCAGCGCAGGTGGGCAAACGTCAACCGGCGGCAGCGGCTCGCCAGTGGGAGGGGCCAGCGGTGGAACCCCGAGCGCCGGCGGCGCTGCCACTGGAGGCGCGAATGTTTCCGGAGGAAGCGGCGGTCGGGGTGCGGCCCCGGCTGGCGGGAACACTCAACCCGGCGGAGCCACCCAAGCCGGCGGAGCCACAAGCACGGGCGGCACCACGAGAGCAGGCGGGACCACCGCCACGGGCGGCACCATCATCGATGGCGGCATCACCGCCACGGGCGGGACCACGAGAACCGGCGGGACAACCGTTTCTGGCGGGACCACGAGAACCGGCGGGACCACCGTTTCTGGCGGGACCACTGCTTCGGGTGGTACCGCCCCCGATGGCGGGGTGGCCACGACAGGCTGGGTAACAATACACAACGACTTCTTCTGGTACGATACAGACGGAAACCTGATCAACGTCCGAAGCGGAGCGCTTCGCAAGTTTGGTGACCTTTACTATTGGTATGGCGGAGCCCCGGACGATCACAACCAAACCTGCTATTCGTCTCCCGATCTAGTCCATTGGACCTACAAGGGCATCGTGCTCAAAACGACGGGTGATGCCAACCGAATGGACATCCTGTACAACGCGACGACGCAAACGTACGTGATATTCCTGAAGTACATTGGGAACGGTGCCTATTTTGGCATAGCCACCGGTTCGACTCCCGACGGACAATTCACTTTCAAGAGCCAAACTCTCGTGGATGGCGCCGTGATTGGAGACATGTCGATGTATCAGGACGACGACGGGACGGCGTATCTCGCCTACGTTTGGTGGGGGACCGGTACCAATAAAGCACACGGCATATATCGAATGTCGGCGGACTATTTGACTCTGGATAAGCAAATGTACCTGTGGAACGAGGGCAGTCGCGAAGCTCCCCACATCTTCAAGCGCAACGGCACCTACTATTATGGGGTTTCCGAAACCAACATGATCGATCCATCCCCCACCCGGTACTACACGGCAACCAACTTGGCTGGCCCTTGGACTGCTGCAACGATGCTAAACACGCCCGGCTCAAACGTTTCGTGGCAAACGCAGTGTGATTTCGTTTTCCCGTTTACGGGCACGCAAGGGACCGTCTACATGTACGATGGCGATCGTTGGGAACCCACGGCAGGCTTTCAGGGTGACTACCTGTGGCTGCCTTTTGAATTCGGCACCGGTCTTATCCCAGAGATGGACTATTACCAGGATTGGGACTTGAACGCCGCCGCCGGCACGTGGAGGGCCTTCGATCGTAGTACACGCGACGTGGCACTCGGCAAGACGGCTACCGCCTCCTCGACGAACGGCGCGAACGCGGCCGCGGCTGTAACGACAGCCACGACCTATCAGAATTACACAGCCACACGATGGGAGAGCCAGGCGAGCGACCCGCAATGGATCATGGTGGACCTTGGCTCTGCCATGGAAATCGACAGGGCTATCCTCAAGTGGTACTCAAACTACGGCAAGGCGTTCAAGATCCAGGTATCAACTGATTCCACAACCTGGACCGACGTCTACAGCACGACGGTCGGGGCATCGTATTCTGTCACCGACGTGACCTTTGCCAAGACCACGGCGCGCTATGTGCGAATGAATGGCACGCAAAGGGGCAACGCAAACGGGTACTCGTTGTTTGCTTTCATGGTCTTGGACGACCCATAAAGACTTGTCGCGGCGGTTTGCGTAGGCCGTGAAGTGGGCGACGGGGAGGCGGACTCGCGCAGAAGGCGTTCGCCCGCGCGATCTGGGGAGTGCAAAAACCCACTAGAGAATCAGCAGGTTGCGGCTGCGCGCCCGGAGGGAATCGAACCCCCAGCCCTCGGCTTCGAAGGCCGATGCTCTATCCAATTGAGCTACGGGCGCAAACCTTTGTGTTACGCGGACTTAGCTAGCTTTTGTTCTTCGGTCAATTTCTGCTCTCTGCCCATTCTCTGCCCAAGTTCACCGCCAGAGCGCGGAAGATTTACCACGTTCCCGGTCGGACGGGTAAGATCCACCGCGACCATATCGAACGCCTTGGCGCCGAAAAATTCCGGGGCCAGGTGGGCGTAGTGCTGGGTCGTGGAGGTGGACGAGTGGCCCATGATCTTGGCGAGCATTTCCATGCTTCCGCCGTTCATGACCCATTGCGATGCAAACGTGTGACGCGTGCATTGGTACAAAGTCATGCTGGCGTCTTGGTAGGTCGAGATTCTTGCGGCCCACAGGCGGACAGGCGGCACAGCAACGCCAAAATCAGTCTACGCGCCACCGTTGAAAACCCTGGGGAGGCGCCCTGGGCAAGTGCCAGCCGTGGGCGGCGCAAGCGGACGGGTAGCACAGGCGCTAGGGACTAGTAGGTTGACAGAGCGAGTGACAGGATGGACCATGCTTCCGGCGTGGAGGACTGCGATGAAGACAGAGAGACTAATTGTTCGAGTGTTGGTGCTGCTGGCAGCCGCCCCTGGCGTGGCCCGCGCGGATATTCCTCCTCCCGACATTGTGGCCTGCGGGCGGTCTACAGAAGCCGGCCCTTGTTGCGACGGAACGGGGGTCTGTCTGCTGAGCACCTGTACCTATTACGAGTACGCCTACTATGGCCAGGATGCTTCTGCTGCGCCAGGGACGGCGGTCGACAACCGCGATGCTCCTGCTGTGCTACAACCGGCGGCAGACGACCGCGATGCTGATGTGCCAGAAGCGGCGGCCGACAGCCGCGATGCTTTTGCTGCGTCAGAGAGGACGGTATACCCTTGTCTAAGATGTTCCGTCTACAACATCCTCCTCGTCTGTCGTGATGCCGGACAGGATGGGACACAGGAAGGCCGGGACGCGACAAGCGAACGGGGCGAGGTTTCGGTAGAGGCAGGCTTCCCTGCGGACACTGGCGGCGTCGGTGGGACCGGCGGCGTGGGCGGGACCGGCAGTCGCGGCGACCGACACGGCGGCAGCAGCGGGTGCGCGGTGGGTGGCTGGCTTTCGGCCCGGGCTCTCGGTCCTTGGGCGTTGGCAGGCCTGTTCGGTGCGATCGTCACCCTGGTTCGTCGCCGACGGCTGTAGTGCGCGAGCAAGAAATCGCTCGCCCCCCTTGCTGTCCCGAAACTCATCGCCGAGGCTCAAGCGGCCTCACGGTGGTAGTAGTTGAGGAGGCCCCCGAGGCGTGAGCGACAAGCTATCCGCCCGCTTGTCCCATTGTCATCCGTCGAGCCGGGTTGGTTCCTGATCAGCTACGATGGGGGCTATCATTGCGCGCGGATGCCTTGGGTGAGCCAGCACGGCACAAGAAAAAACCCTCGACACCGGGGTGCCGAGGGCCACATCAGATGGTTGCTACCAGCGCCCGCCGCCGCCGCCGCCACGACCACCACGCCCGCCGCCGCCACCGCCACGACCACCGCCGCCGCCACCGCTGCGCTCCTGCGCCTCGTTGACGGTCAAAGCACGGCCCTGGCAATCCTGGCCGTTGAGGCCGCTGATGGCTGCGGTCGCCTCTGCGTCGGTCGACATCTCCACGAAGCCAAAGCCGCGCGGGCGGCCCGTTTCGCGGTCCATGACCAGCTTGGCGTCGGCAACGGTGCCGAACTTGGCGAACATGTCACGCATGTCCATCTCGGTCGTGCTGTATGACAGATTCCCTACGTACAATCTCTTTCCCATGGTGTTCCTGCTAGGATCGCGCGGTATTTCGTTGGTTTTTGCTTCTCTTCGGTCGGCGGGTGGCGCGCAGATCCAAACAAAGACACCCGATTTCCTCACTCGCTGCTCATGGTGACATGAACAACTAAAAAAGCGCCTCGTCAGCATCCGCTAACGCTGCGCTCCTTCTGTAGCCCTTGCTACGAGATGGGTGAGTCTGGACATCCCCGCAGGCAATTGCAACCATCGCGAGACTTTTGTGAGACTTTCGCTTGCAAGCCGGGCCTTCGGCGACCTCGGTTTCCCGACCGTTGCTCTCAAGTCCTCTCGCCTGCATTGCCATCGGGTACTCGCAGCGAGTCGAGGCAGCGTTGCACAGGCTTCTAGTTGGGTGAGCTGAGCCACCAAAGGTTGGTGGTCTGGTACACCTGGCAACCGAGCCCGAGGCTCCTCCCAAGCCAGGAATCCCGCCGGTCGATCCAGCGGCCGCGTCTATCACGCCCGAACTGGGGGACTGGCTGTAGTCGCGGTCGGACGTGCGAAGTTCCGTCTGGCCTTGCGAGACCGCCGGCGGAATGAAGGGGTTTCCCATCCTTCTCGGGCCCTGCTTGGTCAGGCCTTGTCCCATCGAATCGACCGCCCTCAGCCTCCATTCTGATTGAACCGGCCGGCCCCTCGAACTGGCTGCAACGAAACTACCCACATTCACACGCGCTTGAATGTGGCACAAGAGATGCTTGTGCCTGTCTCTGGATACGCGGGACCGCCCGCCACGCCATTTCATCCATTATCGGAGGCTTCCATCATGTCACATCACGGATCACACTTTTCTTCTCAAATGCAGCAGCCACACGTATCTTCGCTAGCCCCAGCCGCGCGGCACATTGATGTGAGGACTGCTTCCGATGCGGATATTGCCAAGCTGGCGTACGCAAAATACGAGGCTCGCGGCCGTGCCCATGGCCTTGACAAACAGGATTGGGCAGCAACATAGATGACCTTCCCGACCGCTCACTCTGCAGCGTAGCCAGGAACCATCGCGTCGACCGCCAGCTCTACGCCCTTGCGGAACTCCTCGTAGTGCTTGCTGCGCATACCTCTGCGAGTGCGAAATCCACTCGGCGCACAACCCCCTGCGCGGCGTCTGGAACGCCAGCCCGCAGATCGTGGAGGGTTCGTTGAGATACATCCGGCCGTCGC
>PMIX01000047.1:6144-7078 GCA_003158395.1 Myxococcales bacterium | reverse complement strand
GCGCGATTGCCCTGCGCACGCTGGCCCTGCTTCGGCATATGGCGTAAAAGGTGGTGATCACATTTGCATCGCTGGACGGCGCACCGGACCCGGTCGTGCAAGTCGATGCATCGATGATCGAACAGGCACTCACTAACCTGGTGGTCAATGCGATACAGGCCATGCCAACTGGCGGCACCATCAGCGTACGCCTTGGCGCCGATGTGATAACTCCGCCCGCCGATATTGAAGGGTCGGTGGCCGAGTACGCCTATGTCTGCGTCGAAGACCAGGGGGTGGGCATGACGTCCGAACAGATGACCCACGCCTTCGAGCCGTTCTTCACCACCAAGGATGTGGGTGAAGGAACTGGCTTGGGCCTATCCGTCGCCTACGGCATAGTACGCGACCATGGGGGCTGGATAGGCGTTGCCAGCGAAATTGGCAAAGGAAGTCGCTTTTCCATCTACCTACCGCTTGCCCAAGGGACAGTGAAAGCCGATGATGACAAACCTGCTCGTAGTTGATGACGACCAGGCCCTGTGCAGTTTCGTGGTCGATGGGCTGGGCCGCGAGGGTCTTTCCGTTCGGAGCTCGACGGCGGCGCTGGAGGCCCTGGAAATCATAGCAGCCGGCAGTGTCGACATCGTTCTCGTGGACATCAACATGCCCGGGATGAATGGGCTGGAGCTGTGCCGGCGCATCCTGGACAGCCGACCCGACATCGTCGTGATCGTGATCAGCGCCTTCGGCAGCCTGGAGACCGCTGTCGCTGCCATCCGTGCTGGCGCTTACGACTTCGTGACCAAGCCATTTGAAATCGAGCAACTAGCGGTCGCGGTGGAGCGCGCGCGCCAGCACCGCGAGCTACGGGATGAAGTCAAGCGCCTGCGGCAGGCGGTCGCGGACGCGCAGCCGTTCGAGGACATCCTGGGGGAGAGTCCTGCGCTTCGCC
>PMIX01000047.1:0-6001 GCA_003158395.1 Myxococcales bacterium | reverse complement strand
GGCCGGTGGGCAGCGATGTGGAAGTTCCCTTTGACGCCCGTTTCGTCGCGGCCACCAACCGGGATATCGAAACCGACGTGGAAGATGGGCGTTTTCGGCGCGACCTCTACTTTCGCATCAATGTCATCCGCATCGACGTCCCGCCCCTGCGAGCGCGAGGCAGCGACATCTTGCTTCTTGCCCAGCATTTCACCGAGAAACTGGCTCGGCGACTGGGCAAGGCCGTGACCGGCATCTCCGCACCCGCAGCTGAGCGTTTGCTCGCCTACCCATGGCCGGGAAATGTGCGCGAGCTGCAGAACGCCATCGAGCGCGCTGTGGCGCTCACCCAGTACGAAAAGCTCGTGGTGGAAGACCTGCCCGAGCCGATTCGCTCCCACCGGCGTTCGCAGGTTCTTCCGTCAGGCGACGATCCGTCCGAGATGCTGTCCATGCACGAGGTCGAGAAGCGATACATCTTGCGGGTGCTGGAGGCTGCGGGCGGCAACAAGACGCTGGCTGCGCAAATCTTGGGATTCGACCGCCGGACCATGTACCGCAAGCTGGCGAGCTTCGCGGAATCCAAGAAATCGCTATAGCGCGTGGCAGTCTGCCACGCGAGGCAGCTTGCCACGGTCCCGGTGGTCGCCGCCATGGCCCGATTGGCATGAAAGCAAGCAAACCGCGTGGCATTCGTTGTGCAGATGACACCAAGAATGAACCACTCTGTGAGATGTCAAGCATCGCCCGACGACCAGCAGCCCCAAGGAAATGACGTCGGACCTCCTGCAGTCTGCGGTCGCTTGCTCGTGGCGGAGGACTCTTCGGCCTTTCGCTACCTCTTGGCCTCAGCCCTTCGGGCCGATGGACACGACGTGGTCGAAGTTTCCAACGGGGTTGACCTCATGGACATGCTGGGTGGTTCGCTGATCCCCGAATGGGGCGCGGCGCCCTTTGATCTTGTCCTTTCAGACGTGCGCATGCCGGGCTGGAGCGGGATCGATGCCCTGGCCAGCCTCGGCCACGACTTTCCGCTGCCGCCAGTTGTGTTGATGACAGCTTTTGGCGACGACGAGCTACACCGTCGCGCCAAGAGTGCGGGGGCCATGGCTGTCTTGGACAAGCCGATCGACGTCGACGATCTGCGCCGCTTTGTGATCCAGCTCCTGCGGCGAAAGGTTCACTGAACCTACCGGCAGCTCCTGGCGCATGCCACTAAGACAAGAGACCGTCGTCCAGGCGTCACGTCTTCTGCTTCGCGGACTTCTTGACCTTGACCTTCTTGGCTGCAGGGACCACTGGCGTCGCTTCGGTGGGCTCTGGCTGAGGGGAGAGGTTGGGCAGATCCATGAGCACGCATTGGCGTTGCCTGCAATCCCACCGGCTGCCCGATGGTGGGAGGGCACAGGTGTCATCGCAGTCGAAGGTCTCATTGCATGTTCCTGGGGCCAGCCGAACGGGTGGGGCGACCGCAGGCGGTGGAGCGTCGGGTTTGGAGGCATCGGCAGAACCTCCGTCGGCCGGCGTGCGCACGGCGACGACAGGGGTTGGTCTCCTGGCGGAGACAGTTGGAGCCTTGGTGGCCACCGAACAAGACGAAAAGACAAGCATCAGCAACGCTGTTGTCACAGCCAATCGAGTCATGGTGGTTTGCCTCGGGGTTATGGGTGGCGAGTCGTCGGTGAGATCCGCTAACGGGACAAGCAACCGGCGTGCCGGCGAAAGAGACGTGGTGCGACCCGATCTGAACGTTCCCTTGCGACGTCCGGGCATTGGGTGGGCCTGTTCCTTGCTTGCTGCCATACTCGGCCAGGCAGCAGCCGGCCGGAGCCCTCAAAGTGACCAGAACCGCAGCCACAAGTCCACTCGCCAGCAGTGGCGCAATCACCTCGCGCACAATTTCTGGCTCCGCCCGGCAGCGGAACATTCGCCGCCGTCGTCGCACAGCCGAGTACGCGAACATGTTCGTTTTGGCGCTCGTCTTCCTGTTGCCAGCGGTTTCGGCACGCGCCAACACCGTGCAGGTTCCCGAGGGAAGTGGCCCGGTGCCGGTTGTCCCGCGCGGGGTAGTGTGCGGCCCAGCGCCTGTCGGTTGGACCATCGGGGCGGAGAACCGATTCGTGCGGCCGCCAGGGCCCGATGAAGTCGGGCCACGCGTGGCAGAGGTGAAGGTCGCCGCAGACCAGGCGGCATGCAGTCGGTCCACCAATGGCGTGACCCTGATCGCAACTGGGCAATTTCCCGAGATCGATCTTGCCAGCGTCGCGTTCTTTCCTGATGAGGGTCGGCTTGAAATGAAGGGTCAGCACCTCAAGGGCCTCCAGATCCTCTGGCAGACGCCGCAAAAAAGCGGACAGGACGTATGCCTCGATCCCCAGCCTTCGGGAAAGCAGGAACAATGCGTGGTTCCAGTCGGCCGAGATTTGCCTGGTGATACCAGCCTGCGCTGGATGCCTTCGCGGGCCAGATTCGATGCTGACGTGGTCACCTACGACGAGAACGGAACTCTGGTAGATGCGAACGGTTTCGTATTGCGACCAGCACGGGTCGTCATCTCGAACATGTTCCCAGCGTCGGGGTCGGTCGACGTGTCGCAAGGCCCGGGCCGCGTCGCGCTCGTCCATCCTGAGACAGTGATCTCGGTTGACTGCGGACAGGCCCGCTGCGAGATCGCCGAGGGAGTGGTCGCGGTGCGCAGCTTCTCCCCGATTGCCACCACTGTCACCGTGCGCCTGCGCCTGGGACCGCGATTCTTTCTAGCCCACGGAGCGGCACAGGAACAGGTGGTCACTGCCACCCTGCCACTTTTGCATTGCCCGCTCGCCGTCGTATCTGGGCCACCGCTTCGTGATGGCGACGCCACCCAGGTGATCGTGCGCCTGGATGCCCGTTGCGTGTCAGGCACACGCCTGCGTTGGCTGACGGATGGTCGTCCAGCCGAGGTACTGCGGACAGAGAAGAGCAGCGACGCGACGTTTTTCCTGCTGGCAACTGGACGTGTGGTCAGCGAGCGAGTCACCATCGCGGTCACACGAGCGGATCTGGACGGCACTGTGATCGGAGTTGTGGAGACCGCCACCATCCCCGCACCTCGGCCACGTGTCACACTGGAGTTGCCCAAACACGGCCCCATCGATTTCATCCCCACCAACCGCGATGCCGTGCTCACCGTAGTCGGTGCGGGAGAACACGCCCGTTTCGTACCGCTTGCCGTGGAAGGCGCCTACGCCGTGACCCCCGCTCCCGACCACAGGAGCTACCTCGTGCGCGGAGAGCCGGGCGTCACCGGCTTCGTTTCCCTGCGCTTTGGCTATCGCCCCGATGGCCTTCCCTCGGAGTTCGCCGGAACGAGCCTCGCCACCCTTGAAGACCCCGTGCAGCGTGTCTTGCGGGAAGCCAACGTACCGGCGCCATTCTCGACCTCAGCGTCAGGCGACAACGCCCTGATTGAACTGGTGTGCGCCGACGCGCAGGGCAAGCCCCACCGCCTCGAACCTGGCAAGGAGAACGTCATCCCGTTCGCCGAGCGAAGCACCTGCCGGGTACTCATCCACCGCGAGCGTTTGCGACCAGAGGATGGCCAGCAAGAAGTTGTTCTGGACGTGGACGTGACGGCGGCCGACGGAAGTGCTCGCGGCTCGGCCGGCCTGCACGAGCGCATGGTCTTGCGCCCTGGCGGCGACGTGCGGGTGATCCCACTTAAGGGCGGCACGCGGCAGTTCGATCACATCGTTGTGCGCATGGCCCACGTACTCGACGAAACACGCTACACATTGGGCCCGCTCACAAGCGATGGACTGCCAGCGGTCCAGTGGTCAGTTACGATCGAGGGCGGCCGGGCGCGCCTCTATGGAACCGTCTCCATTCCAGCAGGCCTGTACCGCATGACCAGCCCGTCCGGGCAACTGACGCTCAATTTCGGGGTGCTTTCCCGCATCGTCAAGCTCGACCGGCGGGGCAAGGAGAGCCTGCTGGGACTGGAACTGGGCTTGATGGGCATGGGCTTGCTCCAGCCGGCCAATACCACGCCGTATCCCGCGACCCTGGGCGCCGTCGGTGGGGTCGGCATTCGCCTACCACTCGGCGGCAGCGACACCGCAATCGCCATCCACATGTGGGGCGTGTACGAGTTTCGTGGCCGCTACGCCCCGGACCCCAGCTCGCCCAATGCCGATGCCTCGCACTGGGCTATCATTTTTGGTCCCAGCGTCTCCATCGGAAATGTGGGCGCGAACCTCTGACGGTATTGTTCATGACCGACGATGCGAACCAGTTCACACTCGACTTGGACCTGAAGAATCTTTCGGTTGGCGCCACCGGCACACAAGCGCTAGAGAGGAAACCATGAGAAACCACGTCTTCGTCCTTATTGCTAGTGGTCTCCTCGTCGGTGCTTGCGTGACCACGGGCACCTACGACAAGAAAGTGGCCGAACTTCAGAAGGTCACGGCCGATCACGACCAGGCCGCAGCGGCGCGCGAGAAGGCTCTTCAGTCGCGCGTGGACGATCTGCAAAAGAAGATTGCCGAACTCGAAAAGCAGCTCGGCGCAGCCGTGACCGAGCGCGATGGTCTGCGCAAGTCGCTCGACGACACCACGGCGCTGGCGGGTGAAATGAAGAAGCGTCTGGAGAAACTTGGGCAGAACGTCGACAAGCTAACCGGCGAGAAGGGCGAGCTCGCGCGTACCCTTGAAGACGCCAAGGTCCGATTGGAAGAGCTGCGCAAGCAGAAGGCAGCGGCCGAGGCGCGCGCGGCAACGTTCCGCAATCTGGTCGCGCGGCTCAAGTCCATGATCGATGCAGGCCAGCTCAAGGTGATCATTCGCGACGGGCGCATGGTGATCCAACTCGAGTCCGACGTGCTCTTCGACTCGGGCAAGACCAACATCAAGCCCGACGGACAGACGGCGCTCGCCAAGCTGGCCCCCGTGCTCGCCGGGATAACCGATCGCAAGTATCTGGTCACCGGGTTCACCGACGACGTGCCGATTCACACCCAGCGTTTCCCCTCAAACTGGGAGCTCTCCACCGCACGCGCCGTCGAGGTGGTGAAATTCTTGGTGGCGAGCGGGCTGAAGCCGCAACAGGTGGCGGCCGCCGGTTACAGCGAGTTCGATCCAGTGGTGGCCAACGACACACCCGAGCACCGAGCGCAGAACCGACGCATCGAGATCGTTTTGCAGCCGAATCTCTCCGATTTGCCCTCGCTCGACAATTTGCAGAGCGTCGCAAAGTAGCGCAGCCACGAGCCGAGAGGGCGTCAAAGCGCAGGCGGCCTGCGTGGCAGACCGCCACACGTGGCAGACTGCCACGGACCGTTTGCCGGTGGGTGATGGCGTTAGTAGCGGCTGCCTTTGGCCGAAGCATCTGGCACCGCTTGTGCAGGCCTCGGAGCAAGAGGCAGCTCGTGCGAAGAACCTCCCTGGTCGAATCGGCGTCCGCTCAATCAAGCGGCGACAAGCCAATCGCCCCTTCCCGGCGCCTGCTCGTGGCGGAAGACGACAAGGAGTTTCGCGGCCTGTTGACGGCAGCCCTTCGGTCCGATGGATATGAAATCGTCGAGGTAGCCACCGGATTCGAGCTGCTGGATGCTCTCATGACGTCTTCGACTTCTAATGCCAACGGGCGTTCCTTCGACCTGGTCATCTCAGATGTGCGAATGCCCGGATTGAGCGGCATCACCGCCCTGGCAAGGCTGGGCGACAGCCACAGGGCCCCGCCGGTTGTCTTCGTTACGGCATTCGGTGACGACGAAGTGCATGAGCAAGCGCGGCAAGTCGGTGCCATAGACGTCCTGGACAAGCCGCTCGACATGGACGATCTGCGGGCCTTCGTGGCTGAGTTTCTGGCTGGTACGCGCCAGACCATCATCGGTCGCTAAGCAGGTCCCTCGGGACCACCGGACCAGCTCTTCGGCAGCCATCCCCGCACCCGACGAACCAGCGGACTTGCCTGGGGCTCTGGCAGCGAGGAATTGAGGATCTGCTCGTCGTAGATTGCGTTGATGTCGCCACTGGTGAG
>PMIX01000122.1 GCA_003158395.1 Myxococcales bacterium | reverse complement strand
ACTCAATAGTACCAATTCGAGACAGCCCCTGCTCGCCCTCCGGAATCGGCGGGAAAGGCCTCGTCTACACCTCCTGAAATGGAGCAGGTTTTTGAGACGGCTCCTGAAATCTTCCGGAGGCGTGAACGGGGGGAGACAGCGCGAACGGCTTCGCGCCACAACCTGCCCGGACGTGCATCGCGTGACCTGCTTCCAGATTGGGCAACTCGAAAGGAATCGCCGCCCGGTGTGGCCCCACAGGTCAATCTCACAGGTGATCGATCTCAATCAGTTTCTCGCGAGAGGGAGGCTGACGAAACCCAAAACCGTGCACGAACCCGAGGTTGCGGCGGAGCCAGAATGGAGCGACCATGGTCCGCATGGTAGCCAGGTTGTGTGTTGTGTTTGCGTGTCTTCCTGCGGTATTCCTCGGCGGTTGCGGCGGTGGGGGGCAGGCCGCTAGCGCCCCAGACGCTCCCGGCGTCGCGGGCGGCCACGGTGGCCCTTCCGGAACAGGTGGGAGTCCGGGCGGAGTCGGAGGGGAAGGCGGCGGAACTGGCGGCCAGTTGGCCACGGCCACCAGTTCTGCACCAGGCGTCTGTGTCCCCGGTGCCAGCGTCGCCTGCGCGTGCGTTACCGGCCAGCAGGGCGCCCAGACTTGTACCGCGGCGGGTACCTTTGCAGCGTGTGTGTGCTTGGCGCCCTCGGTTGAGGCTGGGGGCGCAGACGGCAGCGGTGGCTCGGCCGGAACGGGTGGGGGCGCGGACTCGGGCGGACCCGGTGGAGCGGGTGGCAGTGGCGCTTCCGCGGGCTATAGTGGAACAGCGGGCGCAGCGGGTGGCGGGCCTGTCGTAGACGCGGCAGTAGACCTGAGCGCCGATGTCCCCGTCGTTCCCGACATATTCCCGGGTGCGGTACTCGATGCCGGAGCTGACGGCGGCGCATCAGACACGATACCCGCTATCGTGAGTTTCGCGGCCTCGCCCGCAACAATTTCAGCGGGCCAAAGCAGCACGCTCAGTTGGACCGTAACTGGAGCGACGATGCTGACCATCGACCAAGGCGTTGGCTCGGTCTTGGTCACGGTCTTGGGTACGAACTCCCAGGCAGTCACTCCCACCCAGACAACGACCTACACGCTAACGCTGAACGGCTCCGTATCCGCCCAGGTGACGGTAACGGTGGTGCCTCTGCCATCGATCATGAGTTTCTCCGCCAGTCCAAGCGCAGTCCGCAGCGGTGGCAGTGCGACCTTGACAGCGCTTTTCGTGGGGGGAACGGGAACCCTGGATCAGGGTATTGGTGCCGTGATCAGCGGTATTGGAATGAGCACCGGCCCTATGAGCGCAGACACGACCTACACACTGACGGTGACCAACGCGGTAGGGGGGGTCACGACGGCGCAGCTGACAGTGCCGTCACCGTCCCCACCACAAGCCAACAGCTTGCAAGTGTGGGTCCTAAAGAAGCCTACCCAGAGCACGGGTCAGATCGGCCTAGATCTGCGGGTTGACAACAAGACATCCACGAGCGTTGACATGTCGACCGTAGTACTTCGCTATTGGTACCAGGACGAAAGCTTGGGCACCGCTCTGGTGCTCTCCGCCAACTACGTAAGCATTGGGTACTCAACCCAAGGCAAGGTGACGAGCGGAACAGCCGTCGTGGCCCCGTCGTCTGTTGCAGGCGCTGACCACTACATCGAGCTTTCCTTCAGTGGGACCCTTGCCGCACAAGGTGACAAGTCCACCAACGACCAGTTCACCATCCAAGTCAACCTGCACACCGCAGGCTACACAGGTGCAGTCGACGTCACCAACGACTACAGCTACGACGGGGGAGCAGAGGGGCTCTACGAAAACAAGATCACCCTCTACGAGAGCAGCAAGCTCATCTGGGGCATAGAGCCGGGCACCAGTTCGGTTGGCCCTGCTGATGCTGGGGTTGATGCCAGTGCCAGTGCCGGCGTGGGGGACTCGACGGATCTGGAAGCCTCATAGGCAGAGCCCAGTGGCGGGGGCCTGGCCAGCGAAGGGATGGTTCTCAGCTCGGGCGCGTCCCTGTCAGCCACGGCGCCCCTCCCAGCCAAACCCCCAGGTGACCGTGGACGTTGACGTGGTAGTCATCGCCTGCTGCCTCCGCCTGCCCTCCGGCTATGAACTGAAGACCCATGTTTTGCCGTCGCGCTGAACAAAACTCATTCCGTTGAAACCTGCGTCGCGGGCATACCTCTCGTAGTCGATGTAGACGCGCAGGCTTTCCGGTACCTCCTTGATGAGCCCCGTGTCGTCCAGGTAGCTCTCGGCCCAATCTTCCTCGCTCTCGAACGTCCCCATGAAGGCGTCGCGGGCCTGTTCGAGGGTACCGGTCTGGTCGACGTCTTTGCGGTAGACGGCCAGAAGTTCTTTGTCGGCGTCGTCAAGGGCAAGCCACTCCCACAGCTCAGCCTCGATACTGGACTCCGAGATCATGCCGTCGGGGATGTTCACGTGGTCCTGAAACATGAACTCCGGATCGTGCTCGTCTTTGTGAAGGTCGGCACAAGCTGCGAGGAACTCTTCTCTGTCGGCATAATCGGTTAGGTTCAACCACGAGCCCTTGATGCTGCCGCTGTTGTACTTACCGTATGTGCCTACGTAGACCCTTGAATCGCTCTTCTCTGTCTTTCGGCCCGCTCTTGCTGGATCTTGCTGACTCATGCGGTCTCCTGGGCCTGGGCAGCCTTGGCAAGACGGGCCACCGTGCGGCCAACGGTCGCTCTTGGAATCTTGAGGGCCACCGCAATTTCACGAAGCGAACGGTCCTCCTTGTGCATTTGGAAAACCCGTCGTTCTGAGGCAGCGTCCAACCGGCGAGGCCTGCCCCATTTCCCTCCTTCAGACTCGACCCGTTCCCGAGCGGCTGCAATTCGCTCGTTGATGGCCAGCCGCTCCATCTTGGCCGCCCAACGGTTTGGGTCCAGTTGACCGGCGCCAGGTCCAGCACGCGGTGTCTCGGCCAGCGCGGCAGCAAGCACAGCAGGTCGCGCATGTAGCCCAGGGGCTCGATGCGGTGCATGCGGCAGCTCGCCAAGAGCGACACGAAGATCGTGTTGATCTCAGCGCCGTCCTCACTGCCACAGAAGAGCCAATTGCGTCTTCCGACCACTTGCCGGCGCAGGTTCATCTCAAGCGCAACCACGCTGCTTTCTCCCTGGACGGGACGTGCCCCGACCGAGATCGACTGCAGTGTTACGAAGGTGGTGCCCCAAGTCTTCTGGCCACGCATGCCATAGGCGGCAGGAGCGTCGGTCGTTCCAGCGAGCACTCCGCCGCGGTAGGTGTCTTCCCATTCGACCGAGTAGAACGACGGGCCATCGACGACGTGTCCGCCTGCCCGCGCTCCACTCGGGTCGACGGATCGATCGACGCAACAACCGTGCCGTGAGCGGCCGATAGGGAAATCGATGGGAATGCCGGCGGACGCCTCGCGACAACTCCTTACGGGTCGTCCAGAACCATGAAAGCAAACAATGAGTATCCGTTTGTGTTTCCCCTCTGCGTGCCATTCATGCGCACGTACCGCGCCGTGGTCTTGGCAAAGGTCACGTCAGTCACGGAATACGATGCACCGGTGGTCGTACTGTACACGTCGGTCCAGGTTGTGGAATCGGTTGATGTTTGAATCGTGAAGGACTTGCCATAATCCGTGTACCACTTGAGAATGACCCGATCGACTTCCATGGCCGAGCCCAGGTCCACCATGATCCACTGTGGGTCGCTGGCCGTGCTCTCCCATCGCGTGGCTGTGTAATTCTGATAGGTCGTGGCCGTCGTTACGGCCGAGGCCGGGTTTGCGGCGGTTGCCGAGGATGCGGTAGCCGTCTTGCCGAGTGCCAAATCGCGCGTGCTGCGATCAAAGGTCCTCCAGGTGCCGGCGGCTGCGTTCAAGTCCCAATCCTGGTAAAGCTGCTGACGCAGGGCCAGGTTTTCAAGGACGAGGTCGCCACGGGCGCGGAGAGCTGAGCCAAGGGCGCCGAAGAGGCCGAAGATGATGGCAGCCATCACGTGATGATGCCCCAGGTCGGAAGCGACCGTAGACGGTTCAGCGCGATAGGTGCCAGCGTGCCCGGCCGACTCTGCCACCGTCGGCTAGGGCGGAGACGCCGATGGGGTTTTGGCCAGGCACAGGGACTCCTGCTGGTCCGAGCCCGTTGTCCAGGCAGGCGCCGTAGTTGTGACCGGCCAAGTAGGGCGATGCGCGCAGAAGAGCCCGGCGAACGCCGCGTTGATGAGATGCTTCAGCGTCCATCGCCGCCCTCGCCGTCGCCGCGGATTACCCGCGCCTATAGCGCGCCCAGCCCTAACATGCATCCCTACATCATAGAACACGGCTCGCTCGACGAGTTGCATGTAGGCCCCGGGGTCAGCGCGGTAGAGATCGATCCCAGGGGAGCGCCTTGACGTGGAGGTGGTCTACGGCGTCAGGGAACATGAACTGAATGCGAGCCTTGGAGTTCACAGCGATTGCTGCACGGAGGGCCGTTCGCGCTGGCTCGATCAGCAGATCCAGATCCTTCTGAAGATCACCCCCCGCAGGCGGCATATCGACTTGGTCTTGGCTAGTAACCG
>PMIX01000351.1 GCA_003158395.1 Myxococcales bacterium | reverse complement strand
ACCTGGACCCAGACGACTGCTCCCGATCCGTTCTGGCAGTCCGTGGCGTCGTCAGCGAACGGCACCAAGCTCGTCGCAGTATCCACCGACCTCGACCCTGCCACTCTCAAACTCGTCGGCGGGAACATCTACACGTCATCTGACTCCGGGGCGACCTGGACTCAGACAGGTACCAAGCAGCATTGGAATTCCGTGGCGTCGTCATCCGACGGCACCAAGCTCGTCGCAGTATCCGGCGACCTCCTCGCCCCTCTCAAAATCATCGGCGGGTACATCTACACGTCATCTGACTCCGGCACGACCTGGACTCAGCGTCTGTAGCAGTCGGCCCGGGCGCCGCGAACGGGGCGACGCCATCGCCAGCGTCATGGCCGAGCCCGCCGGGAAGGTTGTGAAGATGTCCCCGCCGCGCATGACGAAGTAGCTGGCGAAGACGTGGCGGAGGTCGTGCACGCGGAATCGGGGCAGACCGCACCGCTTGAAAGCCAGTTCCAGCACCTTCCCGGGCTTCGAGTTCTTCGAGTAGCCGATCCCGTGTTGGCGACCAATCTCCTGCGTGGCTTCCTATTGAGCTGCGCGTTTCCACTCAAGCAGGCGGTGCTCGCCCTGAAGTTGGCGGATCTCAGTGACATCCTGGCTCACCTCCAGGCAGCCTCGGTAGACACCGGCCTTGTCGCGGATGGCGAGGTAGCGGATGTGGATAAACTTCCCGTGCAGCTGAATCCAGAATTCGGCCACGCTCTGCTTGCCAGCGCGGAACGAGTCGAGGATGTCCTGCACCACGTGTACGCTCTTTGGCGGATGGCAGTTCTGCACCTTGCGGCCAATGACCGCCGGGCTACGTGGGAAGATACGCGCCAGGCCCTCAGAGTAGAACCGTACGGTGTCCGTTTCGTCGACGAAAGACAGGTCTACCGGCAGGTGGGTGAAGATGAGGTTCATCTGATCAAGGGACAGCTCTCCGGTCAGCAGTCCGAGCAGCCCCTGACCTGCAGCTGATGGGCTCGCCGGGGCCGCTCCTTGTCCCGAAGGCCACGGAGCCGCCGGCTTCGCGAGCGCGTAGCCCAACTCGTCTTCGCCGCGCCGGAGATCAACCCACTCGTCCTCGGAGAGGGTCTGCAGCGCCAGTGGGAAGAGGATCTTCTCCTCCTTGTAGACCATCTCGATGATGTCCCTCGCCAGGGCGGGGGCCGCCGTCGAGAACGCTCTCGCGTCGCGCTTTTCGGCCGCCGCGCGGGTATCCTTGAGGGCCGCGCGGATCTCGTCATGCACGCCCCACATCACCTGGGACGGCCCGGTGACGCCATGGCGTTCCAGCACGGGGAAGAGCTGATTCTCCTTGCGCTGGTAGTGGTTCTCGACCCCAGCGAGACGCCCCAGCACGTCCAGCGAATGGACGAGGTTCCCATCGACGTCCTTCCCCGCTGCGATCTCTCTCGCCACGCCGCCAAGTGAGTTGGCCAGCTCGGTGATGACTTTGTTCGCAGCCATGTACGTGTGGACCGGGTGGCCCGCAGGGGTCTCAACCTCGGCGTGCTCGTCCAGAACCTGACGAAAGGCGCCCACGTGGACATCGCACAGCCGCTGGACCTCGGAGACCGGCAGGCCGCCCCGGATAAGCTCCTCCTCCATCGCAGCGATCTCGGAAGCCTCGACGTCCTCGACCGCCCTGGCGAACCGAGCACGGGCCTCGTCGAGGTCGCCGCCGGCGTGCAGGTGGCCGATGATCTGCTTGAGCTCCTCGAGCCGTTGCCCGCGCGTTGGGCTGGCCGCATCGGCGGCTTCCAGCTCCGGACGCTTGCCGGTCCGGCGCTCGATCTCTGCCGCGAGTGATTGCAACAGAGCGTTGACATCCAGGTTGGCGATGCTCGCCGCTGTTCGCAAGGTCGCCACTCGGCCGATCGTCGCGCGAGCCATGCGGTTTCTTAGCATCTCGAACTTCGGGCTCTGCGCCGCGAGGAAATCCTCGAGGAATGGGTACGCTACGAGCAGGCCGTGGACCTTGGTAGAACCGGAGAGTTTCATGCCATCACCTCGTCTGTAGCAGGGCACGCCCGTCGTCATCGATCGGGATCAGCTACCGGGACAAAATAGCAGCCCGAGGCTTGTGAGTAAACGTTTATTCACGTACACTCGCTGCCATGTCGGAACGGGAAGGGCGCGACATGGGCACCAAGAAGCTGTCGGAGCGGCAGGTACAGATCGTCGACGCCGCGCTGCGGATCATTGCGACCAAGGGCTCGCGCCGTTTCACGGCCGATCTTCTGGCGAAGGAAGTGGGCCTCACGGGCGGGGCGCTCTATCGGCACTTCGCCAGCATGGATGACGTCGTCGACGCCGTCGTGGACCGCGTGGGCGAGGTCCTCTTCGAGGGACTTCCTCCGGGGTCCGACGACCCGCTTGTGCGACTGAGGCTCTTCTTCTATCGGCGGGCGCGGACCATCCTGGCCAACCCACACATCTCGCGGCTGCTGCTTTCGGATCATCTCGCGCAGGCTGGCGGGGTCGTCCAGTCGAAACGGCTGGGCGAGTTCAAGAGGAAGTCCCACGCTTTCGTCAGCGAGTGCCTAACCGAGGCTCGCGAGCACGGCTTGCTTGCTGACGGGATGAGCCCTCAAGCGGGCACCATCGTCGTGCTCGGGTCCGTCCTCGCGCTGTCGCACGCCGCCCCGCGGCTGGTGGATGTTGGAGAGACCGATCACCTGTGCAACGAAGTCTGGTTGGGGATCGAGAGAATGCTGCGGCGCCCAGAGGGCGTCGCGAAACCCATAGCACGGGCGGCGCGGTCGCCGCGCCGAAACGCTCGCTTCACCTGCAAGGGGAGGCCCGCGTGATGACGTGGCCCTATTGCCACGACCCGAAGACGATGGAGCTGCGGATCACGCGTCCGGGGTTCATCGCCGGCATTCAGAAACTTGCCGCGTCGGAAGCCGCCGTTCCCCATCTGCCCACCATCGAGCGTTGGCGTCGGGGCAATCGGGCGACGCCCTACGATCCCAACTTCGATGGCACCCGCCAGGAGATGCGCTCCTACGTTTGCGGGCAGTGCCACGTCGAGTACTACTGCGGAAAGGGGCTGACATTGCTGTTCCCCTGGGACAAGGGGTTGAAGGTCGAACAGATTGAGGCGACCTACGACGGAATAAAACCCTGACAGTTGGAAAGAACCTCTCGAAATGCTACCGGTGATCGTCGTTCAGCACGTCCTGGCTGAGGGACTCGGGCGGATCGAATCGCTGCTCCGAGAGGGCAGTGTTGATCTTCAGTTCGTGCCGCCCGACGCAGTTATGCCTCCAGGCGGGTGCCATCATGCATCTGGACTCATCGTCCTCGGCGGCCCAATGGGCGTGTATGAAGCTGACCGTCATCCTCGCCTGCGAGACGAGATGCGGCTGATTGAGGAAGCGCTCAAGGCGCAGCTCCCCACGCTCGGGCTGTGCCTTGGAAGTCAGCTTCTCGCGGCCGTGCTCGGAGCCAGGGTCTACCCCGGACCGGCGAAAGAGCTGGGCTGGCACGAAGTCGTCCTCGAAGAGGCAGCCAAGAGAGATTGCCTCTTCCGCGGGCTGCCGGCAAGGTTCCACGCCCTTCACTGGCATGGAGACGTCTTTGACCTTCCGAAGGGGGCTTCTCGCCTCGCTCGAAGCGCAATGACGCAATGCCAGGCGTTCTCGTATGGGCCAAGCGCATGGGGACTCCTTTTTCATCTCGAAGCCGGAGCATCGGAGATGCGCGCGATGGCCGAGGCATTTCCAGACGAGGTTCGCGCAGGAGAGACGACGCCCGCCGAACTCGTGGAGTCCACCGCTCGCCATGAGGCTGCCTCTGCCAGGTTGGCGTCCATTGTTTTTGGACGATGGGTGGAACTTGTTAGAGGGGTCGGAGACAACCGCCACCCTTGATGAGGCCGAACGACTACCCAAACCTGCGGCCGGCATGTATCCTACGGTCTCGTTCGTTCCCCTTCCGCGTTCCGTCCTGGTATCTGAAAGGAGTCTCACCCATGGTCTTGCGCAAGATGCACTTCTTGGCCTTGGCGACACTGGTCGCGCCCTTGCTTCTTAATGCCTGCACGAACAGCAACAACGGCACCAAAGCCAGCACGGGTGGAACCGGGATGGGCGGGACGTCTGCCGCTGGAGGCGCCACGCACACCGGTGGCGCCGGCAGCATGGGCGTGGGCGGCAGCACTGCCACCGCCCCTTCCTCGGGCGGCACCTCCTCCATGGGCGGCGCCACCCCCTCCGCTGGAGCGACCTCAACTGGCGGCACGTCTCCCTCGGGTGGCACTCCCTCCTCGGGTGGCACTTCCTCCTCGGGTGGCGCCTCTTCCACCGGTGGCACTTCCTCCTCGGGTGGCACCTCTTCCTCGGGTGGCACCTCTTCCGCCGGCGGCGCCACCAAAACCGGCGGAGCCTCCACCGCTGGCATGACCTCCA
>PMIX01000015.1 GCA_003158395.1 Myxococcales bacterium | reverse complement strand
GGGTTCAAATCCCGCCGCGCTCACTGACGTCCATGATGCACCCGTCCCTCGCCCGCGCCCACGGCGTGCGGGCATCCATTTGGCGCTGCGCGTCTGGAGTAGGAATCAAAATGAGCCGTTTTGCTGGGTCGTCCCCTCTGCTATTGGTAGCTCTCTATCAGGATTCAGTCATGAATAATCATGGTGGGCCGGATGGGCTCTCACCCAGAAGCCCCCGCCGTCCTGCAACAGGCCAACAGCATGCGGCGACCCGGAGAGATGCGCCGGTGGTTTCTCGATTCACTTCCTAGGAGAAGGAGATCTTCATGCAAGAGCAAAGACGGGATTTTCTCAAGATCACGGCTGTGGGCGCGGCGGGATTGGCCCTTGCAAGAGCGGACAAGGTATTTGCGGCATGGCCCACCACCGGAACCTTGGCGGTAAACCCGACCATCAGCAACATGCGGGTCGTGTCGTGCTACGACACGAAAATGATGAAGAGCACTCCGACGGCGATGACATTTGCTGCTGAAAACGCGGCTGTCGATTCCGCCCGACTTCAAGCGAACATGGATGCTATGGCCATGTCACTGGCGAACGAAACCACGGCAGATGCGGCATGGAAAGCCATTTTCAGGTCAAGCAAGCCGTGGGCTTCCACGAAAGTCGCTATCAAGGTAAACGCCATCGAATCAAGAAATATGGCTCGCGTCGCGGTTTTGCAGAAGTTCTGTACCGTGCTTGCGGGTTTTGGCGTGTTGCCCGCCAACATAATCATCTACGATGGGCAAGCCACCTATACCGGCGGAGCTTCAAACTACACCTCCTTTTTCAGCCTGACCGATACGACCAAAACCCCGGCGGTTGTGAGCAACAACAATTCAGCATTGGGGGGCACAGTCAGCGCTGCCATTCCCGGCGGCTCCTCCGGGACTTGCACCGCGGCCATCGCCAATGGCACGATCGATATTCTTATTAATATCGCGAACAATAAGGGACACGATTTGATGGGCGGGGCTACGCTGAGCATGAAGAATCACTTTGGCACCTTTGCTCCCAAACACGACATCAACTATCTATTCAACATCAACAAGAGCGATGCCATTCTCGGGGGAACTCCGGTGCGGCAGCAATTGTGCTTTATCGATTCCCTGCTGGCAAACAAGACATCCAATGTGGGAACGCCCGAGGTCATGCCGTGCTATTTGATCATGGGCGTGTTTGCTCCTGCGGTTGACTACCTCACGGTCAAGAAAGTCCGCGAAGCGGTCATGGGTTGCACCCATGTTGAGGCTACCATCGACTCGTACCTCACGACTTTTGGCTACGCCACAACCGATCCGGTGTGGGTTGTCGTGCCTCCCGCTGACGGCGGGACCAGTGCCGACGGAGGCACGGGCGCCGGCGGGGCAGGAGGTGCGGGTGGTGGCGGTGGGACCAGCGGGTCGAGCGGCACAGGTGGGCGCGGAGGCGGAGCCAGTGGGTCCACAGGTGCGGGCAGCGGCGGAACCAGTGGTTCTGCAGGCGCGAGCAGCGGGGGGAGCAGCGGGTCCACCGGTGCGCGCAGCGGGGGGAGCAGCGGGTCCACGGGCGCGGGCAGCGGCGGGAGTACCGGGTCCACAAGCGCGGGCGTTGGCGGGAGCAGCGGGTCCGGAGGCGCGGGCAGCGGCGGTGCGACTGCTACGGGCGGCGCGACCGGCAGCGGTGGCGCTACGTCCGGGGGCGGTGGTGCGGCGGCAACGGGCGGCACGGCGACAAGCGCCACATCGGCAGCGGGGGGCTCGACGATGACAGGTGGAACGAGCGCCGCAACTGGGACGACTGCGAGATCAGCAGGCGGCAGTGCCGGCAGCTCGGGAACGACCCAAACGACAGGGACGAAGGCTGCCGGCGGGAAGTCAGAGGGTGGCTGTAGTGTCGCCGGGGGTGACCGCAGCGCAACCCACTGGGGCGCGATCCTGGCGTTCGGCGCCGTGGTGGCCGGAAAGCTTCGGCGCCTGGTCAGCGGCAGCGATCGATCCTCGTGATCTCCGCTCCCATTCCGGCATGATAAAGCGTCGTGGTCTATCCGCTGCTCTTGTTTGTCGCGGGGCGCTGCCTGGTGCCGATGGACGAGACGGATCTGTTTTTCAACCTGCGGCTGGGAGAGATCGTCCTTTCTACCGGTCACGTGCCAACCGAGAATCTGCTCTCCTTCACCTATCCCGCGGCCACCGACATCAACCTGGCCTGGCTCTTCCAAGTCGTGCTCGCGCTTGCCCATCGCGCGGCAGGGATCCCGGGCACGGTGCTGCTCAAGACCGGCTTCGTGCTCGGCACCTGGGCCGTGCTTTTTCGCGTGGCTGTGCGACGTGGAGCGCACCCGGCCTTGGCCGCCCTGTCCCTGGCCTTGGCAGCTTGGTCGGCAGAGCCGCGCTTCGTTGAGCGTCCCCACCTGGTGACCTTCCTCGGGCTGGCCCTGTTGCTCTTGGCGCTTGAGCGTGCGGAGGCGGGACGGCCGCGCCTCTTGTGGCTGCTGGTTCCGGCCGGGCTGCTGTGGGCCAACTCGAACTCATGCTTCTTCCTGGCGCCGGCGATCCTCTTGCTCTACGCAGCCGGCGCGTGGCTGGATGGGGAGCGCGCCCATGGCCGACGGGCGTTGCTGGTTGGCCTGGCTCTTCTGCCGTTGATGTTTGCCACGCCGTCGGGGCTTGGCTGCCTGTCGTACATTGCCAATCACTTCCGAATGCCCTGGCTGCGGCCCCTGCAGGAATACCGGAGGGCGCGCTGGCCGCTCGATGGGCCTTTCTTCTTTTTGTTGGCGGGGCTCGTTTCCGCGGCCGCGGCCTCGATTATCGTGCGGCGAGCGTGGCATCTGATTCCTCTGCGCGTCGTCGCGCCCCTGCTTGCCCTGGCCCTGCTGGGGGCCTTCCGCATCCGCTTTGTGGCCGAGTTCTCCATCTTGGCAGGCCCAGCGCTGGCAGTCGCGGCCAGCCTCCTGCTCCCCGTCTTGCGTGGCCGGGTACTAGTATGGTCCGCAGCGGCGGCCTTGCTGGTGCTGACCGTGGTTCCTCGCGCCCAGGCCGCCTTTGCCGGCGGCCGCTGGTTCGACATCGGTCTTGAGGCTGACCTGGTGCCCGAA
>PMIX01000024.1 GCA_003158395.1 Myxococcales bacterium | reverse complement strand
CGACTTGGTCTTGGCTAGTAACCGCCCTACGACCGCGCTGACCGCTCCTTCGATTATGCGGCCTTCGGTGCGCCCCAGAACTCGATGTCATCAGGGTCGCCGAGGGCACCGCCGCATAACGGCGAGCGACTCATAACAGCCGAGGTCCAACGCGCGGGGGTTGCTGGTCACGAAGCTCCAGCGCCGCTCACCTTCGAGCCAGGGCTGCACCTCGATGCGGTCCTCGGCGGTCACGCCACCAGCGCGGGCGACCGCGTCCTCGTCGCGCAGGTAGGAATCCTCGCGGTCAGGGTCGTGGTCGGGCGCTGCGGCCCGCTTCATCACGGCCACGATGCGGATTTTCAGGCCGCGCAAGTAGGGGTGCTCGGTTCCGTGGTAGGTCGTCGTGTTGCCGAGAATCTTTGCCATCTTTCGCCTCCGGCTTTGCGATCGGGTTCGTTGCGATCGACGACCCCATACAGGCGTGACGTCGCGAGCACATCAAGGCGAATGCGACCCGCAGTCGGTCGAATTCCGACGCCGCCATCGCACACGCGGCCGTCGCCGCCACGAGGCGGCCTACAATGGAGGCGTGTTCGCTACGCATGGAGTGCGCGTGCGCCGCCACCATCCGCGTTCAGCCCCGCCATCCAATGCACAATTGGTGCAGCTCCATCTCTTGAAATTCCGCTACACTTCGTCGTGACGGCCGCCGTCCAAACAAAGGAGAAAGAGTGAAACATCGTCGTCGCGAAAGGATCCCGGCCACGCGAGGCGTTTCCTCGACCCTACTGGCTGCCAGCGCTCTCGCTGCATGTGCGACACCTGGCGAAGGCCGGCCGCAAGCCAACACCGCGCCAGTCCCCGACGCCACGAGGCCTGATGCCGTGTCGGTCTTCGGAGTCTTTCGCAACGGCCGGATGAGCCCGGAAGCCTGGGAAGACTTCGGAAAGGTTCTCTCGACGCCTTTCAGCCAGGGCATTTGCAAGGCCGCCTATGACGTTGTCTTCACCAATGCAAATCCGGAACTCGCATCGGCGATTGACGACTACGCGAAAGAGAATGGCGTCTCAGACGAATTGCTCGCCAAGTTCGCCCCGCTCGCCAAAGGCGACACCATTCTCGTCATCGCCATCGATGGGCAACTTCCCAAGCCAGCCGCCGCGAGCACGGGAAAGCCATCCAAACCAGCGCAAGACTCGGCGTCCCCTGGGCAGGGCAGTGATCGCAGCTATGAAGCAGGTCCAGGCGGTGGGCCTGGGGGTGGTCGCGGCATGGGACACGGCGGTGGTGGCCGCGGCATGGGCCGAGGACCGTCAGCTCCCGCGCAACAACCCAAACCCGACAAAGGATTCTGGGAACTGACTGCCTCCCTGTATTCCGTCCGCCTTCGCCAGTGGACCAAACAGGTGGAGCTGAAACAGCAAGGACCGGACATCGACGGCGATCTCAAGCTGTTCGCGGCCAGGGTGGGAACAGCAATCCCCGGCGTCCCTTGCCGTGGATGGGACTCGACTGCCAAGATCGACGCCGATTCCATCCGCAAGTTGGAGGTGCCGTGACCCAAAACCACGCTCGAAACCCAGAGGCGCGGCGGCGCGCCGGGTTTCGTGACCGATGCCGGAGGCATCGCGCTGCCCGGGCCCGAGCCGACGAACTTCGCCACGAACGTGTACCGCAACCATCTTTCGGAGGCGATCGCGCAAACCCCTGCGAAACAGCTGGGCTTCGCTGGCGGCCGACTGCGCAGGCTGAGCGCATGTACATCGTGCAACTCGACACGAGCGGACGCATTCCCAGGGTGCAGCGGCTGGCCACGCATCCCTCCTGTTTCGCAGCCTATCGCCTGCCTCTCCGCTCGTCGGACAGGCCTCTGCACTGGGCCGTTGAGGGAGCAACCGTGGGACCGGCTGAGACCATCACCACCACGTCGTCCGCTCGCGTGCTTTTCTCCGACGAGTTCCGCCTGGGAATCGAACCGTCAACCAAGATCAGGGTGCTGGGTACCGACGTGCGCGGCGCCCATGTGGCGATTGCCGACGGCTCCATCGACGTGTTCGTCAAGCCCCGCAGGGACTCTTCCTGGCGCTTCGAGGCCGGTCCATTTTCAATTCTGGTGAAGGGCACGGCCTTCCATCTTGGCTTCGAGGCTGCGGAAGGGCGTCTTGACTTGAGCGTGAAGACCGGCGCGGTCGACGTGCGGGGTGCACGCGCAGATCGCGTTTTGACCCTGCGGGGAGGTGAGTCGTTGGAATTGTTCGCGAACCCGCCGCGCGAAGCGCCCATCGCGATTCCTGTCCAGGTCACACAGGAATCGCGGCAACCCGAGGTTCCCACGACACTGCCACTTCCGACTCCATTGGAAACCCCGCAAGCCAGCCTGATCGCGGCGAAGCTTGCCGCTCATGGTGGCCCAGGCCGGCTCGCCATGCACGATGGGGTGAGCCATCCGGTCCCCTGGTCGGCCCTGATCGCGGAGGGGGATTTTTCCGCCATCGTGCAGGACGCGGAACGACGCGGTTTGGACGTTACCCTGGCTCGCGGCTCGGCCCTGGATCTCATCACCCTGGGGGACGCGGCCCGCTACACCAGGAAGTACGAGATGGCCCGCCAGGCCTTGCTGGCCCTGCGTGCGCGGTTTCCTGGTAGTGATCGCGCGAAGGATGCCGCCTTCTTCCTGGGCCGGCTTTCCGAAGTTGGCCCCGCGTCATCTGACACCGCCCTCACCTGGTATGACACCTACCTTGGGGAGGCCAGCCGAGGCCCCTATGCCTCCGAGGCGCTCGGACGAAAACTCACGTTGCTTGTGCGCATGGACCGCGAACGGGCCCGCACGGTTGCACGGACCTACCTGCAACGCTTTCCCGAGGGAAATCAGGCCGAGTTCGCACGCTCCGTTGCAGAATCACCGGTCGAGTGAGCCGCGCCTAGCTGTGTGCGCAGACATTCCGTAGAGGAGTGTACGCAACAGCGACGGGCCTGGAATCATGGCGGAATTGGCGATTCGGGAGGACCGGCTTGCTGAGCGCTGCACTGGTCGCAAGTCATCGCCCGGTTCGCTGCAAGGCGCTCCGCCCGTGCCTTGCTCCGGGCCGCCGCCAGTTGCGCCGGCAGGTCGACCGCCGTGCCGAGGTACATTTCGTCCGGGGTCTGGCCGGCGAAGGCCGAATGTGGCATCTGGGTGTTGTGCTCCTCGACGAAAAACTTCACGAGAGATCGGAGTCTCTCAATCGAGTCGAGGGAGTTGAGGTAGAGCCACTGGTGTTTCAGCGACCGCCAGAACGCCTCTATCATCGAGTTGGACAAGCAACTGATGCGCGTCGAGCAGTGCTGGCACACCGTCAAGGGCGGTCTGCGCACGCGGCCCATCTTCCACTGGACGCCGCATCGGATCTGCGCGCACATCGCACTGTGCGTGCTGGCTCTGCTGGTCGAGCGCATCGCCGAGATTCGCGCCGGGGACACCTGGCGCAACATCCGTGACCAACTCGAAACCATCAAGGTAGTCGAGTACGAACGAGGCGGCGTGCACGTGCAGCAGACCACCGAGATCCGCCCTGCCGTGGCCGCGCTCCTCGGCCGCCTGAACACTTATTGCGAGCGGACAACCGCATGGAATCGGAACTGCGTACCAATGCCGGCGGTGCCCGACCGGACAGATATCCTGATTTGAACACCCCTGATAGCCGCATGTAGTGTGCGATTTTGTGAGCTATCCAGATCCGCGGGTTCACTGCGATTCGTGAAGACGACAACCTGCGGGCTCCCTGCGCAGGAATCATCTTATGGAGGATGCGATGCGAACCAGAACGCGGAAGGTGACACAAGCTCTCGCGCGAGGCAGCGTGGCTCTGCTGTTTGCCAGTGCCATGACCTTGCTACAAGGCTGCGATTCGTCGGGTGGGGGGACTTCCACCTCGACCGCCGGGACACCAGGTTCAGCGGGTGTGACGGGCGCGGCCGGGAATCCGGCTCCAGCCGGCGGGACGACCAGCGCTCCGATGGGCGGGACCACCGGGCGCGGGAC
>PMIX01000062.1 GCA_003158395.1 Myxococcales bacterium | reverse complement strand
ACGGCTACCGTGACAGCCTCAATCCAGACGATCAGCGGGACTCTGCAGGTCACTGTTGCAAGTTCGCCGATTGCGAGCATTCAGATTACTCCCACGCAGCCGATCCTGCCGCAGAGCGTGACTCAACCCTTCCAGGCGACCGCTACCTACGCCAATAACACCACCGGCGATGTGACCCTGCAAGCTACCTGGTCGACGGGGGACACGGGCGTGCTCACAGTGGTCGCCACTGGGGCAAATGCCGGCCGTGCCACGGCTGTGGCCGCGGGCACCACTACGATCACGGCAACGATCGGCGCAGTCACCGGCAGGACCTCGGTGACGGTGATTGCATCGCCGCTCACCTCCATCACGGTTGCCCCTGCCACAGCCACGATCACCGTACACGGTACGAAATCCTTCGCCGCGACGGGAAACTATGCCAACGGGACCACCGCCGATCTGACCGCTTCGGTGACCTGGTCTTCCAGCAACACCGCCGTCCTGTCGGTATCCAACGCCACCGCGACCCGGGGCCTGGCCACAGGCGTGGCCGCGGGCACGGCCAACGTCCAGGCTGCGTTCCAAGGTGTGACGGGGACGGCTGCGGTAACGGTGTCTCCTGCAACGCTAATTAGCGTTGCGGTGAAGCCCAATCCGCTGAATCTGCCACTCCTGATCACCTCCCCGCTTGCCGCAACTGGCACCTACGGGGTTGCCGGGGACCCGTCCTCGCAGTTCACCCAGGACGTAACCACTTCGGCGACCTGGACAGTCGCGGACAGCTCGATCGCCACGGTGGGCAACTCCGCGACCACGGCGGGTGAGGTCACCGGCACGAAGGTTGGCAGCACCATTGTGACGGCAACCCTGTCTGGAATCAGCGGGTCGACGACGGTAACCGTGAACCAGGCTACGCTCCTTTCGATCGCCGTGACGCCTGCCACCGCCAGTGTAACGGCGGGGACTAGCCAGCCCTTCACTGCGACTGGGAGCTACGACAACAATACCACCACGGACCTCACCACCATGGCCACCTGGTCGTCCAGCAACATCGCTGTGGCCGAGGTATCGAATGCAGCCGGGTCCAACGGGGTTGCGGCCACCTTGGTTCGGGGCACTGCGACCATAACCGCCACCTACCAGGGCAAGCAAGGGACTGCAGCCCTGACGGTGGGTAGCCCCGTCCTGGTGGCGATCGCGGTGACACCCGCGACAGCCAGCATCGTTGCGGGGAATACCCAGGCGTACGCCGTCAGGGGTGTCTACGCCAATGGGACGACCGGCCCAATCACGGGTGTCAGCTGGTCGTCGTCGTCCGTAGCGGTGGCCACCATTGCGGCCGGCGGTGGGGGCGGCGGGGGCGGCGGCGGGGCCACGGCCACCGGCGTGGCCGCGGGAACGACCACCATCACGGCGAGCTATGGCACCGACGCTGGTACCAGCTTCAGCGATACGGCGACACTCACGGTGACCGCGGCCCCACAACCGAGGACGCCAATAGCCATTCGGCTGACGCCTGCGAGCGCCACGATTCAGGTCAATGGGGCTCAGCCGTACACGGTCAACGTGGACTATGACAATGGAACCACCGCGGCGGTGACGGCTGGGGTCACCCTGACTACGTCCAGCGGAACTGTGGCTGCCGTTGCAGGGGGCGGTCGCGGCGGGCCCGGGGGCCTGCTGGTCAATGGCGTGGGCGCAGGAACTGCAACCGTCACGGCCACCTACACCACCGGCGGTCAGACCTTCACCGATACCGCGACCCTCACCGTCACGGCGGCGACCCAGGCCCCCACGCAGGTCGGCCTCTACATCACGCCAGCCACCGCCGCGGTGGATGTCGATGGGACACAGCAGTTTGTGGCCCATGCCACCTTCAGCGATGGCACGGACACGGTGGTGACCGGCACATCCTCGTGGACCACGTCGGATGGGACACTGGCCACCGTTACCAGTGCCGTCGGTGGCCGAGGAGCAATCGGGGGCGCGGGCGGACTTGCCACTGGCCTGGCCGCTGGGACCGTGACTATCAACGCCAGCTCCGGTGGCTTCAGCGCCACGGCGATCCTCACCGTCACGGCGCCTCCCTCGAACCCGCAGGTCGGTCTTTACGTCACGCCCGCCACGATCTCGGTGGATGTCAATGGGACACAGCAATTCCAGGCCTATGCCACCTACCAGGACGGCACGTCCACGGCGGTGACAAATAACGCCAGCACTGCATGGGGCACTTCGGCCCCGACGGTGGCCACCATCACCAATCCCGGGGGTGCAACCGGCCGAGGAGGAGTGTTCGGGGGCGGCGCCGGCGGCCTTGCCACTGGCCTGGCTGCTGGAACTGTGACTGTCAACGCCAGCTTTGGTGGCTTCAGTGCCACAGCCACGCTGACGGTGACGGCGCCGCCAGTGCTCAAGAGCTTGGTGGTGACCCCGGCAACGGCCTCGATCCACGTCGGCCAGAACCAGGCCTTCGTCGCCACGGCTGTTTACAATGACGGCACCAGCGCTGCGGTAACCGGGACTGCCACCTGGGGCACGTCTGACGCGACCATCGCGGTCATGACCGCTCCTGGCGGCGGCAGAGGAGCGATTGTTGTGGGTGGCGGCGCCGCAACCGGGCTCGCGGTTGGCAACGCGACGGTCAGTGCGAGCTACACCGAAAACGGGATCACCGTAAGCGGCACTGCGGCGCTGGCGGTCACCCAAGCCGTGTTGCTGTCGCTCGAGGTCACGCCGACCAACCCGACCGTGTATCTATCGACGAGCCCGAACCAGGCCTTCGTGGCCACCGCCATCTATACGGACTACACCACGGCGAACGTGACCGCGTCGGCTGACTGGTCGTCATCGAACGCCGCCGTCGCCGTCATCTCGGACTCAGGCGCGACGATTGGCCGCGCCACTGGGCTGGCCGTGGGTACCACGACCATCACTGCCGCCTTTGGCGGGACGTCGGCTTCCACCACCCTGACCGTGGCTTCGAAGAAGGTGACCACCATCCAGGTGACGCCCACCACCCCGACCGCCCATCTGGGCATCAATCAGAGCTTCGTGGCCACGGCGGTCTATGACGACAGCTCCACCAGCACGGTGACGGGAAGCGCCACCTGGACGTCTTCGGATAACACGGTGGCCACGGTTGGGACCGCGGGCGGCTCAGCCGGGGTGGCCACGCCGATCAAGGCTGGCAAACCGACCGTTACCGCCACCTATCAGGGCGTGTCTGGGAGCACGACGCTCACGGTAAGCGGTGCAGTACTCAGCTCGATCGCCATCACGCCGTCGCCGTTGAGCGTCGTGGTGGGTGGACACCAGCAGCTCACTGCCACCGGAACATGGGCCGACTCGACCACCGCTGACATCACGAACAACGTGACCTGGCTGTCGTCCAGTGACGCCATAGCCACGGTTTCCAACGCGGCTGGTTCGCGTGGGCTCTTCACCGCCGTCAGCGCCGGCTCAGTCACCGTGACAGCCGCGTTCCAGGGCGTGACCGGCACGCTGGTAGGGACCGTAGCCGCCTCGCACTAGCGATACGCCAGCCCCACCACGCCGGCCGTGAACGGCCGCAACGCCCGCTGACTGCATACGCATCGGGTTCTCCATGTGACCGTTGGTGCAGCAGGCTGCGCGGATCACACCCTGGTTGTAGGGCTGATGCTCCCGCATCTGGCGTGTTCCTCAGGCCGACAGGAATGGAGGCCGACGGCGGCTGATGGTGGCAGGATGGGAAGTCTATGAAGAACACGAAGCCCCATTGCCTGCGCGCCAGGTACCTGCGTAGCCGTTTCGTCCTGGCGCCGCTCGCATTCCTTGTCTGGGCGCCAACTGGGGCGCAGGCCGCTGCGTTGAGCGACAGCGATTTCGCGCTCGCTCTCTATACCTCGGACGGGCTTGCTCTCGATGCCAGCGATCTCAATGGTTTCTTCGGCCCGCACCGATGCCGCTGTCCCGACACCCTGATAGCACAGTTGCAGCTCACATCGTCCGGCCAAACCGACATCGGCAGTTCGACGGTCTCGGTCAATTTCTTGCTCGGGGCGAACTGCGCTGGTTCCGCGTCATCCACGTCGTGCGTCTCGCTCGGCCAGGTTGCCTTCACGGCGTCCCAGTCGGCCGCATCTCCGACGTTCAGCAGCAGCCAGGTATTCCAGGCAGCGACAGGCAGCTCGACCGTGGACTGCGGAAACCTGACCGCCGGGTCGACCACCCTGTGGGCCGTCCTCGCCCAGAACGGGGTCGCGCTGTCCTTCGCTTTGTCCATGGAGCTTCCGGTGATCGCAACCGTGGTGCCGGCCCCGACCGCTGTCAGCGCCCAGCCCGCGGATCAAGGCATACTGGTCACCTGGACACCCCCGGCGGACACGTCGCAGGTCGTGGGCTACCAGGTGCTTTGCCTGCCCCGTCCGGCCCGGGCGTCCACGGCGACCTACGAAAGCTGCGGGCTGGACAGCAGCGCCACCGGCAGCACGATCATGACCGCGGCCGACCAGACCGAGCTTTGCTCGGCCGAGATTTCCGCTCCAGGCACATCGGTTCGTCTGGCTGGACTGGAAAATGGCACGTCCTACACGGTTGCCGTGATCGCCATCGATCCGAGTGGCGGCACCAGCGCGCTGTCGCCGCAAGCTCAGGCGACACCCCAGCCCACCATAGGATTCTTCGAAAAGTACCGGGAGTCCGGCGGCGCGGCCACCGGCTGCACGCTGGCGCCGCACGCGGGCCGCGCAGGCTCGCGCTGGCTGGCGCTTCTCGCCGCCCTGGTCTTCGCGCTGGGCCGAGGCTCGCGGTGTTGCCGTCGCCGGAGAACCCACCACGCCACCGTCGTGCGTGCCGTGGTCCTGCTGCTCGCAGTGAGCGCGACGGCGCGTGCGCAGGACTCGGTGGACCGCCGCTCCGCCGACTGGCCTTGGGAGTCGGCGCCGCCCCCTCTGAGCCCGCCGCCTGATTGGGGCGTGGAGATCGGGGTGTCGCTCTATCGCCCGGCTGTGGACAGCGAGTTCAGCAACGGGAATCATCCGTTTGGCGACACCTTCTCGTCCTCCCGCCACCTCATGTCGGAATTGGAGATCGCCCGATACCTAGGCCATCGCTTCGGGACCTGGGGCGTAGGCCTGCGCGGCGGCTACTACAAGGTGACGGGGGCGGCTTTTCTGGCCGACGGGATCACGCGCAGTGGGGACGAGACCTCGCTGCGCCTCATCCCGTTCGCACTGTCGGCACTTCTTCGAGCCGATCGGATTCCGGGCCTAAAGCAGGTGCCGCTCGTCCCGTACCTGAAGGTAGGGCTGGACGGTGTGGCGTGGACCGCAAGCCGCACGGGAAATGCCCCGTCCCATACTGGATTCACGCCGGGATGGCACGTCGCAGCCGGCCTGGCGCTGGGCCTGAACTTTCTCGGCATGGGCACCATCAACCCGGGAGCGCTCGCCGATCCCTGCTCACTCTTCTTCGAATGGGACTACGCCGCCATCAACGGACTGGGTCTGGCCAACCAGCTGCATGTCGGCGACAGCACGTGGTTTGCCGGCGTGATGTTCGACTTGTGAGGGGCCCGCGCGCAGTCAACCGTCTCGGGTTCGCTACGTCCTCCCCTCTCTCCTCGGTGTTCTCAACCGCGCGGGGCGACGGGGATGAACCCCCATTTCACTTCCCGGTTTGCGCCGCTGCGCGGATGGCTTGGATTGCTGCGGCCACACTCTGCTTGGCCTTATAGACAGCAGCCCCGGCGACGAGGACATTGGCACCCGCCTTGACCACGGCCGGCGCAGTGGCCGGGCCGATACCTCCGTCGGCCTCAAGGTCGCAGTGAAGGCCGCGCGCGTCCAACATATGTCGCAAGCGCGCGATCTTGGGCAGCGTGGTTTCGATGAATTTCTGGCCACCGAAGCCCGGGTTCACCGTCATGACCAGAATCTCGTCCACGTCAGCAAGGACCTCTTCAATTGTTACCAGCGGCGTGGACGGGTTGAGCACCACGCAGGCCTTCTTGCCAAGCTCGTGGATCTGCTGAATCGTCCGGTGCAGGTGCGGGCAGGTCTCCTGCTGCACCTGGATGATGTCCGCGCCCGCGTTGGCAAAGTCGGGGATGTACTTTTCCGGCTCGACGATCATCAGGTGGGCCTCTATCACGGCCTTGGTCGAACGGCGCACGGCCTCCACCACAATCGGTCCGAAGGTAAGGTTGGGGACGAAGCGCCCGTCCATGACGTCGACGTGGATGCGCTCGGCACCTGCGGCCTCCGCTTCTTTCACCTGTTCGGCCAGGCGCGTGAGATCAGCAGACAGGATCGATGGTGCAATCTCNNGCAATGTCAGCAAGAACTACAACCTGGGCCAGGTGGTGGTCCCGGCTCTGCGCGGGGTCAGCCTGGACGTGGCCGAGGGCGAGTTTCTCGCCATCGCCGGGCCCTCGGGAAGCGGCAAGACCACCTTGCTCAACCTGGTGGGCTGCGTGGACACCCCCAGCGCCGGCACGGTCACGGTCGATGGCAAGCAGACCGGGTTGCTCTCCGAGCGCAACCTGACCCGACTGCGCCTGAACACCATCGGCTTCATCTTCCAAAGTTTCAATCTGGTCTCCGTGCTCAGCGTCCTGCAGAACGTAGAATTGCCGCTGCTTTTGCAACGGACGCTGAACGCGCGCGAGCGGCGAGAGCGTGTGCTCGCCCTGCTCGACCGCGTGGGCATCCGCGAGTACAGCAAGCACCGGCCCAGCGAGCTGTCCGGCGGGCAGCGCCAGCGCGTGGCCATCG
>PMIX01000368.1 GCA_003158395.1 Myxococcales bacterium | reverse complement strand
TGGCCGTACACCCCCGCGCCGGTCGAGAGCGTGAGCCTGGGAATTGGTCGCCAGGCGATCTGCAGGCGCGGATTGGGCAGATTGCGCAGCACGGGGACGTTGAGAGGATTGGGGGGAGCATCCAGCCGTGAGTAGCCGACCGGAGGCGCGATGGTGCTGAAGGGAAGGCGATGATCCCCTTCGATCCACGTGGGTTCGAAGCGCAGACCCGGCGTCAGAGTCCAGTCTCCGAGCTTGAGGTCGACCGTGGCATAGCTGGCCACGCTGAAGACGGTCACCTTCCAGTCGTCGAATGCTGTCTCGGGGGGAGGGCGCTGGCCGAAGACGACGATGTCTCCTTCCCGGGGCGGCTGATTCACCGAACCGTTCCGGCTAAGCGCGCTTTGCTGCCCCTGCACATCCATGCCCAGCAACAGCACCGCTGAAGAGTGAATGCGTCGGCGCAGGCTGGCGCGCAGAGCGTAGGACAGGGTCCGGGTATCAAGCCGTGTGCTTTCGTCGCCGAAGGTGTCCCGCTCGGAATTGTGGTCGACGCCCAGCGAAGGAGTCACGCGAACGCTGGAGCCGTCGTCGAACAAGCGGCTGTAGCTGACGAAGATTCGGCGGAAAGAGGTGTCGTTGTTCTGCGTGCGCAGATCTTCGGGATCGCTAGCCGGAATGGTTCGGCGCAAATGATCATCCGATGCAAGAAAGGTCGCCGCGACCTCTTCGTCTCTATGAAGACTCAAAGCGGCGCGCGCCTGGTAGTCGTCGTAGCGCGGGATGGGAAATGAGTCGCCGATGTCGGCCGAAGTGACTGCCGACATCAGACGGTCGAGATAGCTGATGCGTCCGGCGACAGCCAGGCGCAGCCTCGGGGTCACGGCGGCGGACACCTCAGCCGAGGTGTCCATCACGTCACTGGCGATGTAGCCGTGAACACCCGACGCGGGGATCTGGCCAAGCTCGATACGCACCAGTCCACCTAGTCCCCGTCCATAGTCCGCGCCATATGCTCCCGGTGAGAGATCGATGGATTTGACGAGATCAGAGTTGATGGTCGAGCGCAAGCCACCCATGTGGTACAGGGTCGGAATCTCCACGCCCTCGACCACCACCCGGGTCTCCTTGGGCGACGAGCCCCAGACCACCAGTTGCCCCGAACCAAAGCTCGCGCGCCCCACGCCGGGCAGATTCTGCACGACCTTCAGGGTGTCGCCCTGTGTGCCGGGAACCTTGCGGGCCTCCTCGGTGCGGATGCGGGTCTCAACCGCCTCCTTCTTGATCCGGGCCGCACGCACGACGACCTCCTCGTCGACGTCATCCTCTTTCTGTTCCACGTAGTACTTCATGGTGCGCTTCTGACTTGGCCGGATGGTTTCGTCGGTCAGCACCGTGACAAGCCGGGGGTGGCGGATCTCGACCTTGTAGGTGGCGGGAGGCAGATCGGTGAAGGAGAAGGATCCAGCCGCATCGGTCTTGGTGGCCAAATCCAGATCCTTGATCCGCACCGTCACGTCGGCCAGTGGCTCCTTCTTGAATCGATCCAGAACCACGCCCGCGAAGTTCACCTGGGGGCCCAGCGACACCATCTTGGTCGCGATGGTGAAGTCGTATCGGTAGGTGATCTTGACGGGAATGGCCTGCCCTGCTGCCTCTGCCGGGGTGAAGAGAAACTGACGGGCAGCGGCAACCGCAGCGCTGTCGAAATCGGGACCGCCGCTCTCGACAACCTCAACGCCGCCGATCTTGCCGTCCTCCCCGACATCGAGTGAAAGCAAAACACGCGCGGTGATTCCGGCGTCATGCTTGTCCTTGGGGTATTCCGCGGTAACGAAATGAATCAGGCGCGGTGGCTTGGTGATTGCGACCGCTTCATCGGCGCGCGCGTGCCCCGGGTAGACCGGGAACCCGGCGCCCGCGAGCGCGGCCACAAAGGCAAGGCGGTGGTGCAATCAATCCCCCAGCTCGAAACGGCGGGCCAAGACATAGGTCCCTCCCGCAACCGGCTTGCCGCAGGCCATGGCGGGCCGGAAGCGCCATTGCTTGACCGCGGCCACGGCGGCCGCGTCGAGTTCAGGGGACACACTGGCCAGGACTTCGACCGCCATCACAGAGCCGTCGACGCCTACCACGATCTTCAGTTTGAGCTTGCCCTCGATGCCCTCGGAGCGTGCCGTAGCGGTGTACTCGATCTCGGTCTTGAACACGGGCTCTGGCTTGGAAGGCTCCTCCGTGCAACGCTCCTCCAGGTTCGGCCCTGCCCCCAGTTCCTGGTGCTGGCGGCGGCGGGGCGCGCCGGGTTCGAAGGTGGCTACCTTGGTGGGCGCCACGGCCTGCGGGGCCCGCACCACCGGGATCGCCACCGCATCGCCGATATCCTCGTTGCTCATCGCGATCTCGGTCGGCATGACCATGGTGGGCGCCTTGGCTGCCGCGACCGGTGCCGCGACTGGCATGGGCTTGGGCGCGGCCGAGAGTTTCTGCTCCTTCGGCTTTGCATCCACCTTGGCCACCTTGGGCGGCGCCTTGGGTTTGGGCGGTGCTTCCTTCTTCTTTTTCTTCGCCTCCTCCTGCAACTGCACAACGTAGGTCTTGCCCGAGGCACGGTGCTGCGACGCCGTCAGCAGCGCAAACGCGAACCCGGCGTGAACGACCAGCGAAACCAGGACCGTGGCCTTCTTCACGGCAAAACCTCACGGCTGAACGGCAAGCGGCAGACCATCGCCCGCTACTCGCCTCCCACCTGCATGATATTGATTGCGAATTTGGTGACACCGGCGACCTTGGCGAGATCCATGACGTGCACGACCTGGCCGTGGGCGGCCTCTTTGTCGGCGCTGATGACCACGCTGATTTCTGAGTCCGCCGTCACCGCTTCCTTCATCCGACCCGCCAATTCCTGTTCGCTGACTGGCTGTTCATTCCAGCGCAGCTCTCCGCTCTTGAACAACTGCACGGTGTTGGGCTTCTCCGCGGTGCCATCGCTCATCTTGGCCCTGGGCAGACTAACCTTCAGCGTCTGGGCGACGATGTAGGTGGACGCCACCATCAGGATGACCAGCAAGACCAGGCACACGTCGACCAGCGGAGTCACGTTGATGGCGGCAATTGTCTTGGCCCGCCCCGCCCCTGCCATTGTGCCAGCCATCAGCCGTTCACCTCGGCGGGACGGCGCCTCTTGGGATCAATGATCTGCTCGATCGGGGGAGTGTCTGACGCTCTCTGTGAGTTCCTCGGGTTCCTGGTCGACTTCATGACGGCGAGAATCTGGTTGGCAAGGGCGGCCGAATTCTCCTCGATGTCATTGCACTTCTTCTGGAATAGGTTGTAGGCAATCACGGCGGGAATCGCGACCAGGATGCCGATGGCGGTGGCGATGAGGGCCTCGGAGATGCCACTCATCACGTTGCCCATGCCGCCCGCTCCACCCGCAGCAGCCATATTGGCCGAGGCAGTCCCCAGCTCCTTGAAGGCAGCCACCACGCCGAGTACGGTGCCGAATAGCCCGATGAAGGGGGCATTGTTGCCCAGGGTGCCCAAAAATAGAAGGCCACTTTCGAAGACCTTGCGCCGCTGGCGGATGCCCTTCTGGACGATCTCCTGCAGCGAATCAGGACCGTCAGCGTAGTAGTCCAAGGCGTCGCGCAGGATTTCAGCCTCGACAGCGGGCATCTCTTCGAGCTCACGCTTCGCGCCGGACACGTCCCCGTTGCGCAGCCGTTTGGCCAGCGCGTCGCCGGTCGCGATCACGTCGAGCCGCCGCTTGCGGAAATACCACCAGCGCTCCAGCACCACGCCGACCGAATAGACCGACAGCAGGAGCAAAATGTAGAGAACTGCGGCAGCCCCGGTTTGGGCAACGAATACCAGTTTGTGCATCAGCAGCATGGGTCACCTTTCCTTTTAGTAATCAAAGACGAGCGCCTGTACTCCCGCTCCCTGGCCGTGGGGAAAACGCGTATCGATATCGGTCGACTGTCCGACAGCCTGCAACACGGGGTCGGCCCCGTTGTTGGTGAAGACGCGGACGCGCCAGCGCGCGGTGGCCTCGCCGCACAGAGAGAACGTGTCAACGCGCACGACGTAGCGCCCGTTCGGCGCGGTGGTGGGGAAGATCACGTTCTCGGCCCGGCGACCGTCGATCACGCACTGGCTGTTGGAATCGAAATCGAGATAGCCGGCTTGCATTCCGGCGTCGACGGTCGGTGCGGTGCTGGCTGTGGCGGGCGGCAAGCCGGAAGGCTTGCGTGACCAGATCTCGTTCACCCCCGCATCGCCATCACTGGGCAACTGGACATGCAGGTCGAGATCCGCCTCGGTGTCCCAGTCAAGGCTGATGACCAGAGCGCCTGCGATGCGCGGCTGGTCCATCTGCATCGCCTGAGAGTAGGGAGGCCCCACCTGTCCATCGCGGGTGGTGGCGCGAAGAACCAGCAGCAGATTCCCAGCGTCTCCAGCGGGCGTCAGCGGAGAGAACGAGGCCGAGAATGAGAAGGTGTAGTTCCCGATGGTGTTCTGGTCGAGGTCCTGCACGGGCACGACCCAGTGGCCGACATCGCCCTGCAACCCCACCAGCACGGCCGTGGAGTTGGGACCGACGCTGCCCGATATCTTCTTGTTTGAGACGCCCGGAAAAAGGTCATTGTTCTGCGTCGATACATTCGCGACTGCAGGCGAGGGATCGCGAGGGCTGGTGTCAATGGGGCCAGCGATGTATTGGGCATTTTGGATCCTGAACAGCGCCCGCTGGCCGGAACTCGGGTTGGCGCCGGAACAGCCGGCAAAGAGCAGTCCACCCGCGACCAGGCCGAGAGACAGGAAACGCATCAGAAGGCGACCTCGGCGCGCAAGGTGAACACGTTGTTCTTCAAGTCAGTGGGCATTCCGCTGGAATCCCGGCCCTGATGATCGGACACCACGTCGTACTCGGCGACGAACCGGCCGGAGATGCCGCCCACGCTTCCGACCAGGGCAGCCGCAGCCGAGAGGGTCGAAATGGCCTGGCTGGAAGGAACCGCCACCGCAGCCTGGCGGTCGGTGCTGTCCAGATCCGGGTTGTAGTAGTCGTAGCGAAGGCCCAGCCTGAAGTGCCGGCCCAGGTCCTGGACGGCTGCTACGTAATAGCCCCACTCGCGCAGATCGCGACCGAGCGGACCATAGGGATCGGCTATCAGGAACCACCGATCCAGGTTGTTGGCGCGCGCGAATTCGGCGTAGATCGTGGTGCCCGCGTTCTTGAAATAACGCAGCGAAACCAGTGCGTCCGCGCCAACCGCATAGCGGCTGAAGTTCTGGGACGGCTGGCCCGAAGTTCCCGGAGACACGATCAGCTCGCCGGCCGTGTAGCGACCGTCCTCGTTGAGGTCCTGCCAGGTCAAGGTCGGTTTGGTCGGGGGCGTCCCTTTGTGAAAGCCCTTGCCAGTCAAGGCGGAAAATCCCGCCTGGACTGAAACCTTGTCCGAGATCTGGGAAACAATGCCAAGCCGCCCGGTGATGTCCTTGGCCTGGTTGGGATCGCGCACTGGGAAGGTGCTCTCGCCTATTGGCTCACCGTTTTGCACAGCCAGGGCATAGCGAACAAAGCGCCAGCCCCCTGCCAGCCGCGCACCCAGATCGTACTCGCCGGGAAAGAACGCTCTGATGAAGGTGCTGCGCTCGGTGAAGAGTCTATCCCGGTCGCGCTCGATCACCTCGAAGCCGAAGGGAATCTTGAAAAGCCCGACGGTCAGGGCCGCGAGTGAAACCGAGCCACCGGGCCATTTGACCGTCGCCTCAACATCCATCGGCCGAACCTGTGCGCCGTTGACCGTGTTGGCGTCAATCTCAACGACTCCGGCGAAGTATTGCTGGTCCACGACCGCGCCTAGCCGCATGCGACGGAGCAGAAACCGATTGTCATTCAACGGGGCAGCAGTGGAGGAATTGAGCTGGTCCTGCGAGGCCTGACTTACATTGAGATCGGCCTGCACAAAACCGGAAATCGTGAGCCATTCGCTTCTTGTCAGACTGGGGTTGGCCTTCAATGTGGCCTCGACTTCGGCCCGAGCGTTCGTCTGGGCCCGCGCTTCTGCCGCCTCGCGTGCCGCGCGCTCATCCGCCAGCTTGGTCTGGAAGTCATCCCGCAGCTTGGCCAGTTCGGCTCGCTGTTGCGCCAACTGGGCTGCAAGCTCTGCCGTCTCCTTGCGGCCCTCGTCGCTGGTGACCGGAAAATTTTCAGCCGGAACAGAATCCGGCACCTGGGCAAAAGGGAGTGTTTGCCCAAGCGCCGGTCTAGCGAGCCCGAGCGGCGCACCCGCGCAGAGCAGCCCCATAATCAAGGCCCGCCTGCCTGGCCATCCGGCCGACCATCGCGCGCAGATGGACTGGGCTGCTCTGTGTAGGATACTGCGACGCACCGTTGCCTCTCTCGTCCTACTGGGCCGCGCAGCCTGGATAGAGGACCGGCGGATTGGCGCCGGGATCCAGCGCAGATACCGTGGGATCGACCGCTGCGTTGATAATGGCCAGGTGGCATTGCTCCGGAGTCAGGCCGGTGCAGATATCGACTCCACCGTCTCCGGGAGCGACATCGCCAATCGGGGCGGGGGCGTCCACGCGGCCGACCTCCGACGGAGGAGCATCCTTGCCGGTGTCAGGCGCTGGGGCGTCCGGGGTCCCGGCATCCGCCACAGCGCCGCCCATGCCGCCCGCTCCGCCGCTGCCAAGAGCGCCACCAGTTCCGCTTGTCCCGCCCGCGACCGCAGTGCCACCAGTGCCGCCCGTATTGATGCTCGGAACGTCGGTGTTGTTGTTGCTGCTGCCGCAAGCAACCCAGCCGGTCAGTGCCAGTGCCAGTGCCAGTGTCGAAGCCTTGACGAGATTCATTTTGCATTTCCTCCAGAGGGCTACTCGCAGTAGCCGGTTTGGCAGCGGGTGCCGGCCACTCCGGCGCAATCAGCGTCGCTGGTGCAATGTGTGGTGCAGGTTCCTGCCGCCGACTTCACCAGCTTCGCCGCTTCGAAGGCGCATGAGCAGGAAACCGGCGGGTGGTACGGCGAGAAGAGGCCACCGTCCTTGTCGATCTTGACCTTCATGGCGCACTGGGGAACGTCACCGCCGACCGCGACCGTATTGACATAATTTATGTTGTAGGTGTCGGCGGGGTCGATGGGTACGGCTCCAGTCAGCCAGTCGAGAACCAGCTTCGCATTGGGAACGGGCGCCGGGGGTTGGCCGATCATTGGGCTGAAAAAGTGCAGGGGCCCCTGGATCATATAGTGGCCG
>PMIX01000191.1:1723-5510 GCA_003158395.1 Myxococcales bacterium | reverse complement strand
ACCCCCACGGGCGGCGGGCTGCCCGCCGAGTTCGATCCGCAGTTGGCCCAGAAGCTGACCCGCCGGGTGTTGCGGCTGCCCACCCTGGCCGAGCGCAGCGATGACATCCCCGAGCTGGTCGAACTGTTCGTCACGCGCCACGTGCGCGCCCTGGGTCGGGTGCTGGAATCGCCGAGCGAGTTGACCCTGTCGCGCCTGCACGCCTATTCGTGGCCCGGCAACCTGCGCGAGCTGGAAGATGTCGTCCGCCGCAGCATCATCTCCAGCCGGGGACCGCTGCTCGACGTGGACCAGTCACTGCTCGCCGACGGCATCCCGTTCGGAAGCTACCGCTTGCTGCGCAAACTGGGCGAAGGTGGCATGGGCGAGGTCTGGGAGGCGCGGCACCAGCTACTCGCGCGTCCGGCTGCGGTCAAGCTCATCCGACCCCAGCACCTGGCCAGGAAGAACCACGCGGTGTTGCGACGGCGCTTCGAGTGCGAGGCCAAGGCCACCGCCAACCTGGCGTGCCCGCATACCGTCACCCTGTACGACTTTGGCGTGTCCGAGGAGGGAGCCTTCTACTACGTCATGGAGCTGCTGCACGGCATGGACATCCAGCGGGCAGTGGAAGAGTTCGGCCCCATGCCCCCGGCCCGGGTGGCCGCNNGCCAATCTCTTCATCTGCAAGCTCGGCATCGAGGTCGACGTGCTCAAGGTGCTCGATTTCGGCATGGTGAGCAGCGGGAAGTCGGTGGAGGATACGCGCCTGAGCGCGGCCGACGAGATCTACGGCACGCCCGAGTGCATCTCACCCGAAGCCGCGACGGGAGCGAACGATCTCGACGGGCGCGCGGACGTCTACGGCGTCGGCTGCGTGGCCTACTGGATGCTGACCGGTCAGACCGTGTTCGAGGCGCCCTCGGGCCTGACCATGCTGCTCAAGCACATCCAGGAAGTCCCCGTGCGTCCCTCCCAGCGTGCTGGCCACACCATCCCCAGCGATCTCGAAGAGCTGGTGATGCTNNCTGCCTGGCCAAGCAGCGCGACAAGCGCCCTACGGCCCTCGAGTTGCTGGATGGTCTGCACGCCAGCCGCCTGCACGAGGCGTGGGATGACCGCGCCGCCCGGGCCTGGTGGATGGATCACCTTCCCAAGATCATGGAGCCCTAACATGCGCGGACAAGGTAACGGAGAAACGATGACCACGGCGGAGCAACGGATCGCGGAGCTGGAGCGTGAGAACGGCCTGTTACGGCGCTTCGCCGTGGCGGTGGAGCAGAGTCCGGCATGCATCGTCGTCACCGATCGGCAGGGCAAGATCGAATACGTCAACCCCAGGTTTCTGGAGTTGACTGGTTACGAAATCACTGAGGCTCTGGGACAGAATCCGCGAATCCTCAAGTCGGGAATGACCACAGCGGCCGAATACCAGGAGCTGTGGGCCACCATCAACTCGGGACGCACCTGGCACGGCGAATTCTGCAACCGCAAGAAGAACGGGGAGCTTTACTGGGAGTCGGCCGCCATCTCCCCCATCCTCGATGGCCAGGGCAACATCACGCATTTCGTCGCGGTCAAGCAGGACATCACCGAGCGCAAACGGGCCGAAAACGAGCTGCGTTTGGCGACAGCCTTCCTCGACGGGGTCATCAACACGATCGCGGACCCGGTCTTCGTGAAGGATGACCAGCGACGTTTTGTGCTGGTCAACGACGCTTTGTGCGCAATCGTCGGCCGTCCACGAGAAGGCCTGCTTGGTGAGGATGGTGATGACATGTTCCCCGCGGACCAGGTCGCGGTCTTCCGGAAGATGGACGCCGGTGTGCTCGATACGGGCGAGGAAAATGTGAACGAGGAATCCCTGAGCGATCTGTCCAGCGGAGAGGTGCGCACGATCGTCACGCGCAAGACCCGCCACATCGATCCAGCCGGAAAGCGGTTTCTCGTCGGAGTGATCCGCGACATCACCGAGCGCAAGCAGGCCGAGACGGCCGTGCGCCAGAGCGAGGAGAGGTTTCGAACCCTCTTCGAGCAGGCCGGGGACTGCATACTTCAACTGGAGATCCAGGCCGAAGGTGTGCCTGTGATCGTGGGTGCGAGCAACGCGACCTTCAAACTCCTCGGATACGAACGGGACGAGTTGATAGGCCAGCCGGTGTCTTTGATACAGGTGATGCCCGATGCGTCCGATGCGTCCGCACTGATCGATGCGAGGCGGCAAGATATCCTTTCTGGAAAGGGGGCACATTTCGAGACAAGGCATCGGTGCAAGGACGGCACGATCCGGGACTTCGAGTGCTCGGTCAGGGAGATGCAAGTCGGTTCAAAGACCATCGGCGTGTCGGTCGAGCGCGACATCACCCAGCGCAAACGGATCGAGGCGGCCCTGGGCGTCAGCGAGAGTCGGTTCCGAATGCTGTTCGAGAAGTCGCGTGATGCCCTCATGACCCTTGCGCCTCCTTCATGGTCCTTCACCTCGGGCAATCCGGCCGCGGTCGCCCTGTTCGGCGCGGGGGATGAAGTCGACTTCGTGTCGCGTGGCCCGGGGCAATACTCGCCCGAGCGGCAGCCGGACGGCTGTGTCTCCACCGAGAAGTCCAAGGAGATGATCGAGACGGCCATGCGCCAGGGATCGCACTCTTTCGAGTGGGTGCACCAGCGCCTCGACGGCGAAGATTTCCCTGCCACCGTCCTGCTCACGCGGATCGAGATCGACGGCCAGGCTTTTCTACAGGCCACGGTGCGCGACGAGACCGAGCGCGTGCGGCACCAGACCGAACTGCGCCGGGCCAAGGAGGAGGCGGAGGCGGCGACCCGTTCCAAGAGCGAGTTCCTGGCCAACNNCACGCCGATGAACGCCATCGTCGGGCTGAGCTATCTGGTGCTCAAGACCGAGCTTGCGCCACGACAACGCGACCACGTGAGCAAGATCCAGTCGTCGGCCCACGACCTGCTTGCGATCATCAACGACATCCTCGACTTTTCGAAGATCGAAGCCGGGAAGGTGGAGATCGAATCGATCCCGTTCGACCTCGACCCGGTACTGGCCAGCGTGAGCAACACCCTGTCGGGCAAGGCCGCCGAGAAGGATCTGGAAATGCACTTCCAGGTAGCGGCGGACGTGCCGCGAGCACTGGCGGGGGATGCCATGCGGCTTGGACGGGTGCTGCTCAACCTGGTCGGCAATGCGGTGAAATTCACCGACAAGGGCGACGTGGTCGTGTCGGTCGAGACGGTTTCCCGCAGCGAATCGACAGTGCAGTTGCGCTTCTCGGTGCGTGACACGGGGCTGGGCATCACCAAGGAAGGGTGTGACAGGCTGTTTCGGCCCTTTGTCCAGGCCGACAACTCGACCACGCGCAGGTTCGGCGGAAGCGGACTGGGGCTGGCCATCAGCAAACAACTGGTCGAACTGATGGGCGGCACGATTTCCCTGCAGAGCACGCCGGGCATAGGCAGCACCTTCACTTTTACGGTAACCGTCGGTTTGCCGGAGCAGACCAGCCAGCCCGCGCGCATGGTGCCGATGGACCTGCGGGGAATGCGCGTTCTCGTGGTGGACGACAACCCGATTGCGCGGATAATCCTGCGCGCATCGCTCGAAGCGATGTCGTTCGCCGTCGCGACCGTGAGTTCCGGCCCCGAGGCCATCGAGAAACTGGCTGCGGCCCGGCCCCCCTTCGAGCTGGTGCTGCTCGACTGGCGCATGCCCGGCATGGACGGCCTGGAGACCGCTCGCCGTATCAAGGCCCACCCTGCTCTGTCGCGCGTGCCCAGGATCGTGTTGCTCACGGCTTACGACTGT
>PMIX01000191.1:1496-1659 GCA_003158395.1 Myxococcales bacterium | reverse complement strand
CAGGCGCTGCTGGAGGGATTGGGGCTGACGGTCGAGATCGCCGAGAACGGCCAGCAGGCGATCTCCATGATCGAGGCTGAGCACGACCACTTCGACGCCGTTCTCATGGACCTGCAGATGCCGGTGATGGATGGCTACGCGGCCACGCGCGCCCTGCGCGAGC
>PMIX01000191.1:0-1412 GCA_003158395.1 Myxococcales bacterium | reverse complement strand
ACCCTGTCGCCATCTCGCTGCCCGAGATCCTGCCAGGCGTGGACACCGGGGTCGCGTTGCGGCGGCTGATGGGAAACCGAGACTTGCTGGTCCGGTTGCTGCGCGAGTTCGCCAGCGAGCACGCGAAAGATCCGGAGCACATCCGCGCCTCTCTAGCTCGCGGTGATCTTGCTGCGGCATGCGCCGCGGTTCACCGCCTCAAGGGCGTGGCGGGAAACCTGGCGGCGCAGCAGGTGTTCGCCTCGGCGGCGGTGCTGGAGTCGGTCCTGCGCGAGGGGGCGCCCGCCCCGTTTGAAGCCCAGCTCGATGATCTGGCGAACGCGATGAAACTGGTCACGCAATCAGTGGCAAGCCTCGCAGCCTCGGCGTAGCGCTGCCTTTCCAGACGACCGGTGTGCGGGGCGACCGCAGGTCGCCCCTACGGATCGCACGCCCCGCCTTCCGCGTGTGGGCGACCTGCGGTCGCCCCCGGATCGCGGGCCCCGCCTTCCGCGGGGCGACCTGCGGTCGCCCCCGGATCGCGGGCCCCGCCCTCCGCGTAGGGGCGACCTGCGGTCGCCCCATGGGCGGTCGCCCGCCTCTACCACCGGTCGCCGCGAACGCGCCGGGTAGGATTCTCGCGATCAAATGCCCATCGCACCGGATTTTCGACAATGTAGCGCCGAATGTCGTCGAGCGATTCGTAGTTACGGATGATGTGTTCATAGTAACCGCGCTGCCAGATGGAGACGCCGGGCATCGCGCATTCGGCATTCGCACGTCTGGTTGATGCCGCCTTGAAGCCCGCCAAAAGCGCCGCCAACGACCGCCCGGAGGGTCCGGCCGGGCATTCGCATCGACCGATGATATCGGTGACTGGGCGCCCGCCGGTAGGGGCGACCTGCGGTCGCCCAACAGTCGCCCCTACGGGCGGGCGCCCCGGGGACAAGTCGTCTACGGCGACGCCGAACAACCACACGATTCCGTGCACGTGGTTCGGCATGACCACGAATTCCTGCGGAACAACCCGCACGTTGGGACGCATGGTTCCCGTCCGCAACCATTCGTTCTGCACGAGTCGCCCCACATCGTTCACCCTCATCTCGCCGTCCATGACCTCGCCAAACAGACATGCATGGTTCCGCGTGCAAATCGTCACGAAATACGTCCCGGCCTGCGCGTAGTCGTACCCGCGCAGACGAATCGATCGGCGAGCGTGCCGATGCAAATCCGAAGTCATGTGGACGATGTCTTATCGGCACCAGACTCCGCGTGTTTCCTCTGGAGGCCGGGCGTGGGGCGGTTTTCCGCAAACAGGGCAGCGCAAGGGCGGGGCGACCGCAGGTCGCCCCTACAGATCGCGGGCTCCGCCTTCCGTGTGTGGGCGACCTGCGGTCGTCCCATCGGATCGCGGGCTCCGCCTTCCGTGTAGG
>PMIX01000135.1 GCA_003158395.1 Myxococcales bacterium | reverse complement strand
GTGGTCGTGCCCGTGGCGCTGGTGCTGGAGTGGTTTGCCCGCGCGGCGCGGGCCTGCCGCCCGGATCTGACCCTGGCAGCCAGCCGGGACGTGCAGGTGCTGCGCGGAATTCGCCTCGGCCATTTCGATGAAGGCGTCGTCGAGCATTTCCTCCTGCGCGCGCGCCAGCTTTCCAACGGCCACGAGGCCACCATTGCGGTCGAGCTCCTAGGCGCGGACGGCAGCCGCCACTACTCGGCTATCTGTGAAATGAAAGAGCGCTCTCCCCTTCCCGATCGCACCCTGGCCCCGCCCGCTGACCTTGCACCCTGGTCCAGCGTCATCTACGACGGCGAGGTCTTGTTTCACGGGCCTGCTTTTCAGGTGATTCGTTCAGTCGACGGCATCGCCGACGGCGGGCTGACCGCCACCCTGGAGGGCGTCACAGCGCGGGGGTGGGCCGGCCCGTGGCAGCTCGATCCGGCGTTGCTCGACGGGGGCTTGCAGGTGGCGGTGCTATGGGCGCAGCGCAAGCTGGGCGTGGCCTCTCTGCCCACCACCATTGCCCGCCTGCACATCTACCGCCCGGGCCCGGCGGCAGGGATCGTCCGCTGCGTCCTGGCGGGCCGCGAGGCCTCACATGAGCGGGCCGTGTCGGACGCCGTGTTCTTGGCCAGCGACGGCAGCGTTGTCGCGGAGCTGCGCGGTATTGAGGTACACGCGCTCCCGCGTGACGAGCGTTCTGCGGGTCCGGCCGAGGCGACTGCTTCGCGACGGCGCACCGGGAGTGGTTCGCCTGCCCGCTCATGAGCTTTGCGCCCATTGCCATCGTCGGGCAGGGCTGCGTCCTGCCAGGAGCCCTGTCGCCCGACGAGTTGTGGGGCTTGGTGCTGCAGGCCCGGGTCGTGATCGGGCCTGCCCCGGCTGGCCGCTGGGGCATCGATCCGGCTCTGGTCCTGGCAACGAATTCCAAGGACACGCGCGATCGGACGCTCCACGATCGCGGCGGCTACGTGCAGGGGTTCGACAAGGTTTTCGATCCGCAGGGCTTCGCCATTCCCGCGGAGCAGATCGCCCCACTCGATCCGCTTTTCCATTGGCTGCTCTACGCCGGGCGCGAGGCTCTCCGCGATGGCCACTTTCGCGCCGACAAGGCCCGTGCCGGTGTGGTCATCGGCAACCTTTCCTATCCCTCGTCTTCGCTGTCGCGCTACGCGGAACGGTTCTGGCTGGAGCGGCTTCTGGGCGGGCGCGGTGCCAACCAAGCCTTCGACCGTCTGGGGTTGCCCGCAGTGGACCCGCGCAACCGCTTCATGTCGGGCCTGCCCGCGCATCTTCTCGCCCAGGCCTTGGGCCTGGGTGGCATCGCGTTCGCGCTGGATGCTGCGTGCGCCTCCTCGATCTATGCCATCAAGTTGGCCTGCGACCTGCTTGCCGACGGCCACACCGACTTGATGCTGGCCGGGGCGGTGAATCGTGCCGATGATCTCTTCATCCACCAGGGGTTCACAGCCCTGGGCGCGCTCAGCCCAACCGGGCGCAGCCGGCCCTTTGCCGCCGAGGCTGACGGCCTGATCCCGGCCGAGGGCGCGGCCCTGCTGGCCCTGCGACGTCTGGAAGACGCCCGCCGGGACGGAGATCGCATCTTCGGGGTGATTCGAGGCATCGGGCTTGGCAACGATGGCCGCGGTCGCGGTTTGCTGGTTCCCTCGCAAGAGGGACAAGTGCGGGCCTTGCGCGCGGCCTACGCGGCGGCTGAGCTTTCGCCATCAGACATCTCGCTTTGCGAGTGCCACGCCACGGGAACCGGCGTCGGCGATGCCGTGGAAATCCGGGCCTTGGCCGAAGTCTGCGCCGGCCGTCCCGAGCCCTTGCCCATCGGATCGCTCAAGGCCAACCTGGGTCACCTGATTACCGGGGCCGGCGCGGCCGGCTTGCTCAAGGTTCTGGGCGCGTTTCGCGCACGCGTTCGGCCGCCCACGCCCCCGGTTGGCAGCATCACGCCCGTCTTGGACGGTACGCCGCTGCGCCTGCTGGGCGCGGCCGAGCCGTGGAACGATCCAAGCCCGCGGCGCGCGGCCATCAGCGCCTTTGGCTTCGGCGGCAACAACGCGCACCTGATCGTCGAAGAGCCCGTGGGCAAGGTTGCTCATTCACGCAGCAGAACGGTCGCGGTGCCCGCTGGCGGCTCAAGCATTCGGCCCCCTCGCCCCAATTCCAGCGTAGGCATCATTGCCATCGGCGCACGGGTCGCCAACGGAAAGAGCGCGGCCGATTTCGCGGAAGCCATCTTCTTGGGGCAATCGAAGTTGAACGGCGACAAAGCGCCTGCGGATGAAGTGTCGCTGGCGCTTGCAGGCTTGCGTTTTCCCCCCAAGGATCTGGAAGAGACGCTGCCCCAGCAACTCCTCGTCCTGGCTGCGGCCCGCGAGGCTGTGGCGCGGGTGGCATCGACCCTGCCCCGTGAACGAACCTCGGTCTTGGTCGGCATGCAGTGCGATGCCGAGATCGCACGCCACGGGGCGCGCTGGCGTGTGGCGGGCTGGGCCGAGGTGTTGGGTGCGTCGACGGATTGGGTGCACGCGGCCCGCAACGGCTTCGTGCCGCTGCTTGGAGCGGCGGGTGTGATCGGGGCCATGCCCAACATCGTGGCCAATCGCCTGAACAGTCAGTTCGATTTTTGTGGCCCCAGCCTGAGCGTGAGCAGCGAGGAACTCTCCGGCATTCGCGCCCTTCACATCGCCCGGCGGGCTCTGGAGAAGGGCGAGATCGACGCTGCGTTGGTGGCTGCCGTGGACCTGTCGGCCGAGTCCGTACACAAAGCCGCCGCAGCCGCGTGCTTGCCTGCGGATCGGCAGCAGGGTGGCGACGCGGCTGTGGTGCTGGTGCTCAAGCGGCTCGACGACATTCGGCGCGACGGGGACCAGGTGCTGGCGGTGCTGGGCGAGCAGCGCGGCCGCAAGCCGGGCCTGAGGCTGGGAGAGGGCGAGGCGTGGGGCGCGCACACGCTTTTTGGCCATTCCCACGCCGCCTCGGGTCTGCTGCACGTGGCTGCCGGGGCGCTTTGTTGCGGCCATCGCGTGCTGCCGGGCGCGCCGGGCGCGGGGCGGATCACGTCCTGGCAAGGGGAAACGCCGCTCAGCGCCTCGATCGTGACCCAAGCCTTGGGCGGGCAAGAGGCCCGCACCTGGATCGAAGAGCCTCCCGCGGACCTGCGCCGCCCGCTCGCTGGCATGTCGCCCGACGACGGTCCCGCGTTTCTGGCGGCCCTGCGTGAAAGTGCGCAGCTGCCCGCGCCGCCGCTGCTTGTTCTTCCGGCGCATCGGCCAGAGCCTGCCCTACCGGCGCTGCCATTGCGCGCGTCGGAAGGCACAGCGAACCGCGGGGGTAGCGAGCTGCCGGTGCAGATCATGCCTCCCGCGCCCTGGTTGCCGCCGGTCCTGCAAGACAGTATCGGCGCACAAGCCGCGGTCAGCCCGTCGCTGCCCACCGTCGCGCCCGGACTGCAGGGCCCGATGGCCGAGGTCCTGGGCCGTGTTCTGGCCCACCGGCGGCAGATTGCGCAGGTCCACCGCGACCATTTGACCCAGCAGACAGCGGCACACCGGCAGTTCCTCGAAGGCCGCCAACGGGCGCTCGGGATCTTGCTCGGCGCGCGGTCCTTTTCTCCCAGCCCCGGGTTTCCTTCGGCCGCCGAGAAGACGGCAGACCAGCCTTCCGCGATCGAGAACGCGCGGCAGAGCGCAGGGACCCTGGACGGCCAGTCAGCGACCGAGGTGGCACCCCATGGCGCGACATTCTCGCGTCGCGATCTGGAAGCCCACGCGGCAGGCCGCATCTCGGACCTGTTCGGTCCGCAATTCAAACCGCAAGACGAACACGTGGTCCAGGTGCGCATGCCCGAGCCGCCCTTGCTGCTTGCTGATCGGGTGGTGGGCCTGGACGCGGTGGCCGGGTCAATGGGCCTGGGCACGGTGTGGACCGAGACCGACGTGCGCGAGGACTCGTGGTTCCTCCATCGCGGATTCATGCCCGCAGGGATCATGATCGAGGCGGGTCAGGCTGACCTCTTTCTCATCTCATACTTGGGCGTCGATGGTCTCAACCAGGGACGGCGCCGGTACCGCCTGCTGGGTTGCGAGCTGACCTACCACGGCGGTCTGCCTCGGCCAGGCGACACCCTTCGCTACGCGATCCAGGTGGATAGTCACGCGCGCCAGGGTGAGGTTCGGCTGTTCTTCTTTCACTATGACTGCACCGTCGACGGCCGACCAGCTCTGACCGTGCGCCAGGGCCAGGCTGGCTTTTTCACAAAAGAGGAGCTGGACGGGTCAGACGGCGTGCTGTGGACGCCCGAGGGTCAGGCGATCAAGCGCGACGCGCGCCTGGACCGGCCTGCCGTGGCCTGCACACGCCGGCAGTTTTCTGCTGAAAGCGTCCGTGCGTTTTCCGAGGGCGATCTCTACGCTTGTTTCGGCCCCGGGTTTGAAGCTGGCCAGGCCCATGTGCGGACGCCCGCCATCCAGAACGGCAAGATGCTGCTGGTGCAAAGCGTGCTCGATTTCGATCCGACCGGCGGGCCCTGGCAGCGTGGCTATTTGCGCGCCGCCACCAGCATCCGGCTCGACGATTGGTTCTTTGCCGGGCACTTCAAGAACGATCCGTGCATGCCGGGCACCCTGATGTTCGAGGGCTGTCTGCAGATGATGGCCATCTACTTGGCGGGCATGGGCTACACCCTGGGCCGCGATGGCTGGCGCTTCGAGCCCGTGCCCGAGGAGAGCTACCGGCTGCAGTGTCGCGGCCAGGTGGTTCCCACCTCGAAGGAACTGGTGTGCGAGATGTTCGTCGAAGAAGTGCACGACGGTCCGCTGCCCACGGTGTATGCGGATCTGCTGGGCACGGTCGACGGGCTGAAGGCCTTCCACGCGCGCCGGGTCGGCCTGCGCCTGGTCCCGGATTGGCCGTTGTCGAGCCGGCCGGAGCTTCTGCGCGAAGCCGCGGAGGCCAAGCCTGTGGCCGAGGTGAACGGCTTTCGCTTTGACCAACGCTCGCTGCTCGCCTGCGCCTGGGGCAAGCCCTCGCAGGCCTTCGGGCCGATGTACGCGTGCTTCGACGGGCCTCGCCGCGTGGCGCGGCTGCCTGGCCCGCCCTACCATTTCATGAGCCGCGTGGTGCGTGTCGAGGGTGAGATAGGCGCGTGCCAATCCGGCGCAACCATCGAGGTCGAATACGACGTGCCGGCCGAGGCTTGGTATTTTGCGGAGAACGGCCATCCGGTGATGCCCTTCTGCGTGTTGCTGGAGGCCGCGCTGCAACCCTGCGGTTGGCTGGCCAGTTTCGCGGGCAGTGCACTCGGCACCGAGCAGGATCTCGCGTTCCGCAATCTCGATGGCACCGGCCGGATGCTGGGCGAGGTGGCGCCCGGAGCCGGTCTCCTGCGCACCATCGCGACGCTTGAGAGCGTCTCGCGTTCGGGCGGGATGATCCTGGAATCCTTCCGCGTGCGCTGCTTCCTGGGCGAGACGCCGGTCTACGAGATGGAGACCGGCTTTGGTTTCTTTCCCGCGGCGACTTTCGAGAATCAGGCTGGTCTTTCCACGACGCCCGAGCAGAGCGCAGAGCTCGGCGCCGCGTCCGATTTCCTGGTCGATCTAACCGCGCGTCCGGCCGGCATACGCGTTGAGGGGCCGGGCAGCGAAAGCCCAGGCGTTCCACCCCCTCGCCCCGCGAAGCGGGGAGAGGGTTGGGGAGAGGGGCCGGACCGAGGAGAAGGGGTCACAGATTCCTCCATCACGCCTCGCCTAGCGGCTATGCTCCCCGCCCGCTATTTCCACGGCTCGTTGCGTCTGGCCGAGCCCCGCTTGCTCATGCTCGACCGCGTGACCGCCTGCGATCCGCGCGGCGGGCGCGCTGGCCTGGGCTTTCTGCGCGCAGAAAAGGACGTGAACCCGGCCGAGTGGTTCTTCAAGGCGCACTTCTTCCAGGACCCGGTGCAACCTGGCTCGCTGGGCCTGGAGGCCATGCTGCAGCTTCTGCAGTTCCACATGCTGCACGCGGGGTTGGGCGACGGCATGGCGCATCCGCGTTTCTTGCCCATCGAGCCCGGTCGGGCGTTCACCTGGAAGTACCGCGGCCAGGTGGTGCCGCAGAATCGTCTGATCACCATCACCATGGAGATTACGGAGCAGGGTCGCGACGACGCCGGGCCCTTCGCGGTGGCGGACGCATCGCTTTGGGTGGATGGCAACCGCATCTACCAGGTGGCGGGGCTGGGTGTGAAGATCGTCGACACCGAGACCGACCGCGAGCGCGCCGCCGAAGCGGGCGGCGTCCGCTCGACCGCGGCGGCAGAGTTGGTGCCATCAACCCGCGAGTACTGGCGCAGCCTGCTGGCCGGGACGGCGCCGCCGGTCGAGGATATCTGCCGCGGCTTGGTTGAGCGCTTTCTGAGACGGCTGCACATCGCGGATCCCGAGGCTNNCGCAGTATTTCGATCGCAGCGACAGCGCCTCGCTGCCCGGGATCATCCAGGAGATGTCAGCCGAGATGGCGGCCAGCGGCCGCAGCGTGATGGTTCACGTCGAGGGAGCCATGGCGCACAGTTGTCGCACGCCGGTGCGCAAGCTTTCGGGCGCGTTCCTCGACATGGCTATCGCCCTGGGGCGGCCCGTGGTTCCGGTGCGGTTCGTGGGCGGCCTGCCGGTGGCGCCGGTTCGCCACGAGATCGAGTTTCCCGTGGGCATGGGCCAGCAGGACATCCACATCGGCCGCCCGCTGTCGCCCGACGAGCTGCGGACGCTCAACTATCGCGACCGCCGCCAGCGCGCGATCGACGCCATCAATCACCTCGGTCCGCCCAACGATGTGGAAGAGCCGCTGTCTCCTGATCCCGCCTTTGCGGCCGCCGCGCGCGCTTGGTCGGAGAGCACGGGTACGAACCTGGGCCATGCCGCCCTGTTTTGTATCCTTGAGCAGCTTTCGCAGCCATCGCCCGAGATAGCTGCCTTAGTCGCTGGCGCGCGCTCCGGCGAGCTGCGCCTTGTCACCACGCCCGAGGGTCATTGGCTGGCCGAGCTTGCCCGCCGCCTCTTCGGGCCCCGCGGTCCGAAGTTAGCCGAGGGCTGAGTCGACCACCCTCCGAACAGAGCGGGAATCCCGAAAGTACCTTCAGATGGGAACCTCCCGATGGGAATCTCCCGCTAGAGGTTCTTGACTTGGAGGTCTTGCAGTGGAGCTTTGTCGCCGAGGGAGGCAATCCGGACGTGGCTTGTCAGCCAACGCAGATTCTGTTTGAGCTGCTGGCTGAGGGTGTTGTTCAGTTGATCGACAATGCCCTTGGGCTTTCCCGGAGGGGCGTCCTGCTCGATCCAAAGAACCACTCGGACAGGCCGGCCCACGGCCGCATCGAGAAAAGGCTTCCAGAGCGCGCAGTCAATCCTTCCCTCGCCGCTGACACCGACAATTCCTGCCAGCGTGTCGCGAACCTTCTGAGCCACCTCGATGGCTAGCTCGCCGTTCACTAGTCTTTTCCTGTTCTCAATGCGGTATCCGCGGAAGTCCTTCACCTCGATCAAGAACAGCGAGCGGTCGAGCCTTCCGACGAAATCCAGGGCTTTGCTTTCGCTGAGCCTCCCTATGCCTTCCCTGTAGACGGGCTCGTCATCCCATTTTCGGACATCCCACGCAGTTCCGAATTCGAAGCGCAGGCGCCGCTCGGAAAAGGCATTCAAGGCCGCACCTTGCCCGCGAGAGAGCCTGCGAAGTATTTGCTCTCGTCCTCGTGAAAGCGTGTGAACTCTTCAAGGAGCGGGTTGTGCTGGAGGTCGGACAGCGCCGCTCCGGAATCCGCTTCGATCTCGCCCCCTTCACCCCGAAAAAAACCGATGAACCGAATGCTTGGTTTCGAACCATACTCGCCTATTAGCGAGAGACGCTGGGCGACCAGGGTGTCATGCGTTGCCAGGAAAATCTGGACGTCTCGCTGAGCGAGATGCGAGAGGAATTCGATCAACACCCGAGCGAGTTGTGGATTGAGGTTCGCCTCGGGCTCGTCCCAAAAAAGAACACCCTTTTGCGCCAGCGCGCCGTTGGTGATGAGCCTGGCCAACATTGCGATCTTTCGGAATCCTTCTGAGACAAGGTGGGCCTCAAAGTCCCCATCGCGTCCTTTGACGTAGAAGCGCTCACCCTCAAGCACAACCTTGCCTCCAAGGGCACTTTCGATGGGCTCGATGAGTCTGGCCGCCTTTTCTCCCCTTGGCCCACGCAGCGCTGGCAGCCCCAGTGCCACGCAAAGGTCGTAGTAGGTCTCATCGAAGGCCACCTCGCGGTTCTTGTAGAGAGACGCGAAGCCTTCGTAGGTGGACAGCACTTCCCGGCTGGGAATGAACAAGGACGGCGCCCCGATGGTGGCCGCGCGGAGGGAAGCTTTGAGTCTCTCCTTGGTGCTGATCTCGAAGTCAATGTGGCCGGCCCCGATCGCGCAACTGACTCTGGCCGAGTGAACCCCCACCCTTCGGTGAACGAGTCGTCCAATGTGATCGGGACGAAAGATGCGTTCTAGTTTCCCGCCCAGCAGCCCAGTTCCCTCCCGGTGTTCGAGGGATGAGTGGAGAGCGTAGAGAACTTTCAGGAGGTGGGTTTTCCCTGTTCCGTTGGCTCCGATCAGGACGTTGATGCCCTCGCAGAAGTCCAGCTTGAGATCCGTGAAAACGCCGAACTCATGCAGTGACACGTTCTTGATTGGCATCGAGCCGCCTCTTTGCGTCGAGAGTACGCAAGTACGAGCCGAAGTCCACTTTCGCGTTGGCCGTCGGCGCAGGTAACGCGCGCTTCCCTGAACCAACCGTCTCTGAGGACTTCCATGGACCTTGCTCGCCTGCCTTGTCCATCCGCTCAGCCTGTCACCGGAGTCAGGCCCAGCGCGGCGGCCGCCCGGGTTTGGTGGGCGTCGAAGGTGAAAAAATCGGTGAAGTCATGGCGCAACGCCGTGACCAAGTGGATGCAGTCGGATGAGCGCAGGAAGATCGTCGAAGGCAGCGTGGCAAAGGTTTGCGCGGCAGCCCTCAGGATAAAGCCATCGACAGGCAACCAGGTCCAGAAGCCCGCTAGGTCGTCGTGCTCGAACTGGCGAACGGCCGCGAGGAAATCCCGCCGGCTCCAGCTTGCTTCGCGCAGGCGGCGGTGAAAGACCGCCATGATCTCGGGTCGCACCAATTCTGACACGCAAACCCGATCTTCTTGCTCGAGCAACTGGCGAATGGCCCGCGATTCCTTCTCCGGCACGTAGAACTTGGCCACCGCCGAGGTGTCGCAGACGATCATCGGTCGCCCCGAATCGCGTCCAGATCGGCAAGGACGCTGCCCGACGTCTTGCGGGACAGCAGCGCCTTGTACTCGGCCAGCAGCGTGCGGCGCCGACGCTTGGGCTGAAGAAGGGTGGGGTTGGCCAACACCGCCACGGGCTTGCCGCGGTCGGTGACCTGGATGGGTGAAGCAGACTGGGCGGCCTGGCGCACATGCACGCCCGTGGTCTGATGAAGCTGCTTGATACTGATGCTCATCGCCATGGTGTAACAGTGACACCTGGGGGCACCGGGGTCAAGATGACTCCGCCGGATCGAGGAGAAGCGCGTCCCAGTCGCGGGCGCGTCAGGCAAGCAGCGTCCCTGCACGGGGGGATGACCGTGGGCCGAGGCGTTGATGCGCCGACACGGGAACTTGTTGCATGTGGATCACATGCAGGTATCCTGGAGTTATGGCCAAGATGATCCAGGTCCGGCACGTTCCGGACAGCCTTCACCGCCGCTTGACCAGCCTGGCCCGGCAGTCGCGCATGTCGCTGTCAGACTACTTGCTGGTCGAGATGCAGCGGTCGAGCGAGAGGCCAGCGCCGGCCGAGATCCTGGCTCGGCTGTCCAGGTTGCGCCCGGTGGCCACACGTTCGACGATCGTGCGGATGTTGCGCGAAGAAAGGGAGCGTCGCTGATCGTCCTCGATGCGTCGGTTGTGGTGGAGATCCTGCTCGGTGGCAGGCGCGCGACGGCGATCCATGGGCGGCTAGCGCGAGCGGGACAGACCTGGCACGCGCCCAGCCTGGTTGAGGTCGAGGTGGCCCATGTCTTGCGTCGTCTCAACCTGTCACGGCAATTGACTGACCTTCGCGGGCGTCAGGCTCTGCGGGACCTGACAGGACTCGGTCTCTATCTGCACGATCACGGGCCCCTCTTGGTCCGCGCCTGGGCGTTGCGCGCGAATCTTTCCGCCTACGACGCCGTGTACATTGCGCTTGCGGAGGGCCTGGGAGCGCCGCTTCTGACTCTCGATGCGAGGCTGGCATCGACCAAAGGACACGTGGCGAGGATCGAACTCGTGTAGCGATAGTGAGTCGGGGGCTGAGGTCAATCCGGCAGCGCGGCGGCCAGGAATGCCCGCACGCAGTCGGCGATTTCGTCGGGCGCATCTTCCAGCACCCAGTGGCCACAGTCGGGGAAGCGGTGGACCACAGCGTGCGGCCAGTTCCCACGCCAGATGTCCAGTACGCGCAGCGGAAAGACCACGTCGCGCTCGCCCCAGCAAAGCCCGGACCCGGGCCGAAATCTCGCACGATTTGCGCTAGCAATTCTGCCCGATAGCGGCGGGGCAACTTTGGCAAAGCGTGTGCGCTTGACTCAGTATTCGGGGACGTGCTAGGTCGGCTCACTGTGACGGAAACGCGCGCCAATCGGTTCGGCGGTCGATGGGTGACAGCGGTCCTGATCTTGGCATTGGAATTCGCCGGTTGTGCGACGCAAGGGACTGCCGGTCAAGCTTCTCCGGTGAGCTTTCAGGGGACTGTTGTCGATGCTCAGAGCGGCGTTCCGATCGAAGGGGTGACGGTTGTCCTGTGTGCGGAAGCTGCCGAAAGGCCCATCGCTTTTGAGAATGTGTTGTCCCCATGTGCAACTGAGCTCGCCAGCACGTTCACGGACCGATCTGGCTCGTTCCGCATGGCGCGGGACCCAGGGGATCAGATTCCACCGGGCGCCAACATCGTGTTCAGGTCCGCGGGATACCTTCCGCTCGCACTTCCACCTGCGACGCTGCGTTCGGGAGGCGGCTCATCGAACCGGGTCACGCTGCGCTCCGCTCCGACCGTTGAAGTGACAGTGGTGAATGCGGACGGAGCGCCGGTTCGAAACGCAGGGCTGGGCTGGTTCGTCGAAGAAAAGGCAGGCGCGATCCGAGCCCGCTATCAGGCATGTTGCTCAAGCGCAGAGGGAAGGATTTCATTCGGTCTAGACGGTGTCCCGGAAGGACGAGTCACGCTTTTCTCCACCACAGGTAGTCAGACGCCCCGTTTCGGGACGAACACCATCGCGACACATTCCGGTGGCCGGTATTCCGTCATTTTGCGGGTGGCGCAGCCATTGCAGCAGCTGCGCGGTCGGGTTGTGGACGTGGACGGCTCACCGCTCGCCGCTGTGGTTTCCGTCGAACCTGCCGAGGCTAATGCTCTTACAGGATTGGACCGCGTGTTGCTTGAGGTCCGCGGCACGGACACGGACCTAGCGGGGAACTTCGAGTTTCGAATCGCATCTCCCGCGCGAGTCGTGCTTCACCTGTCAACTTGGGTTGGACTGGCGACCGGCGCCGCGCATGTTCGGCTAACCCCGCTGGCGGAAGTGGCATCGCAATTCGGCCTGGATCCGAAGCCGGTCATTCTGAAAGCGCCTGCGGTTCCCGTCGTCTGTTGCACGATGCTCGGGCCCAACAACGCTCGTCTCGCGGTGGCCGAGCTTGGTCTCTTCTTCGCTCCCCATCGGACCTATGGGCACAGCGGCAGTTGTGTTTGGGTGGGCGGGCCCGCGGGCGCGGACGAGGATTCGCAGCGAACGTTCCCGCAAGAGGTGCGTTTCATCTGGCCGAGCGGGTCCGAGACGTTGGTCGTCACGGCTCGTTCAACCGCGGTGGTACCAGGGGCCAAGGATGCTTCCGAGTCGCAATCATTCTCAGGGGAAGTCGCGCTCAAGCGCCCGGCGGACGCCTGTCAGATTCGAGGTATGTAGGGAGCCCAACTTTGGAGGCATTCGATGGAGCTGTCG
>PMIX01000179.1 GCA_003158395.1 Myxococcales bacterium | reverse complement strand
CCTGCCGAGCCCAGCCCAGCGCCGGCCGTCGCTCCGCTTGCGCCGCCCCCGGCGCCTGTCGAGCCTGGCCCAGCGCCGGCCGCTGCTCCGTTTGCGACGTCGTCGGCGCCGAGCAATGTGAACGACGAACTGATCGGTGCCGGGTATGTGCCGGGGTATCGCATGTACCAAGGGTTGACCCTGTCGCCGCTTTCGCCGCGGGTCGGGGCGGCGCCTGGTGGGATCACACCGGGCTTTGCAGCGCCCATGCCGTTCGGACAGTGGACGTTCCGCTACGCCGGGTTTCTGAGCGCCAGTTTCCAATCCAGCATCGGTCAGCGCAGCTCGCCCGCGCCGGGACAGAGCACGACGGTTTTCCACGTCCCACCGCAGACTCTCGACGAATATGCGTCGTTCGTGGGCACCAACACCATGCCGGGGCAGTGGGTGGCGCTGAACTTCGCCTACGGAAATGGCGTCGTCACCGCCAACCTGAGCCTGAACACCTGGAACCCCACTGCGCCCACCACCTACTACCAGATCGGCAGCCAGATCTTTCTCATGAACGCCTATCTCGAATTCAACATTCCACCCCTCGGTCCCTTGCGTCCGCGCGTTCTTGTTGGCTACTTCGGTCCCTACTACGGCAGCCTCTCCGAGTATGGGCTGGGCATGTACACCAACCCGCTGGTGGGAGCGGCGCGGGGGGTCGGTGAGCTCACTATCGTCGAGTATCGCTTGCGACCAACCCTGACTCTGTTTGTCGAGCACGGGATCATGGGCAATCGCAACGGCAATGTGCCGGCCGGCGTGGTTCCCACCGGTGGCAACGGATCAATCAATCCTATCTACCCGTCCTCCTGGATCCACCACGCGCACGTGATGCTGCGCCGGAGCGGCGACACCGACATCCGGACCGGGTTGCACTACCTCTACAACTGGGCCCAGGACGATCGCGCCCAGCAGGCCCTCGACAACCCCACCACGCGCCAGTTGGACGAAAGCTACATCAAGGATGGGCACATCACCGTGCTGGGGTGGGACGCCACCGTGCGCAACCCCGCCTGGGGCTATCTCGGGGCAGGGGCCTCCTATGTCCAGGGCGAGAATTCCCAGCCGCTGAGGGGACTGCTGACCTTCGGGGGCGAGGGCCCGAATCTGGTTGACCGCTGGTGGGGCCCGCTGAGCCACGGCACGGGCAAGCTGATGGCCCTGGGTTTCAACTACAACACCAGCCTGGGCCGCATGCTGCGATCGACGTACTCGTCTGACGCCCCCGACGTGACGATCACCGCAGGCTTCGTCATGGCCTACACCCTGACCCAGTCCCTGACGGCCTCGGGTACGGGCCCCACGACCGGCCCCATCGCCCCCAGCCCCTTGCCCGAGGGGGTCGACACCTTCAATCATCGTTTGCGCTACAAGTTCGGGGTCGAGTCTGTCTACACCTTCCTTCCTTGGATGGGCGTGGCCTTGCGCGCCGATCGCGTGGCGCCGAATTCCAAGGATTCGGGTGAGACATTCTATGTGCTGGCGCCACGCCTAATGTTCCGCACCAACTGGGTCAGCCGCGAGACGATTTCGATTATTTACGGCAAGTGGTTCTATGGCCCTCGCAGCCATGGGGAGACGGGCTCGACCGTGTCGGGAGACGTGGGCCTCGACGACCAGTTGATCGCCTTCAACGTGAACATGTGGTGGTAACCATGGACGACAGGTTCAACAGACGCGCCATTTGGGCGCTCGTGATTTCGGCGACGGCGGTCGTGACTCTGGCCCGGGTTGGCCCCGCGTACGGCCAAGGGGCCGTCGTCGCCTCGCCCGATGCTTCGCAAGGGCTGAGATTCGACCCTTCGCTCAGCCTCGATCCCACCTTGCCCCAAGTGGGTGCTATGCCCGGCGGCCTGACCCCGGCGTACGGACAGCGATCGCTCAGCGAGGGCGAGTGGCGTTTCGATTTTCATGGCTACGTCGCGGCGCCCTTGAACATGGGAATTGGCAGCCGGCCCAATCCCCGGCCCGGGCAGAGCAGTACCGTACTGCACGCACCCCCGGTGGTTCCCGACGATCTCGAGACCTTCTCCCATACCGGCGTGGTGCCCACGACCTACGTGCAGCTCAACTTCTCCGAGGGCAACAGCATCATCACCGCCAACGTCAGCGTCCTGGCCCGGCAGGCCAACGTGTCTGAAAGCTTTCTCGAACCGGCCGACCAGCTCGGCATCACGGACGTCTTTCTCAGCATTCTGCCGCCCTTGAGCGATCGGGTTCACATGCAGGCGCTGCTGGGCGCCTTCACCCTCCGTTACGGCACGACAGGCGAGTACGACGAGGGACGCTACGGCACGCCGCTCATCGCGCGCATCACCGGTGTGGGCGAACACGTGGCCCTCAAGACAGGGTGGCGCAAATTCACCTTCACGCTCGAAGAAGGGCTGCACGGCCAGACCAACACGGCGGGGTCCAGCATCACGCCGGACGTGTGGAACAACTTCGCGGATCCAGGCGCGGGCAGCACCTTCGTGGCCCATGTGCATGGGGGCGTGGGTTACGCCAGCCGAGGCATGGGGGCCATGCTCGGGGGACATTTCTTGCGTGCCTTCAGCCAGGACGACCGGGCAGGGACCTTGGCCCCTGACGGCCGAATCGACGTACTGGCAGGCGACGCGCGCCTGAGCTTGGGGCGCTTTGGCCACCTGTATCTGGCGGCGGCGTATACCGATGCCCTGCAGGCGCGAACCGTGAGCCGGGTCGTGAGCGTGCTCAACACCCTTGGCGGCAAGGGGCTGATGGACAATTACCTCGGGCCGCTGAGCGGCGGTACCGGGACGCTCATGACCTTGGGCGGCCAGTACGACCTCAGCATCGGCCGGCTAGTCAGCTATCCGGTGCCCTTCTCGGGCGACGGTCCCGATCTGTTCGTCAGCCTGTTCGGCATGCAGACCCACGTGACGAGCACAGACAAGACCGTCGACAGCAACACCAGCCGTTACAAGTTCGACAACATCACCAAGCGTAAGCTTGGCATCGAGGCCACCTACAGCCTGCTTTCCTGGTTGGCGGCTTCGATGCGCTACGATCGCGTGGACCCAAACGTGGACGAGAAACGCTACAGCTTCTCGGCGATTTCGCCCCGGATCATTTTCCATACCGGCTGGCAGTCCACCGACCAGGTTGTGTTGCAGTACTCACACTGGTTTAATGGAACCTGGACGACCGTGCGGGTGGGCGATCCGCCGGTGGAGGATATCTCAGTGGTTCCTGACGGCAACATGGTGTCGCTGTCCGCGCGCATGTGGTGGTGAGGACCGTGACGCGGGAAAAGGCAAATCGAGCCGAGCTGCAGCGCGGGCTGCTGGCCGGGATTTGCGCGCTGGCGGCATGCACGCCCAATGCCGGCAGCCAGACCACGGACGCGTCGGCGGGATTCTGTGTCAAGCCGACATCCTGTAGCCCCGATCCAGGGCCGCAGCCGGTGAACTGCGCGGCTGCCGAGGCTGGGCTGGAGTTCGCACCCTTCATGCTGGCCGACTTCGAAGAGCCCGGCAACGACCCGAACGGAAATCCGGCGTACATCGGCGAGTTCATGTACTCGTACACCGACGCGACCGCTCAAATCTATGCCAACGGCGACAACGGATTGCAGTTCCCAGCCGGATACGGACCCGTGGCAACGACCGCCAACCGGTGCACTTCGGATGATCCGAACAATCCCAGTCATTACGTCTTGCACGTCACAGGTGGGCACGTCCAAGTCGGATCGGGCGGCGCGGGGTCAATCATAGGCGCGCCATTTCTCGGCTGGGGCGGTGGGCTGGGGGTGGCAATGCAGCACTTCGCAGTGGACAAGAATCTCTGCTTTGATAGCCAGGCCAACTACTTGCCTGTGTCCGAGCGATCGGCCTTCTGCGAGCCCGACAGTGCCGAGTTACCCGTGCGCTACGCCGCGCTCGACTTGAGCGATTGGGACGGCGTGGCGGTGTGGGCTCGGCGCGCGCCCGACAGCCAGCCTCTCTTGCGCGTGCTCGTCGGCAACAAATATACGGACGACGACATCAGCTATCTCACGTACGTCCAAGACCCAAACGAACCGCGCTACTGTGAGCGGAGTCGTGAATGTGCCTGCGTGAACGGCAAGGCTTGCAATTATTGGGATGCACCGGGCGCGGGATTCGTTTCGGGCTACTACTGTGGAGACCCGGCGTCGGATCCCCTCCCCGGAACCATTTCTGGCGCCGGCGTGCAGGCCACCAACAGTTGCAACATCACCCAGTGCAACCAGGTGTATCCCGCCTACCCGGGCAATGGACCTGATCCGCAATTCGGTGGCCGACCCTGTACCCCGCATGCCTTCCGCAACGGAACCCAAAGCAGCTACTGCTTCAATCCCGCCAGCGATCCGCCCCCGGCCGAGCCGGACCAAGGGTGCGGGGACCACTGGACGTTCCCATTGCATCTGACCACCGAATGGCAGCTCTTCCTGGTGCCCTTCACGACCATGTCCCAGCAGGGATGGGCGAAGCGGTGGTCATTCTTCGATATTTCAACGGTGTCGGTGGTGCGCCTGACCTGGGACGCAGGCTGGGTTGACTACTGGATTGACAACCTTCGCTTCTATAGGGTGCGGCGCTAGACATAGTTCGGCGAGTGCGAATGAAAGGAGCTAACTCATGGAGAAGACGGCTGTGAAAGTGCGACGGCATCTCATCTCGAGCATCCTGGTCTTGGCCGCTTCCGCGGCAGGCTGCGGCGGATCGTCCGGTGGGGAACGGCCGGGGGTGAGCGGGGGCGCGACGACGAATGGCGGAACGACTGCGAATGGGGGCACGACCGGGACCCCGGCGGGCGGCTCCACGGCCACAGGAGGGACCACAGGTGCGGCCGGGGCCAGCGGGACTTCGAGTGGGATCTTGTGCCCGCCAGGGGTTGCACCCACCACGGCGGAGATTACGAATTTTTCGTCAACGGAATGGAACGGAATCACCGACAAATTTGGAACGGGCACCGCGATAGGCGGCATCTTCAGCTACGGGGGCGTCAAGACCGGAAGCACAATGGCGTCGAGCGTCGATTCGACCAATCACACCTTGGTCCTATCTGGCAGCGTGGTGGCCGGCGACTATGCTGGCGGCGGCCTGTCGTTCGACGAATGCGTGAATGCTTCGGCCTATACAGGGGTGCAGTTCACCTTGGGCGGAACCACCGGGGGTTGCGACCTCATATTCAATGTCCAGACCTTCGACGAAAAACCCCCGGGCACGAATCAAGTGGGCGGATGCGCCAGCAATTGCTACGTCTTCCCGAACGTGAAGCTGACCAGCACCTCGGGTCCCATCACGGTCCCCTTTTCGACTCTGACTGGCGGTCAGTTGATCGTAGCGACGGCCCTCCAGAACGAGGTCGTGGGGCTGCAGTGGCAGTTCCAGTCCCCCGCGCCGGTGGGGGACGGTGGGCAACCCGGCTGCACAGGCATCAACCTGACGATTACCAACGTCTCGTTTGTCCAGTAGGTCGCACGGTCGCGTGATAGCGCTGGCCCGCCCCCCATGGGGGCATAGGCGTAAAGCGGATCAACGGCGGGATGAAACGGCAATTCGTGATTCGAGGACACAAGCGTTCGATGGGTCACCCCTCTCCCTTTCGGGAGAGGGACTTGGGAACTTCCTGTGAGCCGGACGCTGAAGTCACCAAATTGTTGTGATTGCGCCCGCGGCGCGATTCGATGTGCAAATGCAGTACCCTCACCCCAGCCCTCTCCCAGAGGGAGAGGGTGGTCTACCCCAGCTCTTCCGGCGCAATTCCGCCGCCTAATGCCTGTGCCCCCATGGATTTGGGACCGGCGCTACGGCCTACAGGCGAACAGCGTCGCGGAGAGCGGCGGCAAGCGATACTCGATCTGTTCGTCCTTGACCGCGACCGCGGGCATCGGTCGCAGGGTCGGCTCTGTGCCATCCAGCACGAACACGTTCGCCGACTTGCAGTCCGCACCTGCGATGTAGATCTTGCCGGTGAAAGCCGTGTGTAGTTCCTTGTTGATGACGATCATGGAAAGGGACTTCTTGGAATCCAGAGCCGCGTAGATGGAGGCCTTGGCATTGTCCGTGGTTGCAGCCACCGCGGTGTCGCCGAAACGACCATTCTTGCCGTCGTAGTTGCGATACAGGCGGTAGGCGGCCTGGGTATAGGGCGGTAGAACCGTGTTCCCGGCGCCGTCTCCCCAGTAGTTGGCCAGGTACATTCCCTCGCGCCCGAAAATCCCAAGCAGATCCACCTGGGCCAGTCCGCCCGAAATATGTTCGCCCGCCCCGAAGTTGTATTCCGTCATGGCTAGCTTGGTGCCCGGGTATCGCTCGGCAATGCGTTCGAGCAGCCAGGGGATAAGGCGCAGGGGCTTGCCTCCGGAGGCGCTGATCCCAGTCTTGCCCTTGTAGTCAGGATCCCAAAAACTGCGCGGCGCCTGCAAACGCGCGGCGATGGTCTTGGGAGACACGTCCTTTTCGGTGATGCGCTTGGTGCCCCGCTCCTCCGGGTACCAATGGACATCCAGGGCATGGACCAGGCGCTTTCCGTGCTTGGCCTCTAGCTTCTGCATCGCAGCCAGAAAATAGTCCAGATAGGTGTCGTACTTCTTGTTCCATTCGGTCGCGTCAGGAGCGCCTTCCAGGGTCATGAACTCGCTCCAGCCGTACATGACACCCCCGAGCACGAACGCGGTCGGATCCACGCGCAGGATGGCATCCGCAATCGCTTCACTGCGATTATTCATCTCGCGATAGGTGGTTTTCTCGGGATGGACACGCGGATGGGTGCCTGGCCAAAGCGCCGGTTCGTTGTCGAGTGAGTAGAAGTGGGCGCCGTCCTGCTGCGCCTTGCCCAGCTTGGTCACCAGCAGGTTGACGAACTCGTCCTGGTAGACCTTCCCGTCGGAAAGGTCGGGCGAAAGGCTGAAGGGGCCGGGTTTTTGGGGAAGAGAGCGCACCCAGCGCGGGCTGGGCGCTTTCTCGTTCTCGGCCACTGACCCATGTTTGTCCGCGGTGACGTAGTCGACCAGAGGGACGGTCACGACCGATTCCATTCCCGCCGCGCGGTTGTCCGACACGAAGTCGAGGAACTGCGCGCCGGGGGTGCTGCAGTTCTTGTAGCCCATGGCCGTGCAGGCCCACTCGTCGCTGGAATGCTGGTAGTCGCTTCCTGCGTTGGAAGCGTTGATCTCCCAGTTGTAGGCGGTTTGGCGATTGCCGCCCATGCGCCGAACCGTGGCGCCGAAGCCTTCATTCTTCTGCGAGTTGATGCCGTACACGTACGGGCTGATGGTCCGAATGACGACCCTGGGCTTGACCTCGAAACGCAACTCGCCACCCTCCACGGGTGGCCCTGCCAGGGCTGCCTGGTCGCGGGCCGCGGCCAGCGCCGCGTTGGCCTTCTCCCGGCGGCGGTCGGCGGTTCGGGTGCTGGGCAGTTGACTTAGCGGAATGCGCTTGCCGAAGTTCTCGACGGTGACGCCAGCGAGGTCGATGGTTTCTGGATCGTAGCCGAGGTGGAAATTCATGTGCGCTTCACCAGCTGCATAGGCCGCCGTCGATTGGAAGCGGATCTGCACCTTGGTCCATTCCGCAGGGGCCTGGACGGGGTATTCCACCGATTTGGTGTAGGGCGGCTTCCCCAGCTCGAACACGAAAGACGTCTCGCCCACACCGTCCTCCTTGGGGAGCTCGGTGCGCAGGTAGAAGGTGGCCAGCAAGACATCACCAGCCTCAACCGGCGCGGTGGTCGCGGCCTGGAGCTGCACCGCATACTCCAGGCCCGAGCCTTCCTTGACCCGCAGGCGGGTGGCCTCGCCGAATGCCTGCTGGTGAACGGAAACCCGGCTGAGTTCGACCTTCTGGACTTCCCCCTGCGGGACAAAGTCCCGCGTTTCGTGTCCCCCGAGGAGGTCAACCCGGGGTACGTTGGCGATGCGAGCGTTGGCGGCCTCCAGCACGCGGGAGGCCTGCGGCGGTTCAGACGCGCTTGAGGAGGGGGGAGGCGCGGTTCGTTTGATGCATCCGCCGAGCATCAGACCGAGCAGCGCGCAGCGATAGAAGGCCTGCATGGACATCGGGGCAAGCCTAACGACTCCCCGCCATTTCGGAAAGTGCTTTTACCATGGTCGCGGGCAAACAGTCTTGTCTTCCCTGGGACCGGATAGTACGTTCTTCTGCCGTGGACAAACGAATTTGGTCGTTGGCCACGTGTCTCTGCCTGATCCAACATGCACAAGCGGCACGAATCGATGCTGGGCAAGGGCGACAACCAAGCTATCCGTGAGGTCAACCGGTCTATCATTCTGGACCTGGTCCGACGGGCGGGACGGGTTTCACGCACGGAGCTGGCCCGCCGTTCGAGGCTGACCAAGCCCACCGTCTCGACCATCATCGACGAGTTCATCGCCGACGGGACTGTGCGCGAGGTGGGGCTGGGCGAGTCACTCTCGGGTGGGGGCCGTCCAGCGCGGCTGCTCGAATTCAACGATGCTTCCGCCGCGTACCTGGGCATCCATTTCGGGGTGCGCGCGACCAGGGTCGCCGTGGCCGATGCCCGAGGAGTCATCCGTGTGGTGCGCGGGCGGCCATCGCTGCGTCATGCGGCGGCGCGGGCGAGCAAGGTGGTGCGGTCGATGGTCCACGAGGCATTGCAGGCAGCCAAGATTCCTTGGGCGCGCGTCGCGGCCGCGGGCGCGACCGTGCCTGGCCTGGTCGACCATGAAACCGGAGTGTGCGTGCTGGCGCCCAACCTCGACTGGAGGGACGTTCCGGTGCGGGACGCCCTGCAGGATGAATTGCGAATGCCGGTCGTGGTCAACAACATCACGCAAGCCTCGGCGGTGGCCGAGGGGCGGGTGGGGGCGGCGCGCGGCGTGCGTTCCTACGTGTGGCTCTACGTGGGCAGCGGCGTGGGGGCGGGTATCGTGGTTGACGGACGGCTCTTCCACGGCCAAAGCGGCTTTTCTGGCGAGATCGGTCACTGTCCGGTTAGCGACGATGGACCCCCGTGCGGGTGTGGGCGGCGCGGCTGTCTGGAGACCGTGGCCTCGACCATGGCTATCATCCGCGCGGCCGAGGAGGCCATCGGGGGCAAACAAGCAACGCGGCTCCAGCAGGTGGAGGGCCCGCTTAGCATGGCGGCCCTTGCCGCTGCGGCGGTTCAGGGCGACGCGGTCGCCAAGCGTATTCTCGGCCAGGCCAGCGAGCACCTGGGTCGTGGGATCTCATTCCTGCTGAACATCCTCAACCCGGAGATGATCGTGTTGGGCGGTCCGGTGATCGAGGCCGGCGAGCCTTTCTTGCGCGAGGTGCGCGCGTCGGTCGTGCGTCACGCTCTTCTGCCGCGCGGGGTGGCTATCGTGCCCTCGACCCTTGGCGATCGCGCCGAACTAACCGGCTCGGTGCTGCTGGCGGAGGAGAGGACCGTGCGTTCGTACCGAATCGTCGGCAGTCCCGAGGTTCGCGCACGCAGTGCGACGGAACTGTAGCGGACGACCGTGGCCACGGGTCGCTAAGGAACAGCGGCGAGCGAGCCGAACAACCCCCTATGGGTTTGCCCGCGCGTCGCCCCAGGCAGGGGCTTCGTATGCACATGACTCGGCTTGTCGCATTTGCTCTTGCGGCAATCGGCGCGCCCATTCTCCTTGCGGCCTGTGTGGACCTCGCGCCACCGTGGGCGGGGCAGCAGGATGCCGAGGTGGAGCATAGCCAGGCGGGTTCGGACGCGGCGAGAGATTCTAAGGATGGAACAGGCAGGGTCGGACCGGATGCAGCGAGCGGTGGCTCGGGAGGCGATCTCGGGATGGTCGGTGGGACGACGGCGGGCCGGATCGTTGCCGGAGGGGCGGGCGAACTAGCATCCAGTGGCGGGACTGGAGGATCGCTACTCACAGGCAAGACCGGTGGATTGCCGGCCACGGGCGGGACCGGTGGATCGCCGGCCGCGGGCGGGGCGAGTGGATTGCCAGCCAAGGGCGGGGCGGGTGGATTGCCGGCGGCGGGCGGAGTGGGCGGATTGTCGGCGGCGGGCGGGTCCGGTAGCGCCGGGACAGGGGGAACCAGCGGGACACAGGCGACTGGGGCGGGCGGAAGCGTTGCGGTGGACGCGGGTTCCGAGGCAGATGCGCGTCCGTCCCCCGATACTGGTCTGCCGTTGGCGGGTGGAGCAAGCGGCTTTGGGGGCGCCGGGACAGGTGGAATTGGCGGTTCTGGAATGGGCGGCGCAGCAGCCGGCGGGAGAAGCGGAACGGGCGGAAGCGGAGTGGGCGGAAGCGGGACAGGCGGAAGCGGAGCGGGCGGAAGCGGGACAGGCGGAAGCGGAGTGGGCGGAAGCGGAGCGGGCGGAAGCGGGACAGGCGGTGCGACCAGTTCCATGATCATCAGTGTTGATTTCGTGGGGGGAGGCCTGGCTGGCAATACGGGGACTGTCGTAATGGCTGCCAGTGAATCTGCAGGAGTCAAGCCGGCCACCCATTGGAACAGCGCTACAAGCAGAGCAGGCACGCTTTCATCGCTGGTGCTAGCAGATGGCACCCTGTCATCCGCGTCCATCACCTGGAATTCGCCACTGCCGAGCGGGGCGACATCAGCCACTTGGAGTCTCTACCTCACCGACGCCCCGGGCGACGTGCGCATGATGAACGGCTACCTCGATCCGACGGCGACTACCTCGCCCGCGACGATCGACGTGACTGGCTTGGCCGCTCCGATGAGCAGCGGCTACGACGTCTATGTCTACTGTCGCGGGGATATCTCCATGGCAGACACGCGCACCTTCCGATACACGATCGGCTCGACGACACACACCGTGACAGAGACGGGACCGACTGTGCACACCTATGTGGGACATACGCTGGCGCCCGAACAAGGCACGGGTGACTACGTCGTGTTTCGGAACGTGACCGGAACTAGCTTCACCTTGACTGCGCAGCCGGGAACATCGACGGCCGAGATGCCGCGCGCGCCGGTGAACGGCATTCAAATCGTGTACCCAGCTGGATCCTAGTTGTCGCTGAGGTGAATCTCGCCGATCCCCTCTGGGGGCTCACGCGCGGCCTGGATGGGCAATGATAGTCAGGTCCACATTGCGACGCTCGACTGCACCCGGCAGCACAGCAACGAAGCTCAAGATTGTTCGGGTCATGGCCTGTCAGTAGAGACGCACATTTTCGAACTGGGACTGCCGCTGCTTGAGCAACGGGAGAATCGTCGCGGGATAGCCCACGGAGACCGCCGCCGCTCGCGCTTTCTCGACCGAGGTGGCGCCCCGCAGAATAGTCAGACAACTGCTCCCGGTCCCGTCGGTGGTCAACCGGGCCGGCGGCTCGAAGCGGGGAGGAAAACAGGGAAGGTGGTGCTGGTAGAGTGCGATGATCCCGTCGGGCGCGCGTCCGAGGAAGTCCCTCAGCTCCCGCTCGGCCTCCGAACCCGGGGGGAAGCCGCCGATCACGCAAGCCTGGTAACCCAGTTGACTGGCGGACTGGAGGCGGTCTGCCGGCGCGCGCACGCCCATGGACCGCCAGTACAGCCTGACCACCGCGTCCGTCCAGCACGGGCTGGAAAGAAGGAAGACCGGCTGGGGCTCGCGCTTGATGGCCTCGATCAACCCCGCGCGCCTCGAAGGTAGCTCGGGAGCCCGGAGGCTGCCGGGCGAGAGCGCAAGACGGATGGCGGCGACGAGCAGGTAGGCGGCGAGAGGAAGCGCGGCTGCCCCCGCCAGGCGCGCCTCCGAATCGTGCCGCAGGCGCCCGATGGCCTTCTCCACTAGGCGGGCGAGAACCACCGCGCCCAGTGCCAGGAGCACCGGGGCAAGCCCGAGGAAAGGCATGAAGTAGCGGTCCTCGAGGTGATACCCGGAACGGAGGCATCCCAGAAAGAAGAGGCCAGGAACCGCCACGCAAGCCAGGCTGCCCACCCGGGCAACCTGCGACCGCGACAGGGCGCGGGTCAGCCCGCCGGCCAGCACCAGCAGGAGCCATAGCACGGCGGGCATGACCGGAAGGTCGAGGAAGTTCAGGAAACGCTCGACCAGAACCCTGGTTTCCCCAAGTGCAGTGAGGACGGCGCCTGCCTCAGCGATGGATCGGGGTTCGATTGGATTGCGCAGCAGCGCCGAGAGAGCCGGCCAGTTGATGGCGGCGGTGAGCAGGACGATGGCCACGAAGACGACGACTTCGCGCAGCGCCGCTCGCCGCTTGGACCGAGTCAGGTGCTCGACCGACAGGAGGGCGTAGCCGGTCCCAATCATGGCCAGGGAGAAGAAGTGCGTGTTCGTGAACAGGAGACTGGCCAGTGCGAAGCCCTTCCATCGGCGCTCGGGCTGGCCGAACAAGAAGAGGCCTGTCCAGATGATGGAAACGCATCCGGTCAGGGCGTAGTGGCGGGCGAAGCCCGATGCGCCGATGTCCTGCCCATAGCCGGCGTGCCAGACGCCGACTGCGAGCGCCGCGATCGCCGCCTCAAGATGCGACCGTCCGTTCCTGAGGAATCCCCAGGCCACTGTGATGATCGTGGCAAGGATGGCGAGCAGACTCGCTATCATCGCCGGCAGACGGATGCCGAGTTCCTGACTGCCCAGGAGTGGTGCCCAGAAGAACCTTCGTAGGAGATGGTCGAGCAATGGCTGGAACTGAGGGGTGACCGCCTGTCGCAAACTGCCGATGTCCGGCGACGCGAGCACCGCTCCGCTGTGGAAGGCCTCGTCGAACCCCAGCGGCCGGCCTCCGAGATTGGGCAACCGGAGCCGCAGCGCGAGGAGCAGGACCAGCACGCTGCCCACCACTAGCAGGCCGGTAGCCCAAGGACTGCCCGACCAGCCCAGGCCGGCGCCGCCGCGGGCATAGACAAGACGCAAGAGGCGCCTCACCGTCTGGAAACCGCGCCGAGCGGGACCTGGGCGATCAAGAACGGATACGAGCAGGGGGGCGGGGCGGCTCTTGCTGCCATTTCCGGGCGCTGGTAAGTCTGTATCGAGCACGCAAGCCAGTTTACTTCATCACGTCCTGATGACGCCGCATCTCAGCAGTCGGACCAGGTGACTCGACAAGACGCCGCCATCTGGCAGCGGCCTGAATGGCGCTCTCGGTAACCCGATCCACATTGCATCGCGCCGGTGGAACGCGCTGGCCGAGGTCGGCGGGCCGCCGGTTGGATGAATGTCGGTCGCTGCCGAGATGATGACTTGACGCCGATCTCAAGAAAAAAGCCAATCTTCCTGTGAAGCTTTCAAGCCGCAATCTACATGCTTTTAGACCACCTGCTTTACCGGAGAAGACGATGAGTAACAGAACAACCAACCGTTCTTGGACGAATGCACGGGGGACCGTCCTCGTACTTGGCCTGGGTGTCTTGGTGACGGCTCTCAGCTCTGCGTGCACAGAGGGTCCCCAGCCGGACTCGACTGCCGGAAAGGGCGGTGCGGGCGCATCTGGCGGTGTGACCAGGGTAGGCGGAGCTATCGGCTCAGGAGGGCAAGGAACAGGAGGGAGAATAGGGGCGGGCGGCATGACCGGAACAGGCGGAACGATCGGGACTAGTGGGGCGATCGGAACGGGCGGGACAACCAGAGCGGGAGGAAACACCGGAGCCGGTGGTGTGACCGGAACGGGCGGCGCGAGCGGAACAGGCGGCGCGACCGGAGTAGGTGGCGCGACCGCAAATGGTGGAATGACCGCAAATGGTGGAACGACCGCAGCTGGTGGAACGACCGGAGCTGCAGGGAGTGTTACCGTGTCCGGCTGCAACTCCCCCGCACCAGCCGGCTCCCCGGTTGCGACCCATGGTCAGCTGAAGGTCGTCGGAACCAAAATCCAGGACCAGTCTGGGAACCCTGTCCAGCTCAAGGGCATCAGCAGTTACTGGCTGAACTGGGAGGGTCAGCCGGACGCCGAGGGCAAGGCCGGGATGCAGTCGATGCTCACCTGGAAGGTTGCGATACTGCGCGCTGCCATGGGAACCGATGTCTCGGGTGGATACATCGGCAATCAAGCTGCCATGCAGGCCAAGATAGACACCATCATGAGCAACGCGCTTTCCCTAGGGATGTATGTGATTGTTGACTGGCATTCCGGGGATGCCCAGAACACGCAGTCGCAGGCGGTCACATTTTTCACCAACCTGGCCACCAAGTATGGGGCTTGCCCGAACATCCTCTACGAGGACTACAACGAGCCGGTCAACGTCACCTGGAGTCAGATCAAGCCGTACCACACGGCAATCGTGGCAGCAATTCGCGCCAAGGACCCCGATAACCTCATCATCATGGGAACGCCAACGTACTCACAGGACGTTGACCTGGCGGCCGCAGATCCTGTGGCCGGGACAAACCTGCTCTATACCCTTCACTGGTATTCTTGTTCCCATACCCAGTGGCTGCGAACCAAGGGAGACACAGCCATCTCGAAGGGACTTGCCCTCTTCGTGACCGAGTTCGGCGCCACGAACGCCGATGGCGGTGTTGACGGTAAGCTCTGCGAACCCGAAGCCAACAACTGGTTCACATGGATGGCAACCAATGGGATCGGCGGCACGGCCTGGAAGCTCGCAAGAGGCTCTGATTCGAGCAATCTTCTGGCGTCCGGCGCTCCGGGCGGCGGTCCGTGGACAACCAGCAACCTCAGCCCGCATGGACAATTCATTGTCAGCTGGATCGGGCAGTGACCTGCGGGTTGCCAAACTGTCCCTTCGCCGCTTGCATACCGTGCGACTAGAACGCGGATTTGGTCCAGGAGCGGGATCGCGAACTTCTGGCTGGTTTGCGTCAACGGCGTTCCGGCTGTTGACTGTCGACCGTCGACTTCTCATGATGACCGCGTGTCCTACCTAGTTCTGGCGCGCAAGTACCGGCCACAGAGGTTCGAGGATCTCCTCGGCCAGGAGCATGTGGCGCGCACCTTGACCAACGCCATCAACATGGGGCGCGTGCACCACGCCTTCCTATTCACCGGCGCGCGCGGCATCGGCAAGACCAGTGCGGCACGCATCTTGGCCAAGGCGCTTTGCTGCGCGCGGGGGCCGACGGCGACCCCCTGCGGGACTTGCGCCATCTGCCAGTCCATTTCCAGCGGGCAGTCAGTCGATGTGCAAGAGATCGACGGCGCGTCCAACACTGGCGTGGATGATGTGCGGGCGCTGCGCGAGGGCGTGCGCTACCTGCCGGCCGAGGCGCGCAAGAAGGTCTACATCATCGACGAGGTGCACATGCTGTCAACCAGCGCGTTCAACGCGCTGCTCAAGACGCTGGAGGAGCCGCCTGAGCATGTGGTGTTCATTTTCGCAACGACCGAGGTGCACAAGATCCCAGCGACCATCATGTCGCGCTGCCAGCGCTACGACTTCAAGTTGCTGCCTAGCAAGGTGCTGGCTGACCACCTGACACGGATCCTGACCACCGAGAAGATCGTTTTCGAGCCCGACGCCGTGCGACTGGTGGCCCGCGAGGCGGCGGGCTCGGTGCGGGATGGCCTTTCGCTGCTCGATCAGGTGGTGGCCTACGTGGGCGCCGAGACGCTGACCCGCGACAAGGTAGCCCAGGTACTGGGCGTGGCGGATCGCCACCTGCTCTATCAACTAGCGGACAAGGTGGTGGCACGCGACGTGGCGGAAACCCTGCGGCTGGTAGCCGATGCAGTTGACCGCGGCGTGGACCTCATGCAGATGGCGCGGGCTTTTCTCGCGTTTCTGCATGATCTCGAGATCCTGACCGCGGTTTCCGATGTCGAGGATCTGATCGACGCGACGGCCGAGGAGGCCGCTGAGACCAAGGCGCTGGCCGGCAAGGCCGGCAAGGGCCTGGCCACCTCGCTCTTCGATCGCTGGGCTCGCGCCGTGGAGGATGCCGCGCGATCGCAGACGCCACGCCTGCTACTGGAAATGGCCCTGGTTGACCTGTGCAACGCCGAGCCCCTGCTTCCGCTCGGCGACTTGCTCGATCGGCTGGAAAAGCTGGAGGGTCGGCTGGCTACGGCGGGCGCGCTGCCCGCGCGACCGGTGGCGCCCGAGTCGCGGCCCCGGGGCGCACCGCCCGTGCGCCAGTCAGCCCCGGTTTCGGCTGCGCCGGCAGGCGCGGCGGCCCCGTCGCCGCCGCCTGACTCGGACATCGCCGAGGTGTGGCGCCGGGTACGCGAATCCTTTGGACACCAGCCTGCCATGGCCGCCGCCCTGGACCACGCCGAGGTTGGCGGTTGGGAGGGCGGCGCACTCACTCTGCAATTCGCGCAGAAGTTTGCCCTCGATCAGACCGGCAAGTTCAAGTCTCAGGTGGAACGCGTCCTCACCCAGATCACCGGCACGGCCACCCGGGTCGAGTTGAAGATGTCGACCGGCAAGGTGCTGCCCCTGGTGCGTTCCGAGGTCGGCCGCGAGGCAGAGGCAGCGCAGCTCGACCAGCGCCAGCGCGAAACCGAAGCGCGCGAGCATCCCATGATTCGCAAGGCGCAGGAGCTGTTCGGCGTCGCGCCCAAGGAGATCAAGACCCCATGAGCGACGGACCCAATCTGCGCAACCTGATGGAAACCTGGCAACGCGTGCAGGAGCAGCTCAACCAGGCCAAGGATGCCCTCGGTGACAAAAAGGTCGAGGCCGAGACGGGTGGCGGTCTGGTCCGCTGCGTGGTCAACGGCCGGAGCGAGGTGCTGTCCATCACCATCGAGTCGTCGCTTCTGGCCGGAACCGACAAGAAGATGATCGAGGATTTGCTGGTAGGCGCAGTGAACCTGGCCTTGGAGCGGGCTCGGCAGGTGGCACAGGAAGACCTGGCTGCCGTGGCCGGCGGTCTGGCCATGCCACCGGGGGGCACGAGTGAATGAGTAGCGCAGGTCCCATCGCGCGCCTGGTGTGCGAGCTGGGCAAGTTGCCTGGTGTGGGGGAAAAAACCGCTGCGCGCTTGGCCTTTCATATTCTGCGCGCGTCCCCGGAGGACGCGGCGGCACTGGCTGCTGCCATCGGCGACATGCGCGCCAAGATCAGTTTCTGCAGCGTGTGCTGGGATTTCACCGAGCAGGATCCCTGTCCCATCTGTCGCGATGCCCGCCGTGATTCGTCGCTGGTGTGCGTGGTTGCGCAGCCTCAGGACGTCCTGGCCATCGAACGCGCGGGCGGCTACCGCGGGCGCTACCACGTCCTGCACGGGGTGCTGTCGCCTCTCGACGGCATCGGGCCTGACGACCTGCGCGTCGCGGAGCTGGTCAAGCGCTGCAGCGGCGACATCCAAGAGGTCATCATCGCCACCAATCCGAGTGTGGAAGGGGAAACCACCGCGGTGTATCTGGCCAAATTGCTGCGGCCGCTCGGCGTGCGCTGCAGCCGTATCGCCATGGGTGTGCCCGTGGGCGGCGAGCTGGAGTATGCCGACCGCCTGACCCTTTCGCGCGCGATAGACGGGCGCCGGGAGATGTAGGCAGGCCGTGTCCCAGAACGCTATCTGTCGCCCGCCCCAGATACCTGGTAAGCTGCCCTCCGATCCCGGTCTTGGATGTGGGAGAAAACCCAACCGATTCCCAACCTTGAAAGCCAGTGCGCGCCGATGCTAATGGTTGCAAGACCTGACGCTTTGGGCTTGACCTGGTGCGAAGGAGCCTAGACAGCGAGATGAGCGGACCTGATGTGATGTTCCCCGAGGAGCAACGACAGATCTCCTCTGTCTGTCAGCGCTTGCACCGAGATGCCAACGCCAAGGCCGTGCTTCTCATTGGCCGCGATGGGCAACCAATTGCCGAGGCTGGCGAGGTTGGCGAGATCGACGTGACCTCGCTTTCGTCGCTGACCGCGGGCAACGTGGCGGCGACGGGCGGGATCTCCAAAATCCTACGCGAGAAGGACTTCACCAGCCAGTTCCACGAGGGCGAGAAGACCCATGTGCACATCACCCTGGTGGCTGGCCGGGCCATTCTCGTGGTCCTGTTCGACGAACGATCATCGCTCGGCCTGGTTCGCCTTCGGGTCAGGAAGGCAACCGAGGAGATGGCACGCTTGTTTGAGCAGGTGGCCAAGAAGGCCGCTTCGAGCACCGGGCCGTCCATCCTGAACGAGATTACCGACGCTGACATCGACAAGCTCTTCAACGACTAGCTGTCGCCCCAGATGAGCTTCATCAACTACTCATCCCGCGAGATCAACTGCAAGCTGGTGTACTACGGCCCCGGTCTCGGTGGAAAGACCACGAACCTCCAATTCATCTATGCCAAGACCAGCCCCGAGGCCAAGGGCAAGATGATCTCGCTGGCGACTGAGACCGAGCGGACGCTGTTCTTCGACTTTTTGCCGCTGTCTTTGGGTGAGATCCGAGGTTTCAAGACGCGTTTTCACCTCTATACGGTGCCGGGCCAGGTCTTCTACGACGCCAGTCGCAAATTGATTCTGAAGGGCGTCGACGGTGTGGTCTTCGTGGCCGACTCGCAGATCGAGCGCATGGAAGCGAACATCGAGTCGATGGACAACCTGCGCCAGAACCTGATCGAACAGGGCTACAACCTCGACAAGCTCCCGTTCGTGATTCAGTACAACAAACGGGACTTGTCCAACGCCGCGTCGGTGGCGGAGCTACACGCGCAACTCAACCCGACCAGGGTGCTCGAGTTCGAAGCCCGCGCCACCACCGGTGTGGGAGTTTTCGAGACTCTCAAAGCCATCGCCAAGGCCGTGTTGACCGAGCTGAGACGCGGCAGCGGGGGATAGTAGGGGCGACCTGCGGTCGCCCATCGCACGTCCGCCCGGCAGGCCGGGTCGCGGGTCGCGTGGGCGTGACGGTTCGTGGGCGGTGCGCGGGAGGCGAAGAGCGGGTTGCGTGCCGCGGGCCGCACACGCCCACGCAGGCCGTCGCACGCTGGTCGCCCACGCTCACGAGACACGCTGGCCGACCTGCGATCCCGTAGGGGCGACCTGCGGTCGCGCGTGTCCTATTTCCGCAAGAGGAGCGCGCCGAGGCCGGTGGCCAGGAGGGCGTTCACCGCCAGCCACGCTCGGTCGAGGATGTCAGGCACGAAGTGGATATCGGCGGTGTACGCGCAGGCGGCAAAAAGCAGCGCGCCAGCCACGCCGAAGGCCAGGCCAGCCAGGGTTGGACGCAGCCTGCGGACGCCGTAAAGCAAAGCGACCGCAGCGACGGGCAGGAAGGCACTCCACAGAAGTGGGTTTCCTTGGCCGGTAGGGCCGAGCAAGAAGGCCAGGGACGCAAGCGCGCCCGAGCCGATCGGCGAATCGGCCAGCCACGCAGGCGCTCCCAGCCAGGGCAGCAAGAAGAGTCCGGAAGCTCCGAGCACGAGTGCGCCCGCAAAGGCCCAGGTCCTTGCGCCGCCGAGCCTCTCGCGCCGGCGCACCCCGCCCAGGCCCAGGAGCCCTAGAGCCGCACCCAGCCCGAGGCTGGCAGCCCCGCGCGAGCCTCGGGCCTTCCTCAGGGCAGCCCCGGCGTCTGCGATCCCGGCGCCGTAGTGGTCATCTATGCGGCGGCCGCTGGCGGAGGACACCGGCCTGGGCTTGCGGGCGGTGTCTACGAGAACGGCCTGCACGGCGTCGGGGCGTGTGACGCCGGCCCCTACCACCAGCGCTGCGATACCTGCCACATGGGGCGCTGCCATTGATGTCCCCATGAACCACAGGTATCCGCTGCCCGCGCTGCCAGGCAGGATGGTGTTTTGCAGCACACCGTCGGGCTTGCCGTCGCCGTCCTGGTCCACACGCATGTTCCCGCCAGGCGCTGCGATGTCTATCTCCTGGCCCCAGTTGGAGTAGAAGGTCGTGGTTTCGTCCCACTGGGTGGCCGCCACCGCGATGACATCAGGGTAGCGCGCGGGGTAGCTGACGCGGCCGCGTCCGTCGTTTCCTGCCGCGGCCACCACGACCACGCCCTTGCGATGCGCGTACTCGATCGCGCGGCGGACCGGCGTGACGGGGAAGGGTCCGCCCAGGCTCAGATTGATGACGTTGGCATCGTGGTCCGCCGCAAAACGGATGGCCTGGGCTATGGCTGCCATGGAGCCCGAGCCCTGGCTGTTCAGAACCTTGAGCGGCATGATGGCAGCGCGGAAGGCAATCCCGGCCACTCCGCGGGCGTTGTTGGTGCTCTGGGCAATGGTCCCGGCCACATGGGTGCCATGGCCGTGATCGTCGTTGGTCTTGTCATTGTCGGCCACGAAGTTGAAGCCGGGCACGAAGCGCGTGCCCTGGAGATCAGGGACGCGGCTGACGCCCGTATCAATCACGGCCACCACGACGCCACGGCCCTGGCCCAGCTTCCAAGCCGCGGGCAGGCCGACCTGGCGCAGGTGCCACTGGTAACGGAAACAGGGATCGTTGGGGAAGCCTGAGTCCGTCTCACCCGAGGGGGCGTCTCTTGTGCACTCAGGCGCGTCCACTGGCGGTGCATTCGGCGTCCAGTCCTCGGGAAACAGACTGACCGGGACGTCGTAGTCAACCGATTCAACCATGGGGTCCGCGCGCAAGCGGCGGGCCGCGTCCTCCGCGTCTTGCGGCGTGCGAAAACGGAGGCGGTACAGGCGGTCCTTCGCCGAAAAGCGACTGATGGGCTCGTCCAAGTATCCGCGCGCGGCCAGTGCCTGGTCCGTGATGTCATCCCGAAAGTCGACGATCAGCGTACTGGGCTTCGTGCCTCCGGCAGCAAGCAGCTCGTGGGCCGGAGGCCGGCCGTCTGGGTGCGGAGGCACGCCACGCCACGACCAGGCCGTTATCCCGGCCAACCCCAACAAGATGACGGTGGCGGTCCTTGCGTGCACTTACCTCAAGTATATGCGGCTCCCCGGGCTGGCCACATCCCGATGTCGCATGGGGGATGCCCGATCGCAGCACTGGTCTAGACAGGCTGGTCGAGAGGCTGGCCTTTCTCAGAGCTGCGGCGGTGCTGATCCCGGCGCCGAGTAGGTTGACGTGTGGGAACCGACGAGAATACAGTCTCATCTGCTCTCGCCTATCCGCGAACACGTAAGCCGCCGCGTAGGAGCCTTCCCCCAATGACGCTTATCTCGAAAAGGTATCGCTATGCCGTGCTGCTCGCCACCTTTGGTGGGGCGGTCGCCTGGGGACCTCGGGCCAATGCGCAAGATCCGGACTCTGTGCAGAAAGTCATCGGGCTCAACAAGAAGGCGCTGGCTGCCTATTCCAGCCTGGACGTGGAGGAGGCAGCCAAGCTGCTCAAGCAAGCGCTTGAGCTATGTGGGACCCAGCTGCCTGAGACGCACCCGATGACTGCGCGCACGCATGTGCACCTGGGAGTGGTCTACGTGGTCGGGCTCAAGCAGCGCGAGCAGGGCATGGAGGAGTTCAGGAAGGCGCTGCGCATCGATCCCACGATCAAGATCACCAAGGCCATGCTCAACCCCGAGGTCCAGGCGGCATTCTCCGAGGCTTCCACGGATGTTTTGGAAGGCCCCAAGAGCGCAGGCAGCGCCCCCAGCGCGGCCACGCCGGAGCCCCCGGCCGCGCAGCCCGCCCCGCCTGCCCAGCCCGCCCAGCCCGCGCAGCCGGCGGCTTCCTCTGAGAGCGCCATCGCTCACACTCCGGTGACCGCGGGCGTGCCGGGCCACCCCATCCTTATCAAGGCGCAGGTTCCGGCGTCTCTGGCAGGGGAGCGAGTGGCGCTGGCTTACCGTCCGGACGGTGCTTCGGATTTCGTCACGCGCGAGATGGACCCCTTCGAGAATAGCGACTGGTACCAGACCGAACTTCCGGCCGAGGCAACCAGCGGCGCATCGGTTGCCTACTACATACTGGCGCAGGACGCGGAGGGTCAGGTATTGGCGCAGAATGGAACGGCGGCTGAACCGCACATCATCAACCTGGGCGGCGAGGGCGCCGGCGGCGGCGTGAGCCCTGGTGAGACGACGCCCGAGGCGGGGGAGGAGGACGGTGAGGAGGGTGAGGGCCTGTCCCTCTGGTTTGCGCTGGCCGCAGGCAGCGGCTTTGGCTACCACTCGGGCACGCCCGAGGCAAACCGCACCAACGACTTGGCACAGAACCTGAAAAGCTCCGGGATCTCCATGTCCCGGCTGTTGCAGATTGCCCCCGAGATTGGCTTCTTCGCTTCTGACAGCCTGGTCTTGTCGCTGCAGGGTCGAATTCAGGTCGTGACTGGCGCCAGCGCAGTCAATGGCAGCCAGGTCGCGGGCAACAGCAGCGCTTGCAGGGGAGGCACCTGCCATCCCTCCAACTACGCCCTCGCGGGGTTGGCCAAAGTGACGTGGTTCGTGGGCGAGCCCAGAAGGGTCACGCCCTTCCTATCCCTGGCTGCGGGCGCAGGTCAGATTCGCCACGTGGTCAACCTCCCCAAACAGGACCTGACCGGCTGTCCGCCGAACGGTTGTAAGGATACCGTCGTGGGCGGCCCGGTTCTGTTTGGTCCCGGCGCGGGCATCACCATCGAGTTGAGCGATTCATTCTTGGTCGCGGTCAGCGCGAACGCCCTGGTGGGCGTGCCCAAGGTGATGGCCAACTTGGATGTGAACCTGGGCGTTGTCTACGTGAGGTAGAGCCCGTCGGGAAATCTCGGGCCGTCCGAAGGGCGGGTCGCGGATCGCGGCTAGCGGGTCGCGTGGGCGTGGGCGAGAGCGAGTTCGTGTGGGGTACGCGGAAGGCGGAGAGCGTGCCGCGTGGGCGCAAATCGCCCACGCAAGCCGCACCACGCTGGTCGCTACCGCCCACGCAACCGCTCACGCACACGGTGGCCAACCTGCGCTGGTCCCGAATTTCCCGACAAACGGCAGGTAGGGGCGGCTTATGCCTTCGAGGCCGGCAGGTCTTCGCGGCCGCCGAGGAGCGTCGCGTAGCGGGCCGCGACGAAGAGGGCATCGGATAGACGATTGAGGTAGGGAACAACGGGGCCACCTACGGGCTCCTGAGCATCGAGACGCACCACCTCGCGCTCGGCGCGCCGGCAGATCGTGCGCGCGAGGTGTAGGCACGCAGCCGCGGCGCCGCCGCCGGGCAAGATGAAGACGCGAAGCACGGGCAGCCCTAGCGCCCAGGCATCGATGTTGCGCTCCAGGGCTGTGACCTGGCGGGCGGCTATGTGTTGCTTGTCTCCGCGTGTGGCCGCCAAATCTGCGCACAGGCCGCAAAGTTCGCGCTGGATGCGGCCAAGCGAAGCATCCAGGCGTGCCGCGCCGGCGGGTGCGGAGGGCTTATGCAGCAATGCGCGCGCCAGCCCGATGCACGCGGAAAGCTCGTCCACAGCACCCAGACACTCCAATCGCTGCGCGTGCTTGGCCACGCGCCGCCCACCGGGAAGCTGTGTCTGCCCGCGATCGCCCCTGCGCGTGTAGATTCTGGCCAACCCAGCTATCCCGGTTGTGAGGTTGGCGCGCGATGCGCCTTGGGGCGGTAGTTGAGGACCACCACCTCCGACACCGGCCCTCGTTTTTCGCCGTCCGAGTTGATCATCCTGCGCGCGGACACCTGGTGGATGCAAAAGTCCGCGTATAGCTCGCGCACCAGAGGCGTGTCGCTATTTGACAGCATGAGCAGACACCCGCGTCGGTCGAGCTTGGCGTAGAGCGCGGCCAGGTCGCGCTGGTCATTCTCGCCAAAAGAGCCGCTTGTGTAGGACGTGAACTTGGCGGTCTTGGAAATTGGCTGGTAAGGCGGGTCAAGATAGATGAAGTCGCCCTTGCGCGCGACCGCGAACAGATCTCGAAAATCGCGCGCGTGAAGTTCCGCGTTCCGCAGCGCTACGCTGGCGGCACGCAGCAGAGCCTCGCTGAGAATCGTCGGCTTGGCACGATGACCATAGGGCACGTTGAAGAGCCCCCGGCTGTTTACCCGATAGAGGCCGTTGAACCCCGTCTTGTTGAGGTAGATGACACGGGCGGCCCGTGCGACAGGGGTCGATGGGCTTTGGGTTCGCACCTCGTAGTAGTAGGATTCGCAGTGTTGCTTCGTGTGTTGGCGCAGAAGTTCGATGAGGTTGTCCACCTCGTCGCGCACAGCCAGGAACGTGTCGATCAGCTCTGCGTTCGTGTCGGTGAGCAACGCGCGCGTGGGCTGCAGCAAGCCCTTGACGTGAAAGAAGACAGCCCCACTGCCGAGGAAGGGTTCCAGGTAGCGGCTGACCGAGTCTTTTTCGGGATACAGGGATTGGAATTGGCGCAGAAGCTGCCTCTTGCCTCCAGCCCATTTGACGAAAGGCCGGAGAAACGCGGCATTCTCAGCAGTCCGGAAAGGGAAACGCTGGTAGGAAAGTCTGCCGGTGCTGAGCGGTCGGCGGGTTGACACGGGTACGCATTTAACCTGCGTCCTGCGGCAGAATGCAACGCCGGAGCGACGTTGTAGTGACGATCGCGAAGAAAATGGCACCGCACCGTCACGCAGATTTAGGTGGCGTTCGGGTCGTCGTCGAATAAACTGCCGCGCCTTCAGTAATCCACGCAGAATAGGTTAGGCACGTTTCATGTCGTCCATCGAGAAGATTCGCAACATAGGCATTTCCGCTCACATCGATTCAGGCAAGACCACGCTCTCCGAGCGCGTGCTCTTCTACACCGGCAAGATCCATAAGATCGAAGAGGTCAAGGGCCGCTCCGGTGTGGGTGCGACCATGGACTTCATGGACCTGGAACGGGAGAAGGGGATCACCATTCAGTCGGCCGCCACGTCGTGCGAGTGGGAGGGCTGCGCCATCAACCTCATCGACACGCCTGGTCACGTGGACTTCACCATCGAGGTAGAGCGTGCCCTGCGCGTGCTGGACGGCGCCGTGTTGGTGCTCTGCGGCGTGGCCGGCGTGCAATCGCAGTCGTACACGGTCGATCGCCAGATGCGGCGCTACCAGGTTCCACGCATCGCCTTCATCAACAAGCTGGACCGCTCGGGCGCCAACCCGGCTCGCGTGACCGAGCAGTTACGCGAAAAGCTGCACCTGCACACCATCTCCGTGCAGATCCCCATCGGCGCCGAGGATCGCTTCGAGGGCGTGGTTGACCTCATTCGCGGCAAGGCGGTGTACTTCGACGGTTCCAAGGGCGAGGACGTGCGCTGGGCCGACATACCCGACGAGCTGATGGCAGAGGCCAAAGCTGCCCGGCAAAAGATGATCGAATCCATCGCGAACGTGGACGACGCCATCGCAGAGAAGTACTTGCGCGAAGAGGAATGCACCCCCGAGGACCTGGTCCCGGCCATCCGCCGGGCCACGGTCGCTTTCAAGGGCACGCCGGTCCTGATGGGCTCGGCGTACAAGAACAAGGGCGTGCAGCTTCTGCTTGACGCCGTAAGGGACTACCTGCCCACCCCATCCGAGGTGGAGAACATCGCGCTTGACCAGGATCGCGGCGAGGCCGAAATCAAGCTGGAGGCTGACGCGGCCAAACCCTTTGTAGGCCTGGCTTTCAAACTGGAGGACGGCCGCTACGGACAGCTTACTTATATGCGGGTGTACCAGGGCAAGGTCAGCAAGGGCGATTTCATCGTGAACTGCTCGGCTGGAGAGAGAAAGGTGAAGGTCCCGCGCCTAGTGCGGATGCACGCCGACGAGATGGAAGACATCCCCTGGGCGGAAGCCGGCGACATCGTGGCCCTTTTCGGGGTGGAGTGCGCCTCGGGCGACACCTTCACCGACGGGCATGTCAATTGCACGATGACGTCCATGCATGTGCCCGACGCGGTCATCTCGCTGGCGGTGGAGCCCCAGGACAAGGCGGCGCAGACCAATTTCTCCAAGGCGCTCAACCGCTTCACCAAGGAGGACCCGACCTTCCGCGTCTCGCGCGACGAGGAGTCAGGACAGACCATCATCAGCGGCATGGGGGAGCTGCACCTGGACATCTACATCGAGCGCATGAAACGTGAGTACAACTGCGTGGTGATTCCAGGTCGGCCCCAGGTCAAGTACCGCGAGACCATTACCCAGCGTGGCGAGTTCAGCTACACGCACAAGAAGCAAACCGGCGGTTCGGGCCAGTACGGGCGCGTTGCGGGCTACATCGAGCCCTTGCCCTCGGATCACGAGGGCGGCTACGAGTTCGTGGACGAAATCGTGGGCGGCTCGATCCCGCGTGAGTTCATTCCGGCCTGCGACAAGGGCTTTCGCGAGGCCATGAAGCGGGGACCCCTGATCGGCTTCCCTATCGTCGGTGTGCGCTGTCTCATCAACGACGGCCAGTCGCACCCGGTGGACTCGTCTGAGTTGGCCTTTCGCACAGCGGCCTTGATGGGTTTCCGCGAGGCCTACCACAAGGCCAAGCCAACCATACTTGAGCCCATCATGCTGGTCGAGGTGCAGTTCCCTGAGGAATTCCAGGGCGCCGTCATCGGACAGCTCAACCAGCGCCGGGGAACCATCCTAGGCACGGAAAAGCACGAAGCCTTTGTCACGGGCGTGGCCGAGGTGCCGCTGGCCGACATGTTCGGCTACGCCACCGACCTGCGCTCCGCCACCCAGGGCAAGGGCGAGTTCAGCATGGAGTTCAAGCGCTACGCCGAGGTGCCCAAACAGGCGCGCGACGCTATGATCGCCGACTACAAGGAGAAGCGGGAGAAAGAGGCGGCTGGCGGCCGCTCGCAGAAGCGAGCCGCCGGCTGAACCGGAGCGGGGCCGGATGCCGAATGCGGGACCGGTCCCGGTGTGCAACCGGCCACCGGCCCCGGCCCCCGGTTCCGTCCTCCGGCCCCGGCTCCGGCTTCGCCACCGTCCACCCGCGTCGACATGACACCGTGCATTTCCCTGCCCGGCGGATTGTGGTCCATCGTCTCGGTCGTGATATACGGTGCGTTTCCAGACATGGCAGCGGCTGCGTTTTACGATCTCGACGGCACCCTGTGTCGTACGAACCTGGTGCACGCCTTTGCCTACAACGCGCGCAACCAACAGGGACTGTGGAGAAGTGTCACGCGGATGGCGTCCACGCTGGCCAGCATCCCCCTGTTCCTGGCTGCCGATTCATTCAACCGGCGTCTCTTCAACGACATCTTCTTCCGTCGCTACCGGGGTGAGTCCGAGGATCGCTTGCGCTATCTCGCCCAGGAGCTCTTTGACACGGTCGTCCGGCCATCCATTTTCCCGGGCGCCTATGAACTGATTGACAAGTCGCGCCGACTGGGGCTGCGGCAGGTGTTGGTCACGGGCGCGCTGGACCTCACCGCGGGGCCGCTCGTGCGTCACCTGGGCCTCGACGACTCGGTGACCAACCGGCTGGAGTTCGTGGACGGAAAGGCCACTGGGCGCCTGCTGCCGCCCGTGATGGCGGCCGCCACCAAGGCAAGCTGGGTCCGCACCTACGCCGAGAAAGAGGGACTCAACCTCACCGAGTGCTACAGCTACTCGGACAGCATGAGCGATCTGCCCATGCTGTCAGTGGTGGGTCACCCCACCGCCGTCAACCCTGATTTCCGTCTAAGGAACACAGCCCTACAACATGACTGGCCCATTCTGGATCTGCGCTAGCATGAGGCCCCGATGACCAAGCGCGAAGCGAAGCCGCTGCGCGGGCCGGTGCCCCGCCACAAGGAAGACGATCAAGTCGTCTACATCGACAACAACTCTGCGCCCCGGATCATATTCTCGGGCACCGACCTCCTCTGCGAGGACCTACCCATCGGTACGCGGGTCATCTACGCCAAGCCGCCCATCGAGGGCCTGGCCAATCCCGGCGCCGCTATCCGCTACGCGATCAACCATCCGCTCGACAGCGAGCCGCTGTATGCCCAGCTTTCGCCCGGCATGCGCGTGACCATCGCGGTGGACGACATTAGTTTGCCCTTGCCGCCCATGACCACGCCCGACATCCGGCAGACCATGCTCGAGATTCTCATCGAGATCCTCGACGCGAACGGGGTCGACGACGTGCACATCATCATCGCGCTCGGCTCGGCGCATCGGCGCATGACCCCGGCGGAGATGAAGCGCATGGCGGGCAAGAAGATCTACGATGCCTTCTACCCTGACCGCTACTACAACCTCGACGCCGAGGATCCGGACGGCTTCGTCCCTTTGGGCAAGACCGCCCAGGGTGAGCCGGTCAATATCAGCCGTCGCTGCGTGGAGAGCGATCTGGTCATCTACCTGAATGTGACCTTGGTGCCCATGGACGGGGGCCACAAGTCGGTCGCGGTTGGGCTGTGCGACTACGAGAGCGTCCGCGTCCACCACGAGCCCGACACCATCGCGGCCTGCGACAGTCTGATGGACCCGCCCCGTTCGATGCTAGCGACCAAACTGGCCCGCATGGGCGCGATCGTCGATCAGCACATGAACGTCTTTCACATCGAGACTGCGCTCAACAACCGGATGTTCTCCTCACCGCTGGCCTTCCTGGGCAGAAACGAGGACGAGTTTTCCGAGTTCGATCGCTTGAAGGCCGAAACCTTGCGCCTGGCTCTGTCCAAGATGCCGGAGGTGGCCAAGCGCAAGATGTTCAACGCCATCCCGGCGCCCTACCAATTGATCGCCTGCTTCGCCGGCAAGGCCGATCCGGTACATGAGCGCATCGTGGCCAAGCTCAACGAGCAGTATCTGGTCAAGGTCAAGGGCCAGAGCGACATCGTCATCTTCCCCATACCCTTCATTTCGCCCTACAACGTCAACTCGATCCTCAATCCCATTCTGCTGCAGGTGATGGCGTTGGGATACTTCCACCATTTCTACCGGGGCCAGCCGGTCCTGAGAAAAGGCGGAGCGCTGATCCTGTGTCACCCCTGCTATGACGACTTCGATCCCGAGTACCACCCGAGCTACATTGAGTTCTTCAATCGGCTGTTGCCTGAGACGCGCGATTCACACCAGCTGCGTGCCAAGTACGAAGAGGAGTTCGCGCGCAACCCGAGCTACGTCGAGATGTACCGGCGCGGTTACGCCTACCACGGCACGCATCCCTTTTTCATGTGGTACTGGGGAGAGGCTGGTCGTCAGCACGTGGGCAAGGTGATCGCGGCGGGTGCGAAGAACGCACATGTGCCTGCCACGCTGGGTTGGGATCGGGCCGAGTCGCTGACCGAAGCCATTGCCATGGCGCGATCATTCGTCGGCCCGTCAGCGTCAATGACCCTGATGAAATGGCCGCCCATCGTGATGGCCGACGTGGAATAGCCGCAAGCCGATGCATCCGCCTGTAGACAAGACCAACTCCGTTCTTTCGCCGCGCGAGATCTACCGGGGGCGAAACGTCTTCCTTCTGGGCGGCACGGGCTTTCTCGGCAAAGTGCTGATAAGCATGCTGCTCCACCGCTTTCCCGACATCGGCCGGGTGTACGTGATGGTGCGGCGGGGAACCGGCACCTCCAGCGAGAAGCGTTTCTGGGACCATGTGGTGCCCTCGCCAACTTTCGATCCCTTGCGCGAGAGATTCGGCGGCGCGGAGGGCCTGCGCGAGTTCCTGAGTCGCAAGATTCGGGTCGTCGACGGCGACATCACCGAGGACAACCTGGGTCTGTCCGAGGAGCAGGCGGCGCAGGTGGCGGCCGATGTCAGTGTGGTCATCAACTCGTCAGGCAAGGTGACGTTCAACCCGCCCCTGGAGTCGGCCCTACGCACCAACGTGCAGGGAACCAAGAACGTGATCGCTTTCGTCAAGCGCATGCGGCGGCCCGCACTGATTCATACCAGCACCTGCTTCGTGGCCGGCAACCGCAGCGGAAACGTCTGGGAGAGCGAGCCGCCGGACGGCTATTTCCCACGCCGGGGGGAGTTGGCCGGGACGCGCTTTGTTGTCGAGCAAGAGATCGCCGACTGCGGCCGCATCGCAGCCGAGGTGCGGGCCCAAGCGGACGACGCGCAGGTCGTCGCGCGGCTGCGCCAAAGGGCCCGCGATGCGCTGCTGGAGCAGCACCGCGATCCCGACGACGAGGCCACGCTCAAGCTGGCGGTGGCGCGTGAGCGCAAGGACTGGGTGCGGGCGGAGCTCACCGAGAGGGGCGTCGCGCGCGCCCAGGATTGGGGCTGGCCCAACATCTACACCTACACCAAGAGCATGGCCGAGCAACTGGTGGCGCGCGAGACCGACATAGCGCGCTCCATCGTACGACCGGCGATCGTGGAAAGCGCGCTGGAGTACCCGTTCCCGGGCTGGAACGAGGGTTTCACCACCTCGGCGCCTCTGGTGTACCTGGCACTCAAAGGCCAGAACCTCTTGCCCGTGTCCGAGTCGCTCATCCTCGACGTGGTGCCGGTCGACTACATCGCGGCTGCCATGCTGATGGTGGCGGCCCAGGCCTGCGTGGAGGAGCCGGCCCTGGTGCACCAGTTGGCGGCCGGCGACCTCAACCCCTCGTACATCGGACGGGTGACCACGCTCACCGGGCTGTACAAACGAAGGCGTTTCCAGGACAAGGAGGTGGGCAACAAGTTTCTTAATCAACTGGCCGCGCGTATGGAGTTCCGGCCGGTGAGCTACGAGGAGTACGATAGGAAGTCGTTGCCCTTGGTTAACCGCGTGGCCGAGCGCGCGTCCAAAACCCTGGACCGTGTGCGACCGCGCTGGGCTGGGGGCCGCTTTGGCGAATTGGTTGACCGGGTCAAAAAGAAGGTCGACGAGGTCAAGCGCGTAACCAAGGAGGCGGGCGACAACATCGACCTGTTCCGGCCCTTCATCTTGGACAACGCGTACATCTTGCGCGCCGACCACATTCGCGCCTTGCGTGACCGACTGCTCCCCGAGGACCGCGCCCTGCTGCCCTGGTCGCCCGAGACCATTGACTGGTACGACTACTTCCTGAACATCCACTTTCCCGGACTGCAGAAGTGGGTCTTGCCCGAGCTGGACGAGACCTACGCAGCCAAACCCAAGAGCGTGTACGCCTATCACGACCTCTTGGAACTGTTCGACACCACCACCAAGCTGCACGCCACCCGCGTGGCCCTGCGCATGGAACGGGGCAAGCAGGAGGAGTCGTACAGCTACCAGAACCTGCAAGAACTGGCTACCCGCGCGGGCGCCTTTCTGGTGGGCGAGAATCTCCGGCTCGGCGATCGCGTGATCCTCTACGCCAAGAACGCGCCCGAGTGGTCCATGGCTTTCTTCGGCGTCTTGAAGGCCGGCGGTACGGTGGTGCCGGTGGCGCACGATTCGACCGCGGCCGAGTTGGTGAACATCGCGCGCGCCTCGGGCGCGGTGGGCCTGATCATCGGCGAGGATTTGTTGGAAAAGCGTTCCGATCTGGCCGCTGCCCTGGCGAGAGAAGGCTTGCCCACGCGGCTCTGGCCCTTCGGGACGGTGTTTGCCTTGCAGCCGCTGGCGGTTGAAGAAGAGCGCAAACGCGCACTGCACAGCAAGCACAGTCCCGATACGGTGGCCTCGCTCATTTTCACCTCGGGCACCACCGGGAACCCCAAAGGGGTGATGCTGACCCATCGGAACTTCACCTTCATGGTGTCCGAGTTGCTGCGCACCTTCGATCTGGGCCCCACCGACGGGATGTTGTCCGTCCTGCCCTTGCACCATACCTTCGAGTTCTCGACCGGGCTCCTGGTCCCGCTCGCGCGCGGGGCACGCATCACTTACTTGCAGGAGCTGACCGGCGATGCCATCAGCGCCGTGCTCAAGACTGGCAAGATCACCGCCATCGTGGGCGTTCCGGCGGTGTGGGAGACGCTGCGCCGCCGAGTCCTGCAGAAGTTTTCCGATCGCTCCTCGACCCTGGAATCGCTGGTCAACGCGCTCACGCGGGCCAATTTTGAGCTGCGCTCGCGCACCGGAATTGATCTGGGCATGTTTGTCTTCTTCCCTGTGCACAAAGGGTTTGGCAGCCGGGTGCGCTACATGATCAGCGGGGGTTCGTCGTTGCCGCCCGAGGTGCTCAAGACCTTCTACGGCATGGGTTTCGACTTCTTCGAAGGCTATGGCCTGACCGAGACCGCGCCGGTCCTCTCGGTAACCACGCCCAAGAAGAAGCCTGTTCTTGGCTCGGTGGGCCAGCCGCTCCCCGGAGTCGAGGTCAAGATCGAAAACCCCGATGCCTCGGGCGTGGGCGAAGTGATTGCGCGCGGTCGCAACGTCATGGCCGGCTACTGGGAAAACCCAGAAGCCACGGCGCAGGCCATTCGCGACGGTTGGTTCCACACCGGCGATCTGGGGCGCTTCGATGAGGACGGCAATCTCTTTATCGTGGGCCGGTCCAAAGACGTCATAATCGACAGCAATGGCAAGAACGTCTACCCCGACGAGGTCGAGGATCTCTACCGCAACTCACCCTTCGTCAAGGAGCTCTCGGTGGTCGGGTTGCCCGATGGCGTCGCCGAGCACGTGGCCTGCGCGGCAGTCCCCAATTTCGACTACGAGCCGGGACTCTCGCGGGCCGAGGTGCAGGCCAAGATTGAGGCGCACTTCCGTGAGGTGGCGACCGGGTTGCCCTTCTGGAAGCGCGTGCGTACGCTGGAATTCTGGGATGGGGATCTGCCGCGAACCACCTCGCGCAAGATCAAGCGGCGCGAAGTGGCGGATGAGTTGCGCCGCCGTCACCAGAAGAGCAAGAGCGAGAGCCAGCAGAATGCAGAGCCGCACGCCTCCGAGACCGGGGTGGGCTGGTTCTTCGAGATCGTGGCCAATGCTTGTGGCAAGGCGCCCTACGAGATCCACATGCAGAGCCGGGTCGACGAGCTGGGCTTCGATAGCTTGACCTTCACCGAGCTCGCCGCCGCGCTGGAGGCCGCCGGCGTGCACATACCAGAGGGTGTTGTGTTTGCTGGCGCAGCGAACGTGGCCGCGCTCTACGACCTGGCCACCGGCAAGCGGCACAACCCAGCCCTGGAGAAGCGCGAGCCGCGCCGGCCCGACAGTTTCCAGCACCACCAGGAAGGCGACCTCAAGTTGCCGGCTCCGCTTCAGCGTCTGGGCAAGCGCGGATTGGCGGCTGCGCAGAAACTTTTCTACACGCGGGCCTTGCAGACCAAGGTGCGGGGGCAAGGCCATGTCCCGCAGCACACGCATTTCATCGTGGCCGCCAACCATTCGTCGCACCTTGACATGGGCGCGGTGAAGGTCGCGCTGGGCGATGCTGGCCGCGATCTAGCGTCTCTGGCCGCGGCCGACTATTTCTTCTCCAATCGGTGGCGCCGCGCCTACTTTGCCAACCTGACCAATCTGGTTCCCATGGAACGAAGCGGCTCGGTCCGCAAATCGCTGGCCATCGCAGAGGGGGTTCTTCGCCGTGGCCGCAGCCTGATGCTGTTCCCGGAGGGCACGCGGGCGCGCAGTGGCGTTATGGCGGATTTCCTGCCCAGCCTGGGCTACCTCGCCCTGCGCGCCGAGGTGGGCATCCTGCCCGCCTACATTCACGGCGCCCACGAGGCGTTGCCCGTGGGCGCCACCATCCCCAAGAAGCGCGATCTAGAGGTCCGCTTTGGGCCTTTCCTATCCATCGATTTCTTGCGCGAGCTGACCCATGGCTTGTCAGACAAGGAATCATGGCGTCTGAGCTCGGCCCTGACCCAGAAGATCGTCGAGAATCTGCGCGACGGCGTGACCACGCGCTTCGACCGGGCCAGCGTGCGGGCTGCGTGGACGGGCGAGGAACTGGGGCCGCTGGTCTCCCTGTTGCGACCGGTTGAGGGCGCCGAAGCTCAGGTTGTCGGTCAGCGCAGGACGAACCCATGACGATCCTGGTCACGGGCGCCCCTGGGTTTCTGGGTTCGCCTTTGGTGGCGGGGCTGTGCCAGCGGCTCCCGCCCGCGCAGCTCCGGGTGCTGGCCGTGGCTCCTGCTCCGGAGTTTTCCAGCCTCGGCGTCGAAGTGCAGGTCGGATCGATCCTGACCCCCGCCGATGTGGCGCGTGCGCTGGAGGGCGTGACCCAGGTGTACCACTTGGCCGGCTTCGTTTCGCGCAAGCCTGCAGACAGCCACCGCATGTTCGAGGTTCACGTGCAGGGCACGCGCCTGATGTGTGAAGCTGCGCTCCAGGCCGGGGTCAAGCGGATCCTGATGGTTTCCACCAGCGGCACCATCGCGGTTTCCAAACGCGCGGACGAGATGCCTGACGAGGACTCGCCCACGCCCCTGGATCTCATTTCCCGCTGGCCCTACTACGCAAGCAAGCTCTACCAGGAGCAGACGGCTCGGCGCATCTGCGGGGACCGCATCGAGCTGGTCATGGTGAACCCGAGCCTGCTTCTCGGCCCGGGCGACGTGCGCATGGGATCCACGCGTGACGTGTTGTCCTTCCTCGCCGGCGACGTGAAGGTCGTGCCCCCGGGTGGGATCAATTTCGTGGACGCACGCGACGTGGCCGCCATCATTCCGGTGGCCATGGACAAGGGCCGTCCCGGCGAGCGCTACTTGCTGGGCGGTCACAACATGACTTTCGCCGAGTATTTCGACCGCATCGAGCGGGCGAGCAAGGAGTACCACCCGCGTCTGAAGGCACGCGGCCGCTGGCCCGTGATGGCCGCGAAGGTGCAGTCGGCTCTCTTCAAGGCGGTCGGCCGCACAAGCCCGATCGAGCCGGCCAGCGTCGACATGGCCACCTACTTCTGGTACTTCGACAGCACGAAAGCCCGGAGTGAGCTGGGCTTCGCCCCACGCGAGGCCAGCGATACCATTTTCGACACGATTCGATATATTCGGGAGAACGCGCTAGGCAAAGGTGCGTTCGCGAAGTAGCTGAGAACACCGAGGGCAGGCATGCAGCCAGGACAGCCAAGCCGCACGGCCTTTGGGGCGGCTGCCCATCGCGCCGTCCACCAAGTACAGCAATACCCAGGCCTCGGATCCCGACCAGGATGACGACGACTCCGCCCAAGAGGCGCTTGCCGCGCGGGTCGCATCCCTGGGTGAGACGTTCAAGAGCCATTTTGAAACCGACGTGCTCCACGCCAGACTCACGGCGCTCGGCTTTGGCGAGATCGAAGATCTCGGCCCGGCGTTGATCCGGGAGCGCTACTTTGCAGGCCGGGGAGGCTCCGTGCCCGACAGGGGCGGCCACATCGTACGCGCAACGACCGTTTGAGGATCCTTTCAGGCAAGCTGTGGCTCCAAGTTCGCCATGCCAGTTGGTCGCGGCCGCCAGGCTGTCCTGTGGTACGCTCTGGGCGTGGGCCGGATCATCGACATCTACGGGGGCAAAGACCCCAGGATATTGCCGCGCTACTCGATCGCGGAAGCGGCGCAGTATGTCCGCGTTCCAGTGACCACGCTGGCGACGTGGGTCAGAGGCCGTACTGCCGCTACGGTGCACGCTGAGCCGGTCATCTTGTTGCCTTCCGGCTCGCGCCTTCTTTCGTTTCAGAACCTCGTCGAGGCCCATGTTCTCGGGGCGATTCGCCGCCATCACGGAGTGCCGCTGCAGAGAGTGCGCAAGGCGCTCAGATTCGTGCAGAAGAGGCTGGCACAGCCGCACCCGCTCATTACCGCGCGGTTCGAGACGGATGGCGTCGACCTGTTCGTAGATGAGCTGGGCAAGTTGCTCAACGTCTCCCAGGACGGACAGGTTGCGATCAGGGTGGCCCTTCAGGCTTCTCTTCGGCGTGTCGAGCACGATGTCGATGGCCTTGCCGCTCGCCTGTTTCCGTTCGTGTGCAGCGGGGACGCCGACGAACCTAAGTCCATCGTGGTTGACCCGCGGATCTCGTTCGGTCGGCCTATTCTGGCCAAGACCGGCATTCCCGCCAGCACAGTGGTTAGCCGCCTGAAAGCGGGCGAGCCTTTGCAGTCCATCGCTTCCGACTACGGCATCACCCTCGAACAAGTGACCGATGCCATCCGCTGCGCGCTCCCGGCTGCTGCCTGAACCGTGGGTCTTCTTCCTGGACCGATCGATGGGCAGCCGCTTGGTGGCCGATGCTCTTCGCGTCCGGGGCGAAATCGTCGAAGCACACGACGCCCATTTCGCCAAGGACGCCGCTGACGTCGAGTGGCTCGGGGCTGTCGGGCGCAAGAGATGGGTCGTCGTCAGCAAGGATGATCGAATCCGATTGAACGAGGTCGAGAGGATGGCCCTCACCGAGGCTGGCGTGGCCGCTTTCTTTCTTGGCCGCAGCGACCTCACGGGGCCCCAGATGGCGAGCGCGATTGTCACGGCGCTGCCTGCCATGAAGCGCGCACTCCGGCGGTTCGAGGTGCCGTTCATAGCCAGAATTTCGCTGGATGGTGACGTGTCGGTGTTCGAGTCGGCTGGGAAGAGATTCAGCCCGGTCAAGCGCATCAGGCCGTGATTGGGAGCCCGGTGTTCGGTTTGAGGGCCGACGTGGTCGCTTTTCCGGCGTCGGCTGCCCTGGTAGGGTACGCGCAGTCGCGCCAGACGGCGCGGGCACCGGCGGAAAGGACCCAATGGATACCCTCGACGCGATCAAGGCGCTGGTTGCGAAGTTCGACCAGAACAAGGAATCGTATCTTCGGTCCACCTATAACGAGGCCCAGGTTCGCACGGAGTTCATCGACCCGCTGTTCGAGGCGCTTGGGTGGGATGTGACCAACAGGCAGAGCTTCGCCGAGGCNNTTCTGTTCTTGAAGCGCGGCGGTGTCGATGACTTCGACTTCGCGACAAGTGAGGCGTCGCCTCCGCGACTCGACGCGGTCGCGTTTTCACAGAAGAAGGCCTCAGATCTTGGGCCACAACCATGGACGTTCTCGGACGAAAGGCATCGCAGCCTGCTCGCCAAGCTGTCCAGCGGCACCGTGCCGTTGCTCGATCTTCCCGCAGACATGAGCCGGGGAAGTAGCACTGGCGACGACGAGGTTTTTGTATTTCAGAAGGGTCAGCTCGACATCGAGCGAGAGGTTGTCCGCGTGCCCGTGTTCGCCAGCGACTTCGGGCGGTACCGTTTCAGCCCTGGCGACAAATGGCGCGTTATCTTTCCCTATTTTCGCGACGGGGACGGCTTCCGCCTGATGCAGGAATCGGAACTGCGGAAAGACTTCCCGAAGGCGTATACGTACCTTCAGGAAAACACTGCCAAGTTGCGAAAGCGCAAGCAGTTCCGGGAGTGGTTCGGCTTCAGCGCGGCCCGGAACTTGGAGATCCACGAACGGGCTACCATCATGGTGCCGCTATTGGCCGACCGCGGGCTGTTCGCCCTCATCCCTCGCGAGACCCGAGGCAAGCTATGCCCGATGGCCGGTGGGGGCTTTAGCATCACCCTCGGGCCGGACGTTCAGCTTCGGCCGGAGTACGTCTTGGCGCTGCTGAATTCCAAGTTGCTCTTCTGGCGCCTTCGCGGGCTGAGCAATCTGTTTCGCGGCGGCTGGATCACTTGCACGAAGCAGTACTTTGGGCAGCTGCCCATTCGATCCATCGATCTGTCTCAGCAATCTCAGCGGGGCATTCATGACCGCATCGTTGCGCTCGTGGAGGAGATGGCGTCGATGGACGATGTGTCGACGGCGGCGCGGACGCCGCATGAGCAAGAGGTAGTTCGGCGCAAGCTCGCCGCGACAGACGCGGAGATTGACCGGCTGGTCTACGACCTGTACGGCCTGACCAACGACGAGATCAAACTGGTCGAGGAGGAACCGCAGGCGTAGTCACCATCGGCCACGGCCACGACCACGACCACGTCTACGGCCACGACCGATTGTGGCCATCGCTGGATCGCGGGCCGTGACTGGGCTTCACGCGTGGTACAGACCATGTGGCGTGAGCGCCACGGGATCGCCAGGGCGGAAGGGCGGGTAGCTGGCGTAGACGAAGGCCTGGTAGCCGCCGTCCTGGAAGCGGACCCACACCTCGTAGCTCCTCCGCTCAGACGATCCCGAGCTTGCTGCCGCACCCACGGCCGCGCCGCCTGCCGCGCCAAACAAAGCGCCCGGGCCTCGGCCGCCGCCCAAAATTCCGCCGATGATGGCGCCCGCGAGGGCGCCGCCTGCGGGGTTGCCCTCGCGACGCTGAATGACTTCGCGAACCGTCGTGACGGTGCCGTAGCGCACCCATTCTGCCTGGCCTTGGCCCCATTCGGTGGAGGTTGTGGTCGTCGTGGCACATGCCGGCATCACGGCAACCAATAGAACCAAGGCAATGCGGCGAAAAGTTTTCATGGTGAACCCCCGATTCGTATGGAAGATGATCCCGGACTTGAGCCCTTTCTACAGCATGTTTCGGGCCAATCTTACCCCCGCCGGAATTGCTTTCCACCCCCAACCTGGGCGACCATAGGCGCCATGCTGCGTCTTCTGCTAGCCGCCATGGCTTTTCTGGCCGCGCCCCTCGCCTGGGCTGGGCCGCGCGTGGCGGTGCAGCCGTTTAGCGGCCCGGGCGAAGACAGTAAGCTGGTGCGCCATCACGTGGCGCGCATCGTGGCCAACCACGGCTTTGCCGTGTTGACGTCGCTTCCCGCAGTGTCCGGCACGGGACAGTATCCCCAGATTGCACGCGACCGTGAGCTCAAGGCGTTCGTCGTCGCCGACATCGAGCAGAAGGGTAAGAAGCTAGCGATGACGTTCCTCGTCTGGCAGGGCCTCGACGGCTCGGTGGTGGGGCGCTGGGAACTCGCGGCGCACAAGGAGAAGCTCGCGGGTGTTCTGAAGAAGGAGTTCTGGAGAAGGCTTGGGCCCGCGATCGCAAAAGCAGTGGCGCCGCCGTCCAACCGCTTGGCCCCCGCGCCACCCATGCGCATCGACGCGAGCTCACCATATGACAGCGACGTGGAAGCCGTGGCGTGGCGGCGGAGGTAAGCTAGCTATTCCTCACAGAGAGCACTGAGAAGCGCAGAGGTCGGATGAGGAGAAAGGTTTGGGGTCGCGGAGAGCCCAAACCTTCCCTCTCTCCTCCGGCTGTGCCTCCTCTGTGGCCTCTGTGCGAACAAGGTAGCTCAGACGTTCTCGTACTGCCGGAACAGGCGTCCCCAGGATGTATCGCGCTTCCAGTTCTCGAAGGTCCTCTTGTCCTTGACCGGCCAGCGGTAGTAGTCGTGGTAGGCCTCGCTGGCGGCCACGAACACGTTGACCAGCGGGGTGTGGAAGAAGAGCTTCTGGATGGCCTTGAGTGGGCCGAACCAAATAAGATCGCCGGCCATACTGGCTAGGTTGTCGCCCACCTTGAAGCCCCAACTCTCGTGTGAGATGTCGTCGCCGACGATCTCGATGTCGCGCGGATCGCCCACGCCCAGGCCATCTTCGTGTGCCACGCTGATATATTCCAGCGACAGGGGATCGAAGCCCATCATCTTGGCTGACACCGCGTCGATGGCGACCTGATCCGCGCTCGCCAGAATGTAGTTCTTGATCACGGGGATCATGGTGCGCGGCCCAGGACCGTTGCCGGCCGTGGTGGCGTCC
>PMIX01000363.1 GCA_003158395.1 Myxococcales bacterium | reverse complement strand
GCCCTCCAGGAGCAGCGACAGCTCGGCGGTGGAGATCTCGGCGGCGCCGGGTTGCGGGGTGAAGGCGGCGAGGTTGCGCAAACATCCGCCCTCGAAGCGCCGGCAGATGAGATACAAGCCCACGCCGTCACCTACCACGGCCCGGAGCTGCGTGCGGTCCCGCTTGATGAACAGCACACAGTCGCCGTCGTACGGGTCAGCCCCGAGCTGAAAGGCTTCGGCCAACAATCCATCAAATCGCTTCCTGAAGTCCACGCGGTGTCGTGCCAGGAACACCCGACGAATTTTCACGCTCAGCACAGCCCTGCCTCACCCTCGTGCAGCGGTTACTCGGTCACCCGGTTGAGGCTGATACGCCAGGCCCCAACCCGCAGCTCGATGCCTCCTTCCGACGACGGTAATGGGCTGGACACCGGGGTCGCTTGATCGTCGACCACCGACAGCACCTGCGGTGCCACCGTCACCGGGCCACCAACGCGCACCGCAGACCTCCAGTACCTGATCTGGCTCCACGAAACGCCGCAGACCTTTCCGATGGCACCCGCCGACACACCGGCGTCCAACGCCCCAAGGACCTGTCTGCGCAGACCCAACGGGATCCGTCGCCCCGGCCCATGCACGCTCCGAAAGGCCGCGAAAGCGGCGACCAGCTGCACGAGTCGTTTACTGCCGGCTACGTTGGACAGGCTCTGTGGCTTCGGTAGGCGCATGGCTTGACCGGGCACATGCAGGGGGCGCCGTGAGTCCGGGCGGCGAGGTCGGCATTCATCTCCTTGGCGACCCTCTCGTCGAAGTCCGCTGCGTTCTGATCGGCGCCGCTGTCGATCAGCTTGTCTTCGAGTTTGCCGATCCACCTGTCCACGATGTCGGGCAGTGCGCCGCGCGGACAGGCTGCGGTTCCCAGCTCCTGCATCACCTTGCGATACACGTCGTCGAAACGGTGAAAGTGCAGATCGTTGTCCGAAACCACCACAAAGCTGGTGGCGAAGTTCTTGTCCTGCGCATCCAGGGCCGCCAGTCGGGCCAGGAAGGTCTTCCCGCAGCCGTAGCCGCCGCGCAGAAACTTGAACACGCCCTCGCCGGACTTGGCCATGTCCAGCAGTCGGTGCAGCTCCCCGCGCTGCCGCTCAATGCCCACGGCAAAGGTGTCCAGCCCTCGCTCGGGCACAACGCCCGACCGCAAGCGATCGAAGACATGCTCGATGTCCCGTTTCGACAGGCCCATGTCAGGCGTCCCCTTCCTTCACGTATCGCTTCTCGTCGGCTCCGGCATCGATGCGCACGCGGAACGGCACGAACTTCAGGAAGCCTTCGTAGGTGACCGCGAACTTCCGCACCGCGCGCGAGCCCCCGAGAATCTGGCTGAGCTCTGTCTCGCCCACCGATCCATGTTTTTCAATGTGTGCGAACACCTTGCGCATTCCTTCATCTTGAATGGCCGCCTTCCAGTTTGTGGTGGCGGCCGGAGGGATTATCGGCGTGGAGGGCGCTCCGGTTGCGGAATATGTGACGGCAAACAAGCCTTCGACCCGGCACGGCGGGATGGTCGCCCCAGCGTCCGGCGCCATGACCGCGATGCCGACCCGGCCGTCGGCCGGTCCCTCGACAGAGAAGAACACCTCGGCCCAGTTCTCACCCACGGCAACCTCCAACCTGTCTCCCTTGGCGGCGGCCTGATTCGCGCCTTTGATGACGACCCGCAGCTCAGGCCGTCCCGGCACCACCATGGTGAGAGCCAGCGGCGCCAGCGTGCCAAACGGCAAGATGGACTGCCCCGAGGCCCTCACGCGGACCTGTACGCGGCTCATGCCCGGGACGTCCGGCATCGCCTGCGCCTCGATCAAATAGGCCGCAAAATCCACCATCTCGCGTTTACGCCCGACCCGCAGCACGGGCACCACCCGCTCTTGCAACGAGTTGCCCCCGTGGACAAAAGTCGCGCCCGGCGTACCTGTGGCGAAGACTGCGGTGTCTTCGAACTGACCGCCCAGCGCGCGCTCGTGCAGCGCGAGCTCGACGCCCTGACCGCCGAGGGTCGCAAGCTGGTGGAACTTGATCCCCGGCCCGAACTCCACCGAGATGGCAATCTTCATTGGTTTCCAGCGTGCAGGCTGGCCAGGGCTGGTGCTGGGCGGCACATGCTTCATCCTGCCCGCCGCGCTGACTACTCTCGCTTTTGCTTTGGCCTACGTCCGATTTGGCTCCTTGCCGCAGGTATCGGCCCTGCTCTACGGGGTCAAGCCAATCATCATCGTCATCGTGGTGCAAGCGCTCTGGGGGCTTGGGCGGACTGCCGTGAAGTCGTGGATGCTGGCGGCTCTCGCTGCGCTCGCTGTGGCCGCCAGTTTCGCGGGTCTCAACCCGCTGGTGGTTCTGGTCGGCGCCGGACTGCTGGCGATGGCAGCGAGCGTGCCCGCGCGAACATCCAGGCAAAACCTGCGGGGCATCTTCGGCCCAGGCATCGCTCTGTTCGGTCAGCCTCTATCTTTCTCTTCCGAAGCGTCAATGTTGCTGGTGCCAGACGACGCGGCAGTGCTCGGCTCGGCTACGCCCCTGACCCGAAGAATCTTGACTGGGATTCCCTCGGCAACCATCCAGTGCAGCCACGCTTCTTGGGTGTCCCGGATCTTCTCGCGAATACCCTTCACCTCGACGAACACCACGGTCCCGTCTTTCCACGCCACGTAGTCGGGCAGGCCGGCGCGGTTCTCGGTCGGGTTTGAGGCGATCCGGTGCACGATCTTCGCAAAGACGGACGGCTGGATGGTCGACAGAAACTGGGAGACCTGGGCGCTATTCAACACGTCCCGGTAGGTGAAGTCTCTGCCGTCGAAAACGATCCGAGTCCATGTGCTGCCATGGCTGCGGAGTTGCGCGGACATGAACGGCGCCACATTGGACTGGGCAACAAGGGCGGCCTTCTGGTCGATCCTGGCCTTGCGGACTTCATAGAAACTCTGTCCTGAGAAGAGGTCATGCGGGATGTCGTTCATCGCGTTGGGCGTTCCCGTTCCGTCGAAGATCTCCTCCCAGAAGACCAGCCCAAACATCGCCTGCCAAAATCGCACTTCCCCCCGCAGGGTGTTGAACCGTTGCCCCGCCAGGTAATCGAGTGCGGCTTCCTCGGTCCCACATGGTTGCCCCCTTCTGTCCAAGAAGGCAGATTTTCCCTTCTGACCGGATCTGCGCACCTCAATGACCTCGGTAGGGACGGTCGCAACGGATTCCAGCGGCACGTTCAACAACTCTGGAGGCTCTGCACCGCCGATCGCATCGTCGATCTCGCTGTCGTCCTCGTAGCTGCCGTAGCGGATCTCCCTGGCGATCTTCTGAAGACGGCGCAATTTCCCGACGTTGCGCTCCTCTTCGTAGATGTCCCACAACGTGTCCAGCGATGGCAGCCTGGGGCAGAAGTAGTCCTTCGACTGGACCGCCTTGGCGAATGAGATCCGCTTCCCGTCTACCTGAGTGAACTGGGCGAGGAACGTCTCATAGAGTGCCACGTCCTGCTCACAGAGTGCGACCAATTTGGTCTGCACGCTGGGATCGAAACGGCGTCGACGATCCAGGTACTCGACCAAGCCGTTGATGACAAAGTGCTTGTCGGATGCCGACGTGGTGTCCGCGACCCGGGCCATATTGTCCTGGAACTGCGCGGTCGCCTCATCGTCGGAATGCCAATGCGAGAAGAGGTGCCCGATCTGTTCGTCGCACAGC
>PMIX01000022.1 GCA_003158395.1 Myxococcales bacterium | reverse complement strand
CTATCCCTGCGCGGGGTGCTGGTCGGCGACCGCAAGGATGGGCCTACGTTCTCGGCGGGCGAGGCGGAGCTGTTCACGGCCGCAGCGGACCAGGTGATGCGCATCGTGCAGTCGGAGCGCGTGTTTCAGGCGGTGGAGCGTTCGAAGCATGAGCACGAGCGTGTGTACCGGGCTTCGGCTGCGCTCAACCGGGCGCTGACTCTGGCTGAGGTCTATGACGCTGCTATCGAGGGAGCGCGGGGGGCATGCGAGTTCGACTTCGCGGCGATTGCGACCTACGAAAGCAGCGACGGTCACCACCTCATCAACCGCGTGGTAGGCGAAGGGGCCGGCGAGCTGGCGGGCCGGGCCNNTTTGCGACGCGGGCTCGATGGCGTCGATGGTGGTCAAGAACAAGCTGGCTCTGCCTGCGGCCGGCGACTGGCGGGATCGCGGCGGATCCTATGTGTTCGAGCCGCGCGAGCGTTTCAAGGGTTTCGAGTCGCTCTACGTTCTGCCCCTGCTGGTCAAGGACGAGGTCATGGGAACCTTCACCGTGGCGGCGCAGCGAGCGGGCGCCTTTCCGGCAGACCGGCGCGAAATGCTAGGCGTGATCGCGAACCAGGTGGCCATCTCGATGCAAAACGGCCGCATGGTTCAGGCGCTGGAGGAGCAGGCCACCACGGACGGGCTGACCGGCCTGGTCAACCACCGCACTTTCCAGGAACGTTTCTCTGCCATGTTGGGCCGGGCCGAGCGCCACCCGATGCGCGTGTCCTTCCTCCTGACCGACATCGACCATTTCAAGAAGATCAACGACACGCATGGCCACCCGACCGGCGACCAAGTCTTGAAGAGAGTGGCGGCCATTCTGAAGGCCAGCGCACGCAAGATCGACATCGTGGCCCGCTACGGGGGCGAGGAGTTCGCACTGGTGCTGGAGGGGACGGACCGAACCGGGGCGCGCCAACTGGCCGAGCGCATCCGGCAAGAGGTGGGGGCGCAAGCGCACGACTCGGCCAAGGGCCCGTTCCGGGCGACGCTGTCGCTGGGCGTGGCGGTGTATCCCGAGGACGGGAAGAGCAAGCAGGAACTGATTGCCAACGCCGACCAGGCCCTGTATGTGGCCAAGCACAGCGGCCGCAACCGCACCGTGTGCCACGGCGAACTGGTACGCGCGAAAGACGAACCGCCGCGGGCGCGAGTGGCGGCGGGGTAGGGGGAGCGGATAACAGGTAGTCGCTTGCCGACAACCCTCCATTATGGAGGCAGGGGCATGCGCAAGGCCCGCGGCCGAGTACAAGGTCCTGTTCGGAGGCTGGCGGTGCAGGTCGTACGACGGCGCGCCTGATATTCGCCCTGCCGCGGTCAGCGCTCACAAACAGCCCATCTACTCATCGTCATCGCTCACGTCGCCTGCCTCGGCACCCAGGCGTTGCCGGGTCTTGTCTCGCGCCTCAGTGATGGTCTCGCACGTGAAGAGGAGGTCGAGCATGCACCACACGCGCATCGCCATGCGGATCTTTGGCCCGGTCCTCACCTCTCCGGGAGGACGCATAGCGGGGCCCAACTCGATCAGGTAATGCGGCGGCGAACAGCTATCTGCGGTCGCATGCTTAAAGACGAGCTTGGGATTGCTGAATATCTCGCAGCTTTCAACGTGGTGGATGGTCTGAAGCTTGGCCTCGTAGCGGAACGCGATGTAGTTGGGCGGGACCTTCGGGTAGTGCCCTTCGGTCGGAAAAAAGTAGCGGTGATGCTCGTTCACCACCTCCTTGAAGTCGACGCCCCACGCGCCACCGGCCCCAAGCGACACGACATAAACCATGTTTGAGCGCGCGTTCTCCATGACAAGGATCTCCGTCAAGTACTCGTCGAACTCATCGAGCAGGTGCTTGTTTCTGTTGCTCTCAGCCGAGCGGGTCTTCCGCACAAGACTCCGAATTTCTCGCCACCCAATGTGGTGGATCTCTATGCCTTCCAAGGACCTCGGCAACGCGTTCTCCGCATATTGTTGAGTGGCGTTCGTGACGGCAATGAGCCGCACTGCCGTGGTATCCGAGCGGTGCAGGCGGTACACGTATTTCTTGAGTTGGTCTTCACTCGGCAGATATGGCCCGCGCTTAGCCTCGACAACAGCGTGGAAACGTCCAGGCCAATGAATTTCGACGTCCGTGCGCCCCTCGCCATCGATCGTCTGAAGTTGGACCGTACCGTCGCTAGGGTCGCCGGGCTCGCCGCCGGCAGCTTTGACGAACGCTGCGGTAAATGCTGGCACACGGGAGGCGATGTACCCCAGCGCGTAGGTCATATCGTCCTCCTTGCGGCCAAGGAGATCGAAGATCGTGCTCACGACATTTTTGTAGCGGAGAAGCTTCACATCGGACTCCGAGCCCACGCGTCAGTCCGAGCCTTGGCTCGGCGCTCAACTACGGAACGCTACAGCGTTGGCCTGCGGCGCGCAAGCGCACTCAGGTCCAACGCCGGGTTGGGCTGTCATGTCCCGCATCGACTTCCGCAAGTATCTGGTCCGCCCCCCATGCCTGCGCAGCCGTAGACGCTATCTTCACCCGCGCCCAAGAAGACGGGACCATCTCAAGTCAACGAAGCTGCGGCCGGTTGAAGGCGAAGGATTCCCAGCACCCTTGAGACGCGGCCTGGTGGCTGGCGCCGCTCCATGGGAACTGGGATTCCTGATGGAAGCTGGGCTTTGCATTGCCTGTTTTCCGCCAGCGCCGTCCCTGCAGCACGGCGCTCGACGGCCGTCGCGTTGTCGTGCGAGTTCGCGAGACCGTCGATCCGGAGCACGATGAAGGTTACACCCTGAAGCGCTGGCGCTTGGCCACGGTGGGCTCCGATGGCGTCGTGAAGGAGGTTGAACTGTACCCCGACACCCCCAGCTTTCCGCCCATACACCTGCGGTGTGAGGATGGTGAGATCCGAGCGCTCGCGCAGCTTCTCGAAGTGATCGGCTAAGAGCGTATCTTCTTGACGTGAGGGCCGTTGGACGGATGATCGGACGGTAGATCGGCGACGATCAGGCGTGCGAGAATCTCTCGATGGCTCAGAACACCAAGGCGTGCCCGTTCTGCGGTGAACAGATCATTGCGGGCGCGATCAAGTGCAAACACTGCGGCAGCGGCTTGAACGCCGCAGGCGTGGCGGCCCCAGATCCTCTTGCAGAGGCGTCGCGTTCCCACGCCCCAGCTCAGCCCTACGGCTTTACGCACACTCCGGCGCTCCAAATCCTGGGGATCGTTGTTATTACGCTGGCGCTCGCAGCAGCTACCGCAAGCGGCCGGGGTTGGCTCCTCATGTTTGCCATAGTGGCAGACTTGGTGTTCATCGACGCATGGATCTCAGGTATCAGGAAGAGGACAGGTGAAAGGGCGTTCACGAATATGTCGCCACTCGCATGGGCCGTGTTCGCCCCTTCAGTCGTCGGTATGGCCATCTACGCTGCCTCAAGGAAGCGCCTTCGGACAACCCGGTCGACGAATACAGCTTTTGTCCTGGCCATAGTGGTGCTCTGTGTGACTGTTTTGGTGATTGTAGTTCCAGCAAAACCTAAGGCTCCTTCGGCTACCGGGAATCGCACCACGCTCAGCAATGCCACCCCCACAACGTCGGCACCCTTGTCGCCGCAGCCAACGAAGGCACCATTACCGGGAATCGCTCCGCCATCGCGGCCTCCGCCGGCAGTGGCCCCACCAGGATCGTCTCCTTCGGACAATCCAGAATCAGCCCAGGAACTAATGTCCAATGCGCTCAACGCAAAAGATGCAGGTGACTTCCAGCGCTCCTTTGAGATCCTCAACGATCTCGTTGTGCGTTTTCCCACGAGTCCGCTGGTCCGCGATGCGCGCCAGAGAATCCGCGAACTCAACAAGGCTATAGCCGCGCAGGCGGAGAAGGAGAAGGCCGACCTCGCGGCGGTCGAGAAGCTGATTCGCAAGGCTCCGCCGTCCGAGTCGTTGGCCGCGCTCGATGCGTTCGAGAAATCCCATCGCGCCGGCGCGCTCAAAGAGCGTGTGGCGACGTTGCGTGCCGACTTGAAGACGACCGTCGAGGCGGAACAGAAAGCCACGGAGACTCTTGCCAAGCTCGGCCTGGAAATTGCGAACTTTCAGTCGTACTGGGCCGTCGATGCGAATGTCCTGGGTGGCGAGGCCATCCTCGCGCCTTTCTTGAGGTTCAAGGTGAAGAACCTGCTTCAGGTGCCGATCACGGACTTGGAATTCTCGGCCACATTCGATCTCGTCGATAAGAAGGAGCAACTCGGCAGCGGCGACACCGACGTTGTAAGTGCCAGCAACCCGCTGAAGCCAGGATACTCCAAGGAGGTATTCTTCGGGTCCGGCACCGGCTACGGCGGCCCTGGGGCCGCTTACGGGCGGCCGAACGTATCCGCCGATCTGTATGTCCAGGTCAACGACGGGCCGAAGACCCTGGTCAAGCAGCTCAGAGTCGCGAACAAGCTACGATAGCGTCCCTAGTTGACCTGGTTCGCGAACAAACGGGCTTCAACTTCGACGGGCGGAAACCGCACGGGTAGCGGCTCGGTGTCCTTGGCTGCGCCCTCGATCAGCTCCATGTCGGTGCGCATGAGCTTCTTGGCCATCTCCTCGTAGCCGTTGGCGACCAGGGCGAAGCTGCCACACGCACGAGGTCGCTTCCGACTTCGTACATGGATGGCATCATCACAACGGCCTTATCGGCCATGGCCGTCCAGAAGTTGCGCGAGCCGAGCCGCCGACGCCTCACGGACATCACGCGAGCCCATACCGCCGGGCGGTCGTGAACCATCTGGGCTTGGTCCTCAGATTGTCGAGGCGGCGTTGGTCCTGCCGACCGTCGGAAGTGAGGGCCGGGATCCACTGACGCGGCATCGACGTCACCCACCGATGCCGGCCCCGTGTGCCAACCCTGCGGCGGCACGTCGGTGGCCATGCCGATTGGCAGCGGCCGGATTCTCTGACGCAGAAGGAACTCGTTCGAAAAGGTTAGGCACCGAGTGGCGATCATCGGACGCTGACTTCCCGGCGCTTGTGCGTGAAGTGTACTCAAGAGTTGACGATGGAAACCGCCGCAGAGCAAGTGGAGTTCTCGGCTGCCGCGCTGTACGGGTGGAGGAGGACGCCTGTACGCGCTGGCATACTGCCGGTCAGGATTGCTGCCACTGGGGCGAATAGGTTGATCTTGCCAAAACCGCCGAGGGCTGGAATACTGCGCAGCGCGAGGTTGCCGCGATGGTCAGAACTCTTGGTTGGGTGAAGCTCTCCATCCTACTCATAGGCCTGGGCATTCTTTATACGACTGCGTGCGCTTCGCGCGGGGCGAAGGGCTCGCAGAGTGTGAACGAGCCACAGAAACCGAATGAGGTTGTTCTCCTTCTGGCCGGGGCTGAGCGCCAGGCGGAGAATGACGAACAAGAGCGGGAAATACTGCGCGCGCTCGAGGATCTGCGGACTCTTGATCCGGCCACGCTGAAAACCAAGCGCTATGCCGACTACCAAAGCGTCCCCGGGAAGTGGACCCTTGCCACCTTGTTGCAGAGGTATTTCGTTTCTCCCGAGCTGCACGACATTGACGAAGAAGCGGTGTATCGTGATGCTCAGTCACCGGAGGCCCGCGACGTGATTGGAAGGCAAATCCGCGCAATCCGCGAGGGGCGACAGGACACACTAGCACCGTAGGAGACCATCATGACGTGTGCGATTCATCCAGTTGCCACTCGAGCCGCCTTCATATGCGATCGGCCATACTGCGCAAGATGCGTGGCCGAAATGCAGGCTGCGGTTGCCAGCCTTGATGGACATGTCACTCCGCGTGACTGTTTTATTTGGTATTCGGGCAATAGGAATGGCTGGGCGCGTATCATGGGCACCGGATGTGCTCACTACGTCGCGCACCAACTGAACATCGGCGTGGGTGGGCCCCGCTGCCTGGCTGGCTTCAGCCACAGGGTTGCCGACGTCATCATTGGCCGTCAAGTGGTGGATGGTGGACTTGCCGCAGTTCAAGTCAACGACATTTGGGTCAGCCCCATACGCAATCACACCGGGCTCGTCTCGCAAATCGATCCGCCACCGCCTCAGAGTCCTGGGAAGCCACCGAACCCGCCGGTGGTGTGGATCACGCACGCGTCCAGCGCTCAGCACCGGTTGGCGACAAATCGCTTCGACACCTACTTTCACGGCTCAGGAGATTTCTTCCGTTGATGGGTGTGCGTCGCCGGCCGAGTACGTGCCAGAGGAATCGCGAGACCGGGCCTAGGCCTTACTACTGGGCACGACTGGTCTTCTTTGCGGCGGCAATCCTTCCCGCCGGGCCTGGAATTGCCTTCGCCTGCCGCTGCACCGAGCCGGAGCCACGCCAGGCCTATCGAATGGCCGAGAGCGTCGTTTATGGGAAGGTCGTTTCCGCCAAGAAGGAAGACGACGGCGCCGACACTTCCTATGTTTTTGAAGTCGCCGAATCGCGGAAACAGCCGGTCGAATCGCAGATCACTGTTCACACCGGCATCACGTGCGCCTATGAGGCCACCGTCGGCGAAAAGTATGTTCTCTTTCTGAAGCGATCCAACCAGAGTATCTACGAAACCGCGATGTGCATGGGCAATCGTCCCGAGGCAAAGTCGCGCGGGTTGCTCAAGTTCCTGCGCGCCACAAAGCCACAGCGATAGCTCTCAGCACGAGCACCAGCGCCTCTACCGGGCTTCGGCTGCGTTCAATCGGGCGCTGACTTTGGCCGAGGTGTATGACGGCTCCGTCGTTTCGCCTGTTCTCGGACCGAAAACACCTCCATCGTTTCGCCTATGCGCCCTGGGGCTACCCGAGCACATAAATGTTCGGAAGGTCCTCGCTCACAGCTCTGCTGGCCATTCTCCGCGCGCCGCCCTATCATGCTCCGCATGGACCAAATCTCCCGAACACTCATGGCAGCATTGCTGGTGGCTGGCTTGGGCTGCGACGAGACCCCTGGTCACAAACTGGGCGATTCCGCAATGGGGAGCGACGCGGGGACCACCACTGTGCCGCAGACGCACGTATTGGCGACTGACGTTCCCGTGCAGTTGGCAGCTGGCGACAAGGATGGCCTGTTGATCAGTCTTTTTGCCCCCGGCACAATCCAATACACGGTCACGGATCGAGCGACCACTGCGGCCGGCTCATGGGATTTGGGTATCGTGGCCGAGACTGAGTACCAGAACTTCATGAGCGGGCAATCCTGGCAGGGGTACGCCGTGAGCTATGCTGTGAACAACAAGACCGCTACGACGCCCACTCTTCCAGCAGGCAACTACCTATTCGTATTTCGTTGTCGCAACCTGGTCGACGCGTGCATGTTCGCCTATTCGCTCCAGGACACGTACTAGCCATAGGCTCGAACCATCAGCCCGAGTGGTGGTTCCACGGGGCGTTGAGGGGGGGTAGTTGACAGATTGGAGGGCATAGAGAGGGGTAGTTGGCAACTTTCCTGCAAAGCCGAGCGTAACCGATCTAAGGGGGGCTGGTGCATGGAAGCGGGAGGGATGGGACGAGAGGGATGCCGCAGCCTGGATGGGAACTCCCCTCGCGACGGTGAACCTCTTGCGCCCGGGCTCGTAAGCCGGCTGACAACGGACGCTCGCTAGGCAGACCGGGGCCGCGCGGGCTCGGGTTGGCCTACTCGAACAGCTCGACCTGAGGGCTGGGCCGCAGGCGCGTGACCGAGCGGAAGTAGGGCGGCGGTCGGGCCTCAGCGAGGCCGAGGGGTTCGCTCTCAACAGATTCACCGCAGTTGCAGTCGTGCAAGTTGCACTCCAGAATGTCGTTCTGAATTGGTTGAGCCGTCTGGGTGGGAGCATGCAATGCTCTGGTAAGTGTTGTTTTCGATCTTTTCCAGGAGTAACCCCATGCACAAGATCTGCCAAACGAAGGTTCTTCTTATCGTGCTGCTGGCCGGTGCGCCGCTGACGGCCGGCTGTAGTGGTGGAGGCAGTACGGCGGCGAACAACAATGATGCCAGTGTTCCGAGGGGTGGATCCAGCGCGGGAGGCATCGCCGTCAGTACCGGCGGAGTCTCCGGTGGAGGTGGAATTACGACGACTGGCGGGAGCAGCAAGGCTGGGGGCGTTGGCGGGGCTTCGGCTACGGGCGGTGAGCTCGGTTTGGCTGGTGGGGCTGCGACGGGTGGTCTGGTCGGATTGGGCGGCGTGGCCGCGACAGGTGGTGTGCCCGCAGCGGGCGGGGTCGTCACTTCTGGCGGGCAAGCAGGCAATGGCGGCACACCTGGCTCCGGCGGCGCGGCTGCGACGGGTGGGACGTCTGCCCTCGGCGGGACGACGGGTGGAGGGGGCGCAGTTGTTCTGCAGCCACCCGGCAGTCGAGTGCGCGCCATCATGCCGCTTGACCGCAACTGGCTGTTCAACAAGGGGGACGCAGCGGGTGCAGACGCAGCGGCCTTCCCGGATTCCGCATGGCGCCCGGTGAACGTCCCGCACGACTGGGCTGTCGAGGGGCCCTTCGCGCAGGATGCTGCGACCACTGGGCGGGGAGCCTACTTGCCGTCGGGAATCGGCTGGTACCGCACCCACTTCACGCTTCCCGCAAGCGTTACGGCGGGCAAGCAGGTCTACATTGAATTTGACGGCGTGATGGGCAACAGCACCGTCTATATCAACGGAACCCAGCTCGGGAATCATCCCTACGGCTACGTGAGCTTTCGTTACGACATGACGAAGACTATCAAGTTTGGCGCGGAGAACGTGCTTGCTGTCAAGACCGACACGAGCATCCAGCCGGCCTCGCGCTTCTACGCGGGTGCTGGAATCTACCGCCGCGTCCGCATCATCGCGACCGATCCGGTTCACATCGACCAGTACGCTACATTCGTCAATTCGCCCAGTCCGACGGCTGCGTCGGCTACCGTCCACGTCACAACCTCAGTCGTCAATTCGGGAACATCGTCCCAAAGTGTGAGCGTTGAGGCCGTTGTGAGTCCTGCCGGCAGCGCGGCGCTCGCGCCCGTTTCGGCGGCAGCGCAGACCATCGCTGCGGGTGCATCAGCCAGCTTTGCCATGGATGTTTCGGTCGCGAACCCCAAGCTCTGGGATCTCGAGACACCGAACATGTATCAGGTGCTGACCAATGTCCTGGTCGGCGGTACCACGGTGGACGACGACGTCACCCCCTTCGGCATCCGCGACCTCAAATTCAGTGGGGGAATGACCCTAAATGGCAAGAGCCTGAAGTTCCAGGGCGTTGCCAACCATCAAGACTACCATGGGCTCGGAATGGCGGCGCCAGCGCGCGCCATGCAAAGGCGGCTGGCGCAACTCAAGGCCATCGGGGTGAACGCTATCCGCACGGCCCACGATCCACCCTCGCCCGAGTTTCTGGATTTGACCGACCGGATGGGTTTTCTCGTGCTCGACGAGTTCACCGACGTGTGGAGCAACATGAAGTACCAGGACAAGGGCGACTACTCGATGTACTTCAACAAGGCCTCGACGACTCCGACCGGAATGCCGTCGCTGCCCAAGTCCGCCACCGGCACAAAGTGGTGGGAGGTCGATTTTACCGGCTGGATCATGCGGGATCGCAACCACCCCAGCGTTGCTCTTTACAGCATGGGCAACGAAATCCACGATTCGATGAGCTCGCGTACTCCGATCCTCACCGAGATGGTCGCCATCAGTCACGAACTCGACCCGGGGCACTATGACACCCAGGCCCTGCTCGATCCTGGAACGGCCGGAGACACCACCGGCGCCACCGCAAAGTTACTCGATGTCTGGGGCGACAACTACAACGTCGCCGTCGCCATTTCAAACGGGGCCACCTCGCCTACCAAGTGCGGCCTCATCACCGAGGTGGGCACCGAAACCAGCACATGGACCAGCGTGACGGGCAACGCGGGGCTCACGGGCGAGTTCATGTGGACGGGCGTTGACTACATGGGCGAGTCGGACGGCAAGTGGCCCACCATGGGGGGGGTCGGGAACCACCTCATGGACGAAATGGGCGCTGTGCGTCCGCTCGGCTACCAGTGGGCCAAGATTTGGGGGGCTCCTTCCCAGTCGGCTCCACCCAGCGGTGCCGTGGCGGGCAAGATCGTGCTTACAGCGGATCACCCCACGCTTCTGAACGACCTTTCCGACGTCTCGTTCGTCAAGGCGGAGGTGTCTACGGATACCTCCGTGACGTTCAATATCACTGGTCCCGGAACCATCGTTGCCGTCGACAGCGGGAGCCAGCAGCAAGAGACGTTCCGCGGAAACATACGCAGCACCAGTGGCGGCGCGGCGTACGCCATCGTTCAGGCGACGGGTGCTGGAACCATCACGGTGACCGCCAGCGCGACCGGGCTGACCGATGGCACGGCGACGATTGCGGCCACGGAGGGAACCTTCGTTCCCTGCTCCGGGACGTGTGACTAGCCCAGCTGCGTAGGGTGACATCCCACGCTGTTGCGCACGCAACAGCAACAGAGCGCAGTTGCGTGCGGGGACGTTCCCGAGGTCTGCGTGCACATTTGCGGCCCCCGCGTCGGCCGCACCCCCTGTCGGACCTCGGCTTCCCCGCGTACAATGCCCGAATGCCGACTGCGTGTTTTCATGCCGTCCGCGCTGCGGGAATGCACGAGCATGATCGACTTCGACAGATTCGCCACGGGCGGGGAAGATCCCTGCGCCGCTTCGCACTGGCCGTGGCTAGTCTGCTCTGGGCCGGCTTCGCAATCGCGGCTCCGCCCGTGCGCGTGCTGGTACTGGCGGGCGTCTCTGACCAGGCGGCAGCTGCCAGTCTGGCCGAGGCCCTGCGCATCCAGCTAGGGGCGCAGGGCAGCGTCAGCGTGGGCGATGTGCTGATGGGATCCAACCTATCGGCGAGGGTTCACGAAGCCACCGCCGCGCTCAATCGCATGGACGCGTCGCTGGCCGTGTGGGTGGAACAAGAGGCGTCGTCGGAGGAGGCGGAGATCTTGCTCTTCGCAGTGCTGCGCGAACCCGGCCGGACCCTGGTGGCCACACTGCACGCACCGCCGGAAGACCGGGCCGCGATCGAGCGGATGCTGGCCGTGAAGGTGGTCGAGATCCTGCACGGACCACTCATGGCGCTTGCGCCGCCGCCGCCCGCGCCATCGCCGCCGCTTCGTTGTCTCGCGCCGGCCGTCCCGACTCTGCCCGCGCGCCATCACACGTGGCTGGCGAGCCTGGGATTGTGGGGCGCGCTGCCGACTGCCGGGACCGGGATCCGCGAGGGCCTGTTGGGTGAACTCGGATGGCGGCTGGTCACGCCGGCATGGGCGGTCGAGACGTTCGCTGCCGGTCGTCTGGTGTCGACCGCGGTCATCGACGATTCCGGCACCCAGCTGACCGTGGGCGAGACCGACTTCGCGGTCGGAGCACGCGTGTTGCGGGTGTGGGCGCGCTTCTCCCTGGGCGCAGGCGCGCAGGCCGAGGGCTGGCTCTTGCGCGCCGACACCTCGGGAGCGGATGCGCCGGGCACAAGCTGGCACATGGTTCCGGCGCTTTCCGGCAGGTTCGACGCCCGGGTTCGGATCCGCGCCGGCGTCGAGGCCCGGATCGCCGCGGGTGCTGCGCTTCCGCTGCGCGACGTGAGCTTCGCGGTCGGGGGCCGGGAATTCCTCGACTACGGGCACGTCCGGCCGATGGCGGACCTATCGCTGGTCTTCTCGCCCCGCTGACCGCAAGGGGTTGATGCAAGTGGCGGACGATTTCCTGCAACCGACCCGCGCCCTTCTGGCACTTACTGATCGTGGTCCTGAGCCATGCCATGCAAGTTTCAGCAACGCCTGATCCAGCCCTCATCGAGGCATGCCGGAAGAAAGATCGGGCCGCGCTGGAGACGGTTTTCCGGGCGCACCTGCCGACGCTGGAGCGCTTCGTGGCGCACATGGTCGGCCCCAAGGCCGACATCGAGGATCTCGTGCAGGACACCCTGGTGACTGCCATCGCGGCCTTTCCCGGGTTTCGCGGCGACGCTTCCGTGGGTAGCTGGCTGAACGGTATCGCGATCAACGTCTTCCGCCGGCACCTGCGCCGGCCGGTCGAGCGCCGAAGCGTTCCCCTGGACCTGGTGGCTGCGTCGGCCGAGCCCGTGGATCCGGGAGCGTCGCCCGACGGAATTGCTGATGGCCGGCGGCGGGTGGAAAGGATCCACGCCCACTTGTCTGCCATCGGACCGGAACGGCGGATCGCTTTCATTCTGCACGTGATCGAGGGACGCCCCATCGAGGAGATCGCGCAGATCGTGGGCGCCAGCCGTATGGCAGTGAAGTCCCGCATCTTCTGGGCGCGGCGGGCGCTGATGGCGCGCGTCCGGCGTGATCCGGCGCTGCGTGAGCTGGCGCCCCGGGAGGAACGGTCATGAAACTGATCGGCTGTGGTCGCACGAGGGCGCTGCTGGCGGCGCGGGCTGCCGGTCTGTCCGCGAACGAGCAAGACGCTCTGGACGCACATTTGCAGACCTGCGGCGATTGCCGGGAGCAGGCCCGCCTGCTCGATGAGATCGTGCTTGCTGTCGGCGTGATGCCGAGCCGGACGCCGGCAGCGCGAGAGCGCACGATCGAGCGCGCCTTGCGACAGGGATTGGAGCAGGCTTGCAAGCCGCCTTTCTGGAAGAGCCGATCGGCGTTGACAGTGGGGACTGTGGTTTTGGGCGGCGCGCTTGCCGCCACCGTCGCCCTGGTGATCATGCGCGGGAGCGAACGCCCGCTGCAGCCCACGCTGGTGGAGCGGCCGAACCTGCGGCCGCAGGAGACGCCGCTGGCGAGCGAGCCACGCGATCTTCCTGCCGGAGTCGAGGTCGCGGTGGCGCACGCGCGCGTGCGTGCCGTGCGTCGCGCGTCGATCTCGTGGAACGAGAAGGCTGCCACGGTGAAACTCGATTCCGGCGCGATTGAACTGGACGTGGATCCCGCATTGCAACGAGGATTTCGTGTGATCACGGACGCCTTCGTGGTCGAGGTCCTGGGCACGCGCTTCACGGTTGACGCCGCTCACGTGGAGGTCTCGCGCGGGACGGTTCGCGTGCTGGCGCCCGACGGCCGTGTCCTGGTCGCGCGGTTGCAGATGGGCCAGACATGGTCGCCAGTGCAAGTCGCACCGGCAATTTCCGAGCCGGCGGCACAGCCCGAGCGGCGGACGCACGCAGCACAGCCCGCTGATGTCGCCGAGCAACTCGCGCGCGCGCGGCGCGATCTGGCCAACGGCCAGGTAGCACGCGCCGAAAAGGAAGCATCGTCAATTCTCGCCGGGAGCAGAGAACGGCGACAGGAGGCCGAGGCGCGCACCCTCCTGGCGGAATGCGCGCAGGCGCGAGGCAAGATCGATCAGGCCATCGCCACCTACGCAGTCGTGGCCGAACGCTTTGGCGATTTGCCGGCCGGCGAGACCGCGCTGTTTGCGGCCGGAAGAACCCTGGCCGACGCCGGCCGCCGGGTTTCCGCCACGCACTGGCTGCACCGCTACCTCGACCGCTACCCCAGCGGTCGTTTCACTGTCGAAGCGAAAGAACGGCTGGCCGGGTTCGAGGGGAACCAGCCGTGATCTGCGTCAGGAAAGGGAAGCCCATGTCGAATGGCCGATGCAGAGTCGCGAAGCTGGCTGGCCTTGGTTGCCTTCTCATTCTTGCCCCGGTCTGCGTTCAAAGCGACCAACCACACGGCGCCACCCATGCCGCGCAGGCAAAGGGCGACGCGGAAAGCGCGGACGTGCCTATTCCCGCTGACAACGACGCCGACCACGGCAGCAACAGTGGCACAGACGCCGGACAACCGAGCCTGGATGTGAAACAACCCGAAAGCGACGCCGATTCAGGTGGCGCTGAAGCCAGTCAACCGAGCCTGGATGGCTACTCTGTGGAACAACCCGACGCCGGTTCGGGAAACGCCGACGCGGCCGCCGGGACGGACGATGCCGCCGACGTGGGCGTTCTCAAACCACTTGTCCCGGGCCCGACCACGTGGACCGGACACGTGGATGGCTACCAGTTTCCGTCCGGCTCAAATGAGATCAGGCTCGCGCTTTCCGTCGATGCAAATGGCCGGGTCAGCGGAATGGTTGTCCTAGGCGATGGCCCGCCGCCGCCACCTGCCACCGACCCGAACGTCGGGTACCCACCTGACTACTCGGTATTGATCGCGAACGCCCCCCTCGGCGTCTATTGGGCCGAGGGGTTTGCCTACTCCATTGTTTCTGGGGAGGCGGCACCTTGGCAGCTTGAGTTCGGTATCTCCAACAACGAGTTGTGGTCAGATTGGTGCGCAGCGCAAACGCCAGTCGACGGCAGCAGCACGTGCCTGTCAAACTGGCCAGGTGATCGCATCATCGGCACCAACGGCAGTCCTGACCAGTGCTATCAGCAGGATCCCGCCAACGGGCGAAAAACCGCTGTCGACTGCGGAAAGTATGATCTCTGCACCGGTTTCGTCTGCACGTGTTCGACAACGGCCTGTTCTTCTAACTCTGGCCCACAGGCCATCTTCTATTTGGCGATTCCCGTCAACACCGCCACCGGCACCGTCAATGGAATAACTGGCACTGTCGCGGCTGTCCACTTCACCCAAGACCCTTAGATCCATTTTCCGATTCTCTCGACGATTTGTTCTCGTGCTCACCCGCGCGGGGAAAGGGATGCGCTTTGCCGACGGGCAAAGCCAATCTGCAATCAGAAACCGTTGCCTCGCTGTTGTGGGCGATCGCCACAACGTCCTGACCGACCAGCCCTTGGAGAACCTTCATGAAATTGCGAAGAAGCGCCGTAGTTGCTCTGAACCTACTCGCCGCCTGCAACGAAGACCACCCCGCAGACAGGCCTGACCCTGGAATGGAGTCTACCCACGCGGCCCTGGGCGTCGTGCCTGCGAGCGAAGTCGCCACCTGGACGCTCATTCCCCCCCCCGCGCAGGGCCCCGACCCGCGCTTTCTGCAGACGGCTGTTTTTGACGAGACCCGCAAGGTGCTGGTCATGTTCGGCGGACAGAGGAACTATCTCAGCGGCATGACCTTTATTACTGAGCCTCTGCCGGCGTCCCAGTACCTGTGGGAGTGGGATCCCGCGACCGGCACCTGGACCAACCGGAATCCGTCCGGGGCCATGCCGAGCCAGCCGAGCCCGCGCTCGGGCACAAGCATGGTCTTTGACTCTGCTCGCAACAAATTCGTCATCTTCGGTGGCCGCTCGCAGACCAGTGAGACCACCTACGGCAACTACCAGGACACCTGGGAATGGGAGCCGGGAAGCGGCGATTTCACCGACCGCACGAGCGAGAGTACGCCACCGGACGCCCGCGGCCAGCACAGCATGGTGTTCGAGAAGTCCACCGGCAAGGTGCTGCTCTTCGGAGGCGCCCTCGCCGGAATTGGAATCAACGGCAGCGTCGATGCGACCAGTGCCAGCGCGTTTGGAGATACCTGGGAATGGGATCCCGCCACCGGCAAGTGGAGCAAGCTCACGCCTGTCGCCGCACCCAGTGCCCGATATGACTCGGCCATGGTCTGGGACAGCAAGCGCAGCCGCGCCGTCCTGTTCGGTGGGATGGAAGTTCCACCAGCCGGTCTGGTTGGCGTCCCCAAGCAGGACATCTGGGAGTGGGATCCGGCCGAGCTGGCCAACCCGGGCTGGACCGATCGCACGACCATGGGGGGCAAGCCGAACGCGCGCTTTGGCCACGGCATGGCGTACGACCCCGGCCGCGGATTGATTGTGCTGGCGGGCGGCTATGACATCGCAACCGGCAACGGCCTGGCCGATCTTTGGGAATGGGATCCGACCACGGCAGTGTGGACGCAGCGGCTCACCGGCAGCGAGCCCAACCTGCCAGCCATGCGCATATACGCCTCACTGATTGCCGATTCTGCGCGAAACCGCCTCGACCTGCTGGCGGGCATGGTCTTCTTCGACCAGTCTGCCACCCAGTTTCCCGGAAACCCACAGTACGGCTCAGCCCCCTCTGCGGAGATCTGGGAACTCGATCCTGCCGCGGCCGCCTTTACCAACCGCACGCCGCCACAGAAAGCCTGGCCGAGTGCGCGTGACGGTCACGCCATGGCCTTCTGCCCGTCGAGTGGCAAGATGTACATCTTCGGCGGCCGCGGCGAGTCCATGACTGCGGCCGACCTGGACGAACTGTGGGAGTGGGATGGGACCAACTGGGTCGAGGTCCAGAGTGATGTGCGTCCCGCCGCCCGCGAGGAGCCGGCGATGGCATACGACCCAACCCGGAAGTCTCTCATCCTGTTCAGCGGCGGGAAAGGTGGCGGCGGTGGAACCACAACCACATACGGATTGCTCGGTGATACCTGGGAGTGGAACTGCGACACTCGCAAGTGGACTCAGCTTTACCCGAAGTCCAGCCCAGAGCCTCGCGCTGGGCACGGCATGGTGACCGATTCCGGGCGTGGGAAAATTCTGCTCATCAGCGGCTACCGATCCAGTGGCGCCTACGCCTATCCCACCCCCGGAGTCCCCAGGTCTGCCGATGATCTATCGAGCGGGATCTGGGAGTGGGATGGCAGCAACACGACCTGGACCAACCGCACCCCCGTCTCGCTCGCGGGCGCACCGGTTGGGCCACAGGGCCAGTTGGCGAGTTTCGACGATGGCCGCCAGAAGGTGTTTCTCCTCGATGATCCGCACAATGGAGGCGACGTCGCTTTCTGGGAGTGGGATCCCATCTCGGGCGGGTGGACGCGTCGAGACAGTGGCGACGCCGTCAGCGTGGGTAGCAGCAACGGATCTCCCTACGTGGCCTTCGATAGCCTGCGCCAGCGGCAGGTTCTGTTGACTTGGCCGGGCTCCACCTTTGAATTCGATACCGAAGGTCCAACCCTGTACCAACGCCTCATCTCGCCGCCAACAGGCCCGCTTGTCGGTGCAGCCATGGCCTTTGACAGTCAGCGAGGCGTGGTGGTGCTTTTCGGCGGCAACGGTCGGTACGGGGACACGAACGAGACATGGGAATACAAAGTGACGAATCTCGGCAACGGCGAGGGTTGCACTGCTGTTACGGCGTCGGCCTGTGCCTCCGGCTTCTGCGTGGAGGGTGTTTGTTGCTCAACGGCGTCCTGTTTCGGCGCTTGCCAATCTTGCGCCGTCGCCGGTCACGAAGGCACCTGTGCATCCGCGGCCGCGGGCACGGAAGTTGTCGGTAGCTGCGCCGACGGAGAGGCATGCGACGGCAGCGGCAATTGCAAGAGCAAGAACGGCCTCGCCTGTTCGAGAGCGAGTGTGTGCGCCTCGGGCTTCTGCGTGGATGGAGTGTGCTGCGAGAGCGCCTGCGATGGCAAGTGCGTTTCATGCAACCAGCCCAATCGCGCGGGCAATTGTTCTGGCTACGGGGTAGGCAGCGATCCAGAGAACGAATGCGGTTCGGGCAACGGCACTTGCCGCCCGACCTGCAACGGCGCGGGTGCGTGCGATTCGCCGCAACAGGGAACCATCTGCGGGCCTTGTCAGATTTGTGATGGCGCTGGCGCATGCGTTGTTCCTGATCCTTTCGCCTGCGGTCCCAGCGACATTGTCGATGCCGGCGGCACCGCCACGGGCGGGGCGGGGGGCAGCATCAGCGGCGGCGCAGGTGGAGGCAGTGGCTTGGGCGGCGGCAGCGGTAGTCCCGACGGCGGAAGAGACGCGATTTCGCCCGATGCGGGCAGTCCCGAGGGCGCAAGAGATTCGAGCGCGCCCGATGCGGGCAGCGCCGGCGGAGGAAGAGATTCGAGCGTGTCCGACGCGGGCAGCACGATGCGACTCGGCCACTCGGGTTGCGACTGCGATCTGGGCCAGACTCCTGCAGACAGGTCAGGGTTACTCTTCACCTTGCTCGGTGTTGTTTTCTCGTGGAGGCGCCTGGGCCGATATCGACGGCGAGTGGGTGCTCTAGCGGCGCTCCTTCTGTTCTCCACCTGTTCCGAGGCCCCTTCGGGCAACGACCCTCGTTTTGAGTCCTCCCCTGCGGCCCTAGGCACTGTGCCTGCGAGCGAATTCGCCACTTGGACCCGCGTTGACCCTCCCCTGCCGGCTAGTCCGCCCCCGCGCTACCTGCAGTCGGCCGCCTTTGACGAGACTCGCAAGGTACTGGTCGTGTTCGGCGGACTGTCCGGCGTGAACCTCAATCCCTACCTGGAGGCGCGCCAGGATCTATGGGAGTGGAATCCCGCGACCAGCACATGGACCGACCGCACCCCTTCCGGCAGCAAGCCGATCGCGCGCTCGGGCGCAAGCATGGTTTTCGACTCGACTCGGAACGTGTTTCTCATCTTTGGCGGACGTTCGACCACCAACTTTGATCTCGCTGACACCTGGGAATGGGATCCCACAGGCGGCACCTTCACCGATCGCACCGAATCCGGCTTGGCGCCTGGCGGCCGTAGCCAGCACAGCATGGTGTTCGAGAAATCCTCCGGCAAGGTGTTGCTCTTTGGCGGCGGTCTCGCCGGCCAGTTCAACGATGGGAACGGCGTCTCACTCGCGTTTGGTGATACTTGGGAGTGGGATTCCGCCAAGTTTGCGTGGACTCAACTTGCCCCCCCGGTTGCTCCCAGTGCCCGATACGACTCCGCGATGGCCTGGGACAGCAAGCGCAGCCTCGCCATTTTGGTCGGAGGAATGCAGAAAGACCAAGCTGATGTGGACGGCACCCCCATGCAGGACACATGGGAATGGGATCCGGGAAGGTCGGTCTGGACTGAACGCACGACCACGGGCAGCAAGCCGAGCGCGCGCTGCGGCCACGGCATGGCGTACGACCCCGGGCGCGGCATGACCGTGTTGGTGGGCGGTTGGGACATCGACTCTGGGAACGGCCTGGCCGACGTTTGGGACTGGAACCCGACCACGGCGGGGTGGAAGCAGCGCCTTACCGGCAGCGAGCCCAATCTGCCCTTGCCGCGCATGTACGCCTCGCTCGTCACCGACAACGCGCTGACCCGCCTCGATCTGGTGGCGGGGCTGGTCACCTTCCCGGACACGGGGTTTGGCGTGCAGACGCTCGCCACAGCGGAGTTGTGGGAGTTGGACCCCGCCACCCCCAAATTCGCGAACCTTGCGCCGTCACGGAACGTGCCGAGCGGGCGCGGTCGTCACGCCATGGCCTTCAACCCTGGCACGGGCAAGTCCTACGTGTTCGGCGGTCAGGACAACATGGGCCAGATGCTGGACGACTTGTGGGAATGGGACGGGAGCGCATGGTTAGAGGTCAAGAGTGACGTGCGACCCGCTGCCCGCGGCAACACGGCAATGGCCTACGATCCATTCCGCAAATCGCTCATATTGTTCGGCGGCACGACCGAGTCGTTGATGGACAGCAATGCGCTGGGTCTCAATGACACCTGGGAATGGCAGAGCGGCACCCGCCAGTGGACCCAGCTCCACCCGACGTCGAGCCCGGGACAAATCTACGGGCATGCCATGGTGACCGATACAGGGCGTGCAACAGTGTTGCTCTACGCCGACGCAAACTACGCGATCTGGGAGTGGGATGGCAGCAAGTCGACCTGGACCAACCGCACACCCGTTCCCGTCTCGGTCGCGCCCCAGGACGCGTTTTTGGTGAGCCAGCCGGGCTGGAACACCACTGGTCCGTTCGTGACCTTCGACGAAGGCCTGCAGAAGATGTTTGTATTTGAGGGCGAGAGCCAATGGAGCGGCACAAAGAGCAACAGCGTCTTTTGGGAGTGGGATCCCGTTACGGCCGGCTGGGCATTTCGAGACAGCGGCGAGGTGGTTGATTTCGGCACCTCGCCTAGCGACTGGGGCTCCCCACCTTTCCCTGTCTTTGCCTACGACAGCCTGCGCCGCCGGCAGGTCACGGCAACCAACGCGACGGCCTCGACCGAGGCTGCCGGCCTCAAGACATGGGAGCTGGATACTAAGAACGCAACCTGGTACCTGCGCACCTTGCCCACTGGCCCCAACTTGGCCACCCCACCGACCATGGTTTTCGACAGCCGGCGCGGCATGATGGTGCTTTTCGGTGGCGGCGTCCCGGGAAATCTTTCGCCAGTGGGTCCGACCCAGGACGATCTGTCGAACGCGGGCGTAAGCCAAACCTGGGAGTACAAAGTGGCGAATCTCGGTAACGGCGAGGGTTGCACCGCCACCACGGCGTTGACCTGCGCTTCCGGTTTCTGCGTGGAGGGAGTGTGCTGCGCAGTCGCGGCGTGTTCGGGCGCCTGCCAATCGTGCAGTGTGGCCGGCCATGAAGGCACCTGCATGCAGGCAGCTGCGGGTACGGAAATTCTCGGTAGCTGTTCTGACGGACAAGCGTGCGATGGCAGCGGCGGTTGCAAGAGCAAGAATGGCATCGCCTGTTCGAGCGCGACTGCATGTGCCTCTGGCTTCTGCGTGGATGGCGTTTGTTGCGAGAACGCCTGCGACGGCAAATGCGTGTCGTGTAACCAGGCCAATCTCGCCGGCAAGTGTTCTGGCTATGCCGTGGGCAGCGATCCAGAGAACGAATGTGGCCGCGGTCATCCCTCTTGTCGCTCGACCTGCAATGGCGCAGGCGCCTGCGACTATCCGCAATGGGGAACGCCCTGCGGGTCGATTCAGGTCTGCGATGGCGCCGGCCTGTGTATTGACCCCAATGCTCCCGATGACGGCACGGGTGGCGCGGGTGGCTTCGGTGGCTCTGCCACAGGTGGAACAAGCGGACGTGGTGGTGCAAGTGGCTCCGGCGGCACAATCACCGGCGGCGCAACTGCGTTCGGCGGCACAATCACGGGCGGCGCAACTGCGTTCGGTGGTACAATCACAGGCGGCGCGGGCGGTGCGGCTGGTGCAGGTGGTTTGCTCGCGGGCGGCGCTGGTGGACGAGGTGGCGCGAGCGGTGTCGGCGGCAGCGGCGCCGGCGGCACCACCATGATTGGAGGAACAGGTGGTTCAGGTGGCATGGTTTCGGGCGGGGCGGGTGGCGCGAGCGGTGGTCTCAGCAGCGGCGCAGGTGGAGGCAGTGGCGGAGGCCCCGACGGCGGCCGTCCCGATGGCAACCGGGATTTGCCGGCGCCCGACTCCGCCAGCGCCGATGGCAAAGGAAATTCGCTCTCGCCCGACGCGGGCACCACTGCGCGGTTGGGCCAGTCGGGCTGCGACTGTGATCTGGGCNNATCTGGGCCAGAGCGCCCCAAGCACGCCCAGGCTACCCTTTGCCTTGCTGGGTGTCGCCTTCTTGTTGCAACGACTGCGCCGGCGGCGCTAGGGCAATGCCTTGATCAGAGCGATCAGGCGGAGCGGCGCGAACAGCGCGCCCTGCTGCGATGCCGGCACGGCAGTTATCCAGAAGCGCCGCGCCCCTTCGGATCTACGACCGGCCGGGCGCGCGGCAGCGAGAGGGGGTTGTGGCGGCAACTCGGGGAAGGGACATGCCGAGATTGTCGGCAATCGCGCTGTGCAAGTTGCTTGCCGAAGGCAAATATTCGGTGCCGATCGCAGTGGGAGATCCGGGCGCCGGCACAACGGCGCGGAAGCCGAGAGGGGAATGGGCTTCCCGAGGTTCCGGCCAAGATAGAAGAATTCCGTGAGCAAGTAGAAAGCAATTAGCCCAAATACAAGATCCATTTGTCACACTTCGCGCTCTTGTGGTTGGCGTTGTCCTGAAGGGAATACTACTGGGACGGGGCGGATGAGAACATAGCCGCAAATCCAGGTGGATAGTCATTGGGGTGCGGCTCTTTTCGGCGCCGATTCCTAGTGAAGCTGGACCGGCCAGGGGAAATTTATCGCCTCGCAGGGAGGGAACCTCGCTGTCTTGACCGCAGCCTCCACGCATGTCCCACTTGGCGTTCCCGCGAACCTGCCCGCCACGCTCGCTGAGGCGATCCGGCCTCCCTTGGACACCGAGATGCTGACATTCGCGACGCCCGGAACCTTGTACTGGTTGTAGCAGTCCCGCACCCTTTGCTGCACCTCCTTCATGGCACTGACGATGTCACCTTGGGACAGGCTGGGCAGCGCCACGCTGGGCTTTTTCGGTTTCGGGGGCGGTGGGGTGACCACAGCAGGCCCGGGCGTCTCGGGCGCGGGCTCCACCCCGCCGCGACGAACGGTGCCGACCTGGTCGGGGAGTGTCAGTAGGTACAGTTTCCCCTTCGTGACCGAGAACCTAGCCCCTCCGCTTCCCAGGGACGGCTTACTCGCCAGGTCACGTTGGAGACACGCCTCGTCGGCACGAGTGACGACAAGCTCGGAGTCGCTCACGTGTAGCAACACGTTTGGCGCGATATCCGTGTACTCGGATGCCAGTTTCACCACGCTCGTGTCCTTCAATGTCATCGCCAGCCTGAGCTCCCCCACAGCCGTAAAAGGCCCAGGTTTCCCGTTGACGATGCGGCCTTGAATCCGCCACATCGAACCGGACAGGCGGCCACACGCGGCGAAAGCCCACGGCGAGGCTCGCGCGTGCCTGGACGCGAGTTCCAGTGCTGTTGTAGGACGCCCTTGCGGCCGAGGAGCTTGATGCCTTTCTCCCGGCGCCCGGCAGCGGCTTTCTCCTCAGCCTCACCGACCCTGTCGCGCAGGAGCTTGGAGTACTCGTTGTTGGTTTCGCGGTCCGGTTCAGTAGCCGCACCCGCTAGAGACCAGGTCGACACAGATCCGAACCTTTCCGTTGGTGCGACGAGTGATGTAGCGAGCGGACACCTCGTAGGACGACGCTTTGCCGCCCGGGTCCTTGGCCCCCGCGGAATTCGCGTTGACCCGCGGGCTCGCGTACAGCACTTCAGATTGAGTCGTCCCGATCACATGCGAGACTGTGTACCAGAACGAGCTCGCGTTGGAGTCGCAATCCTTGAGGAGATCGAGGCAAACCTCAGTCCGCGGAGCGGTGATTGGCGTGGCATTTGACTGCGCTTCGCCGTGTTTCTCCTCGGAGGCCTCACACGAGACGATGGGGACCACTGTGCTCGACCAGATCGTTGAATGGAGAAGCTTCTCCACGCGCATCCCACAGCCGCCCCATTCGATCGGGGCTGCGCAGAACTCCGCACAGGACGCGGTGTCGATCCAGCCCGACGCGGTCGCCACACTGCCCTTGAACGCAACGTCTATGCCGTACCGATTGCGGACGTGGTCAGGGTGCACCTCGAGACTTGTGATGGCGCAGCCAGGCGGAACGGACCACCCCTTGCTTAGGGTTACTTTCTTCAAAGCGTCGCAGGAACTGTTGTCGAACCGGAAGCCCTGGGGTTCCAGATGACGCTGCTCCATCCGTCGGCACGAGTAGTCGATTCCCGACGCGACGACAACTTGTGAATTGTTTTCAGCGATGCACATGGGGACGAATAGGTCTGCCGACAGCTTCTCGTTCTTGTGAAAGAAGTGCCAGAATGGCTTTCTGTCTTTCGTCCGGAGATGCAACTGAAGACACTTCCCCGCGTTGGCGCTGATCACACCCCGGTCTAGTGTAAGTGAAATACTGTCATCATCGTTGGCACGCTTGGCGGTCAGCTTACGAAGGACCACGTTGCGCGATTCATCCGTGACGTCGACTGCGGCTTCGAGCCCACTCCACAAGCGAGATCCACTAACGACGAACCGCCCACCGTCGGGGGGCACCAGGTTTGGCAGGTGATCGCCGAACTTGAATGAGGCAACGCGAGGTCGCCCCTCTTCGACCAAGGGGACGCCAGCCTTCAGTGCCAGAAGCTCAGTTTCGAGGCCAGCAAGGAATATGTCTAGATCCTGAAACAGACATTGCTGTTGCCGTGAAAGAAGGGCATCGATTCGCGCGGTGGCACAGCCAATCTGGTCGGCAAGGGCGCGTACCTCAAGGCTTGCGCTTGCCAGGGGTTTTTCGATGTCGTCGTGAGCCATCGTGCGCAGCTGTCCAATGTTTGCTGACAGTTGGTGAGCGACATCATTGACGGCAATTGAGGCATTGCCAGTCATCTTCGCGGCGACATTGGAGAGTCGTTGAAGGAGCGCGTCCCCAGCAGCCGCCACCGACGCAGCGTTTTGCGGCACAGGCAGAGACTGGGCGTGTCCTTGTCGTGGGCCGAGACTTACGGCAAGAAGTGCGAGTGTCAGGACTGCGCGACGGCTGCGGCTGGCGGCCGGTCCTGGCCTTTGCGACCATGGTCCCGTTCGGGATCGCATTGCGTATCGCCTGCTTGTGCCGGTTTCGCCAGTCTGCATCGGCTATCCTCTTTGGCCAACGTGGCCGTCCTAGTCCGATGTTGGCGGCCATATTGCTGTTACGGGCGGGGTTGGGCGCAGCTATTGCGCGATACGGCGGTGTCGTCTTGCAGAACAAGCGGCCGGTGCTAGCCTGACCACTATGGCAACTATTGGGATTATCTGGTCATCGCGGGAGATGACCAATCGGCGAAAGCGACCGTCAGCCGTCTCATTGATCAATTCGGCTTCGACGTCGTGGACGCCGGCCCGCTCAGAGAAGGATGGCGCATCCAGCGCGACACGCCCGGCTATGGCCCGCGCCGGACCGCCGAGGAGCTCCGTGGGGATCTGGCGGCGGCAAAACGCTACGCGGACCAGTAGCGGAAAGCTCGCGTCCCCAGATCGGCCCGCTTCGCATCTGTGATGCGTCGCGAATGCCTGCATAGAGCTTCTTCGCGAACTCGGAGGCGCCTCGGGCCGCGGCAGCGAGGGCCGCGATTTTCCAGGGTGTCGACTGGACACCGCCCGCGAAGCATTGGAAGGGGAATAATATGCGACTAAAGATTTCTCTTGGGCATCCAAGCATGTTCTAGTGCTTACCTGGCATGAGAATTGGCCTTGCTCAATGTAATACGTTGTCGTGGATCGCCTTGAGTAGCGGATTTCGCTGCCCGGCCGCTGCCGACGACAAGTACCCCTCGTTGAGCTCCCACTCGATGACGCCGCCCAGACCTTTGGCTTTCAAATAGGTGCCCTTTTCCGCAATCGACTGTTCGTCGTCGTAGGAAATATAGGTGCATCCATCGGGCGCATGTGGGGCACTGAATGACAGGTAGGGCACGCGGGCGAGGCTGTCCCATTGGCGTGCGCTCGCGCTGTAGTAATTGGTCATGATGTTTGCGTAGGAAATCGTGCCGTCGCTCGCGAGCAGAGTGGAACCGTTCAGCGCTTGGTCGGGGCCGGTGACCGGCGACGAATAGCACAGGCCATAGAACCCGATGCCGATGCCCAGCTTGGCCGCGGGTACGCCCGCCGCGAGGTAGAGCTTCACCGTAGAGTCGATGGATATGGGCGTGGCAGAATCGGTCTGGTAGAGCGCGCTCGAGTGCCAGCTCTTCCATCCCGACCACGCTCCCGCCTGGCCATACGACATGATATTGAGCTGGTCGTACGCGGCGGCGATGGTCGGGAACCCGGAAAGGTCGGCGCCGAGATTCACGTTGATGGCGCCGATGGGAATCGTCAGCAGTGCGCCCGGTTTTGCCTTGCGGATGCGATTGGCAATGTCGATCACCGCGGGCTCGTCGGTCTTGTCCATCGGCTCCCAGTCGATGTCGATGCCGTCGTAGCCCGTAGTGGTCACCAGCGAAACCAGGTTGGCGGCGAAGCTGGCTACGCTGCCGCTGGCAGTCGCAGCTTGGAACCCGCTCTGCGAATCGGCTCCACCAATGGATGCGATGGCCTTCACGCCGTTGGCGTGAGCGGCCGCGATGAGATTGATGGCAAGCTGCGGGTTACCGCCGGCCAGGGTCATCGAGCCGTCTTGATTCGGCAAGTAGAACGCCATCGCGATGTGCGTGAGCCCGGACCATTCGATTTCTGGGATCGGGTATTGATCGGGCGCCCAGCTAGCGTAGTAGCCCATCGACCACGCGCCCGAGGTAATGCCACCGTCCAGGCTGCGCGCGCCGGCCGAACCACCGGTTGCTCCCGTCGCACCGCCGATTGCTCCGCCCGTCCCGGTCGAACCTCCGGCGGCAGCATCGGTCATGCCCCGCGAACCGCCCGAAGTGACCGCTCCGCCCGTCCCGGTCGAGCCTCCGAGAGCGGCGTCGGCTCCACCATTGGATCCACCTGATGCGTTGATGCCACCCGCGCTCGTCCTGCCTCCGCTGTCTGGCAAGCCTCCCAGGCTAGTCGCGCCGCCGTTCGCAACCGTGCCTCCGGTGCCGCTTTCGCCTGCCTGGCTGGTGACCCCGCCGCTGGCCATCGCACCTCCCGTCGCGATCGAACCGCCACTCCCCCCTCCGCCCGACTTGCCACAGCCGAGGTTCGCGCCGACCAGCGCAGCGAAGACCAGCAGCCCGGGGAACTTGATTCTTTTCATGGTGCCTAGTTCTTTCGAATGGGTTTTTCTGCGTCAGAAGACTCTCCCATCCGGAGACGCTAGTTCGCCACAATGAACGAAGACTGTCCCGATCCGACCACGTACGTGGCCTGAGCCGCGGTTTCCGCAACGAAGGTCGGCCGGCCCGCACCGCTCGCTGAGGTACTCGCCGGTTTGGTGACGGGCAGCATCACGGTTGTGCCCACGTTCACTGGAACGGTTAGGTCCAGCGTCAGGCCGCCATTCGCCGGACGGCTCCAGGCAATTTGTACAGTGCCACGCTCGGTGCGAACCGCCCCGTTGGCAGAGCTGAGCCCTGTCGCGGGCGGAGCGATAAGAATCGCCGACGCGCCCGGCCCAGTCACCTGCAACCCCAGCAGCGATTCAACAATATCGACGAGGGCCTGCGCGCCCCAGCCGTGGGACTCGCTTTCGCCCAAAGCAGGTGCTGTCCATGATTCCCACGTAAAGCTTCCCCCTTGTGCCAGAATGTTGGCCCAACCCAGACCGGTTTGGTCGGTCAGACGCGCGATGACCTGGTCGGGTCTTCCGGCATCGTGGAGGGACTTCAGCAACCAGTGCGCGGTCATGGGACCTTGTTGCATGCCCAGTCCGGCAACGTAGCTGGAAATTTGCGACCAGCTCGACGAGGGAGCCACGCCAAACCCCACTGCGTAGGAATTCGCAATCTGCGAGGCGTGCGCGCTTTGGGTTCCGGTCGACGTAAGACCGTCAATGTACATTCCGTCCGCCCGTCGCAGTTTCGCGTTGATAGCCGTGGTCAGTTGATCGGCGCGCCCCTGGTAGAGACTCACCTCACTGGCCGCACGCCCCAGAGCAGCAGCAATGGCGGCCATACTACGCATCACATCGACTGCCAATATGTTCACTGTGGCCCGGGCCGTCGTGTTCATATCGTAGCCAAAGCGCTCCTCCGCGGGCCAATCGATGATGCCGTACTGATATTGGCCGCTCCCGCCCGCAAGGTTGGTTACAAGCCCGGTCGTGCTATTGACGTAGCGCCAGACATATTCGGCGACATTTTGCGCTGTATCGTGGGCAGCCGTCAACAAGGCGGTATCGCCCGTAGTCTGATAGTATCGCAGCACCCAATTTGGGAACATCTCCGTATAGTCGGGAATGTCCCGCTTGCCGTCTCCATTGGGATAGAC
>PMIX01000127.1 GCA_003158395.1 Myxococcales bacterium | reverse complement strand
CACCTAGCTTTCTGGGTAAGGACGAGCCCGATAGGGAGAGGGGTGACCCATCGAACGCTTGTGTCCTCGAATCGCGAATGGCCGTTTCATTCCGCCGTTGATTCGCTTAACGCCTATGCCCTGCCCACCCCTCGCGCTTCGCGCTCGCCCGTCGCGCTCACGCGAGTCGCCCACGTAGGCCGCGCCGCGCTGGTCGCTCACGCACACGCGGGCCGACCTGCGCTGAAACGGAACTACCCGGCAGGCTCTAACTACTCGTTCTTCTCGAGCAGCATCTGATCCGGGCTGGCCTGCTCGCCAGGCGCAGCCGCGGTTTCCTTGGGCGCGGTGCCATCGAAAAAGACCTCGTTGACACCCTCGGCGCCGGGCGCGGGAAGAAGTCCGGTGCCTGGATCGATCTGGACCACGACCACTCCCGGCGGCTGGCCAAAATCGCGCACCGGCCGGCCGGCCATGGCCTTGACCATGAAGTCGATCCACAGCGGCAACGCAGTCCGAGCACCGGCCTCGCCGTGCCCCAGGCTCTTGCCATCATCAAAACCGACCCACACGGCAGCCAGCAACTCGGGCGTAAACCCGACGAACCAGGCATCCCGGCTGCCATTGGACGTCCCGGTTTTGCCCGCCGCGGGCCGCTGCAACTTGAGCCCGGCTGCGCGCGCGGTGCCCGCCTCGACCACACTCCGCATGAGCGACACCATGATGTACGCCGTCTCTGGACGAACATTCTGTTCGAGCGAAGACGTGGGGATCGCTTCCGAGCCAAGAGCTGAGATGAGGCGCGGAGTGCCGTGCTGGCCGCCAGCCGCGAAGGTCGCGTAGGCGTTGGCCAGCTCGATCGGTGTGACCGTGTTGGCGCCCAAGGCCAGGGAAAGCTCGAGCGAGTCGGGCAAGGGCGAGGTGATGCCGGCGCGGATGGCCATCTCACGGGTGGCGTCAAGACCGACATCGGAAAGGAGCTTGATGGCCACGGTATTGATGGACAACGCCAGAGCGGTGCGCAGCCGGACCGGGCCACGGAAGTTGTCCTTGTCGTAATTCTGAGGTTTCCACAGCTTGTACACCTCGGGGCTGTCGTTGACGACCGAGGCTGCGGTGTAGCGCTGGGAATCGATGGCGGCGGCGTAGATGAAAGGCTTGAACGCCGAGCCGGGTTGGCGCTGCGCGCGCTGCGAACGATCGAAGCCGCCAGCGCGGTAGCCGTAACCTCCAACCAAGGCCAGGATGTCCCGCGTGGCCGGGTCAAGCACCACCATGGCCGCCTGCGGGCCCAATTCTAGGGCCAGGGGCGTCTCCTGGTCGCCCTCATGTCTGCGCTCAGGCGCGAGCCGGACACGTACGAGATCACCGGGACGGAAGCGATCGAAGAGCGGCGGCGTGCCCAAGCCGTAGCGCGGTTCCAAGACGGTATCGACCACACCGGTGCTGCCGCCCACGAAGACGAACAGGAAGCCTCGCTTGGGATCCTTGGGATCTTTCTCCACGCGCTCCACGATTCCTTCCACGATGTCCGCATCGCCCAAGCTCGGGTGATCCTCTTTCAGCTCCAGGCGGTGCTTCTCCACGGCCTTGCCAGCCGCGCCATGAACTGGTCGCCGGTACCCCTGGCGCTGATCCAGTTCTTCCAGCCCACGCTCTACCGCTTGACGCGCCATCGCTTGCAGACGCGGATCGATGGTGGTCTTGACCGTCAGGCCAAGGGTGCCGAGCTTGTTGGCGCCGAACTTCTCGACCAGCTCGCGATGCACACTGTCGACCGCCTCGGGCATGCTGTGCGTGCGCGCGCCGCCCTCGGGAACCACGGCGATGGGCTCCTCGGCCAACTTGCGCGCCGTCCCTTCGTAGATGAACTCCAGCTTCGCCATCTGCCCGAGCACGTAGGTCTGACGCTTCTTGGCCGCCTCGGGGTGCTTGTAGGGCGACAGCCGCGACGGCGATTGCAGCATGCCCGCCAGCAGCGCGGCCTCGGCAACGTCGATTTCACGCACTGGCTTGCCAAAGTAGAAACGCGCCGCCTCCTCCACACCGTAACGGCCATGACCGAAGTACATCTGGTTGAGGTACAGCTCGAGGATTCCTTCTTTGGAGAACTTCTGCGAGATCCGGCGCGCCAGGATGATCTCCTGCACCTTGCGCCGCATGGTCTTCTCGGGTGAGAGCAGCATCTGCTTGACCACTTGCTGGGTTATGGTCGAGGCGCCTTGGGCGAATTCCCGGCGCATGAGATTCTCGAAAAGGGCGCGCACCATGCCCTTGTAGTCCAAGCCCTCGTGCTCGAAAAAGTCGGCATCCTCGGCGGCCAGCACGGCTTGAATCAGCACCTTGGGGAACTGGGCATAGGGCACCACGGTCCGGTGTTCCGCGCCGATCTCGCCTATCAGGTTGCCGTCGCGATCGAGCACGCGCGTGATCTGGGGCGGATGGTAGTCACCGATGCCGCCCAGGCTGGGCAGATTGGGATCGTGACTGAAATAGAAGAATACGGCCGCGAGCGCGCCGAGGCCTAGCACGAATGGCGAGAGCAATAGGAGCAGCCACCGCAGGATGCGCAGCCGCCACCATCGGTTCTGGCTGCGTCGACGCCGCTTCGGTCTTGGGGCCCTGGCGTCTGGTTCCGCCGAATCGCCCGGCGACCGATCGAGTGCCAGGATGGGGTCGATCGGGTCAAAGCGGTCCGCGCCGGGCCTGCTGCCGCGCTTGGGCATGTGTCAGTGTAGTTTAGTGCGACATTGGGCCGATGCCGAAAAATGCGGGCTCAATCGGACAACCGCCCGCCTCCGAGAATACAGAGCAGCCTGACGGCCGCAACCAAAGGGATCACTCCGGCCACGGCCACGGCCACCCTTCATTGCCTTGCCGGAGGAGCAGCTTCGCTTTGGAAAACGACTTTCGGCTAGGCGCCCCGCGGCGTCGCTGCGCTTGGGAGAGGTGAGTGCACAGAGAAGCTTTGGAGTGGTCACTGGGAATCGGCGTCAGCCTCCGTCTCGGGCTCGGGTTTGGCGGTGGTGATGCGGCGGACCCAGTCGAGACACTGCTTCTCGGTCAGAGTCATCTCGCTTCGATCGAAGCTCAGAGTCGAGGCCATGGATGCCGCGTATTCCTCCTCGGTCAGGCGGCTGCGTTCGTACATGCGGGTCAAGATGCGACGCAGGTACTTTTCCCAGGCGGGCGAAAGCGCGCCATGGCAGTAGTGGACGTAGCGTCGCTTGGGACTGGGCAGGATGGATGAGAAGAAGGCCGCCTCGATCGGGGTGATGTCGGACGCGGCCTTGCCGAAGTAGTGCTGCGCGGCTGGCCCAATCCCGTAGAGTCGGGGTCCAAACTCGATGGCATTGAGATACAGCTCAAGGATGCGTTCCTTGGGCAAGACCTGCTCGAGATACCAGACCAGGAACAGCTCCTGCAGCTTGCGCGAGAGCGTCTTTTCTTTGCTAAGCAACAGATTCTTCACCATCTGCATGGTGATGGACGAAGCACCCAGCCGAGCCCCGCCGTTCTCGATGTTTCGACGCAGGGCTGTCTTGAACGCGGCCGAAACCCAACCGCGGTGCTTGAAGAATCCCGAGTCCTCGGTGGTCATGATCGCGTTGATGAGGTGGGGCGAGATTTTGGCGAAAGGGACGAAGTCCGGACTGTCAGGTCCGACGATGAAGGTCATAACGCCCGTATTGCCGTTGCCCGGCGGCTCAGGAGGAACATCCACGGTCTGCACCACCGATTCGCTTTTCGCGAGCGCGGCGACCTCGGCGGGAGCTTTGAGCACCTGACAGCCGTTGATGCCGACCTTCCCTCCCAGGTCCAGCGCGTCCAGGTTGGCCAGGTCGATCTTGGTGTGCAGATCAGCTTCGAAAAAACCCTGCAAGACGAAACCATCGAGGTGCGGAACGATGGGCCCGGGGATGCTGGCCAGCAACTTGGCGCAAGCAATCCGCGGCACGCGAATCTGCGCCTCCAGCTTGGGCAGGTAGCGCAGCTCGCGGCCATTCTTGAAACGGTACGTCCCCTGGACCAGTTCCAGCGAGCCGGCCAGCTCCACAGCCAGACTGCCGAAGCGACCTTCCGCCTGGTTGATTACCAGAAGCCGCTTGTCCACGTCGACTGCGCCGTCGACATGGACGCCAAAGCTCAGGTCGTTGACCGGCTCGCTCGCCAGCCGCTCGTGAAGCAGGCTCAGCCCGCTCACATCCAGCTTGCCTGAGAACGAAACCCGGCGGCCTTCCAGCTTCGCCTCGATGGCTGCGTCAATCTCGGTGTTCGCGGGTTCGAGGATATAGGGAGGCAGGATCTCGGCGATCTTGTCGAGCGAGAAGCGTTCGGCCCGCAAGGAAAGCGTGCCATCGACCGCGCGGGAGTCGACCGACGGTCGCAGTTGGCCCGTCGCCGTCCATAGGGCTCGCTTGGCCCCACCGTAGCTGCCGGAAAAGAACAGGTCAAAGGCGCGGGCAGGGGCTCCTTTAGCGGCTGCCACGGGCCGAACCGCGCCGCTGATGCCGGTGAGCGGCAGCGTCGCCAAGAGCCGCACGTAGCCCTCGCGCACCGACGCCTCGGGCCAGCCCACCGGTCGCAGGCCCGCCAAGCTTCCCTGCAGGCTCAAGCTTTCAGCACCAAACGCCGGATCGATCTCGGTCCCATGCGCACCGAATCTCCCAGAAACCTGTCTCGCATCGATCTGGTAGCGACGGCCCGTCTCCCAGCTCGCGTCCACCAACCCCACTGTGACCGACAGGCCCTTACGGTTGTCCGTGAGCTGAAGGCTGCCACCCCGCACGATGAGCGAAGGCAAAGACGGCGGGCTGGCCTTGACCGTGGCTGGTCCGGTGGACGCGCCATGGAAGCGCCCGAGGATGGCGCTGATGTTGTCCCCGCGCCCACCGCGCACAAGGTTGGCGGCCGGTCCGTCCGCCTCCACGGCCCCGCGCCCCCACATGGCGGAGAAAGGGATCTCCAATCTGTCCACAGTCAGAATGGGGCCCTGGTCTTTCCCCACCACCACACCGTAGAGCCGGAGCACACCCCACCCTGCGCGAGCCCGCTGGGCCTCGACCGAGACACCCAGCTTGGCCGCAACCTTGGACGTGACCAAGTGTCCGCCAAGCGCACCCAATGCCAGGGGATAGGTCGCCACAACCCCCGCGGCAATGCTCAAGGCCCATACCCGTCGGTCGAGCAGGATGGTTTTGAGGAAACGCGAAGACCTGACTATGGGCGGCATCCGAGAGCGAAGTATTCTACCTGTCGGCGCCAGGTTAGGTGATCCAAGAGTGATAATGCTATGCGCTAACTAGGAACCGCCACCACATCTCTCCACGCAAGCCGGATTCTCGCTGCTGGCTCTCTAGTGGTTGTTCGTGACATTCTAGGCGCACGGGGCATGCCGGCTCCCCCTGCAGGGGCTTCGAGACGGACACCACCCTGCCCGCCCCGCGCTTTTCGCGCGCCCTTGTACCGCTATCAGGACCAACACCAGTGTCGAAGCTTCCTATTCTGTCTGCAGGCATGGTCATCTGGCTTGCGCTGTGGGCCAGTGCGTGCCAGACAGATGAAAGCAAAGGAGACCCCTTGAACGCCAATTCCGTCGTGCCGGCTGCAAACGGCAGCCTCTTCTCCTTTCAATTTGGCGACACGCTGTTCTCTGTCGACGCGAACCTCGGCGGCCGCATCGTCACGTTTGCCCTCTCGGGTCGCAACATCCTGACTGGCCCAGCAGTTGATCCGGCCAACTTTGGGTCGACCTTCTGGTCAAGCCCGCAGAGTGACTGGAACTGGCCACCTCCCCCGGAAATCGATTCAGCGCCTTACGCGGCCAGCCTCGACGGCGCTGTGCTTTCTTTGTCCGGCGCCACCGCAGCCGGTCTTGGCCTTGCCGTGGAAAAGAAGTTTTCCGCTGACGGCGCGGCGGGCGTGGTCACGGTGGCGTACACCCTGGCCAACCGCGGCAGCAACGCACGCCAGGTGGCACCGTGGGAGATCACGCGCGTGGCGGCTGGTGGCCTCACCTTTTTCCCTATGGGTGAAGGCGTGCCGCGAAAGGGAACGCAGGCCTTGCTGAGTCCAACCATTCTAGGTGGCGTGGCCTGGTTCGCCTATGACGCTGCTGCCATCACCGCGGATCAGAAACTCTTCGCCGACGGCCTGGAGGGCTGGATAGCCCATGTGGACGGTGATCTCTTGTTGGTGAAGTCATTCGGCGACACCCTGCCTTCCCAAGCCGCACCGGGCGAGGCGGAGATCGAACTGTATGCCAACGCCGGCCATACCTACGTCGAGGTCGAGAACCAGGGCGCCACTGTCAATCTCGCCCCCGGCGATTCCACCACCTGGACTGTGCGCTGGATGCTGCGCAAGCTAAACGTTGCGTCCACGCCAGCGCAGGCTGGCAGCGCCCCGCTAGTGGACCTCGTGCGCGGCCTGGTCAAGTAGCCTACGCCGCCCAGAGCTCCACGTCGAAATCCGCGGCCATTCGCAGATCCTCGGCCACGCGCTGCCGGGCGTGGTGCAGGCGGGACATCACAGTCCCGATGGGACAAGCCGCTGCTTCAGCGATCTCGTCGTAGGCGCAGTCCTCGAACTCGCGCAAGGTGATCGCCTGTTTGTGCACGGGCGCCAACCGTTCCACCGCAGCCCGCACCAGGAGTTGCATCTCGGCGATCCCGATCTGGCGTTCTGGGGTCTGGTCGTGGGCTGGCTCCAACTTGGGTTGGCAGTCGTCACCACGCTCGTCAGCCCCCATGCCCTCTTCCCGGCCAGACCGTTTTCGAAGGATATCCAGGCTTGCGTTCATAACGATGCGATGGATCCAGGTGGTGAAGGACGCGCGACCTTCGAAGCGGTGCAGGTTGCGCCACACTTTCAACATGGCGTCCTGCACGGCATCCTCGGCATCGTCATGATTGCGGAGCACCTTCATTGCAATCGCCAGGGACCGCGGGCGGATCTGTTCCAGGAGTGGTCGCAGGGCCTGGGCATCGCCAGCTTGTGCCTGCTCTGCCAGAAGAGATGCTTCATCGCATCGCGCTACCGCCGCGTCCGCAACCCTCTTCCGGCAGGCCAAACTGCCCACCAAAGACCGACCCGCCACGCTCGACTGTGGCAGTCTTGTCGCCAAGTCCGCTAACCTTGCGTAATCCGTGGTTGGTTGCATGGCAATCCCAACCTTGTGCAAAGCTTGTACCGACGCTCTGCATTAGCGTTTCCCGTCTCAGTACTCGGACTATACTTCCACACTCATGACTGACATCGAACGGGTCCACCTTTTCCTGCGCCAGGTGCGCCGGCGGGCCCTGCTGGTGTTTGGGCTGCGCGCAGCAGGGTTCACGGCCGCGGCGATGCTCGCCACAGTCCTTCTGCTGGCGCTGACAGCGACGTGGATCGGGCCAGCCGCCTCTTGGTCGGCGGTGACGGTCATGGCCTTGCTTGCGCTCCTTCTTTCGGGCTTCGGCCTGGTCTGGGGCTTGCCTGCGCGGCGCCTGCGATCCCCGCGGGCTATGGCAGCGTTTGCTGGCCAACGGCATCCGCCGCTGGCGAGCGATCTGATGTCAGCGGTAGAGCTTGATGTCGAGGACCACCAACAGCAGCCCAGTCGCGTGGGGAGCCCGCCNNGTGGGGAGCCCGCCGGCTTCGCCGGCGGCGCACCATCGCGGGAGGGAATGGGAACCCTCCCAGGGTTCCCATCTCGACACGGTGGGGAGCCCGCCGGCTCCCCCAACGGGGCTTCGGGACGGACAGCCCACCCTGCCCACCCCGCGCGCTTCGCGCGCGCCCTCGTCGGCGGCGGCGGACCATCGCGGGAGGGAATGGGAACCCTCCCAGGGTTCCCATCTCGACGCCGCTTCGCCAGCTATGACTCGTGCCTTCTTCGGCGCTGTGGCGGACGCAGCCGCTCCGCTCGATCCCGCGCGCTTGCTTCCCCTTCGGAATGAGGTACAGGCGGGGCTTGCCGCCACGCTGGCAGCCTTGCTCCTGGTGCTGGCCATGGCCCTGTCACCCGACACGGTTGGCCGTGGCCTGCACCTACTCGCGCACCAACCAAGCCGGTTTGAAGCCGCCACCCCGGCGCGTGATCCGCTGGTCGCTGACCTGCGCATCACCTATCAGTACCCGGCCTATACCGCGCTTGCGCCACGGGTGGTGGATGGATCGACGGGCGACCTCGTGGCGCTGCGCGGAACTCGCGTGCTGCTCGAAATGCGACCCTTGCGCTCGACTCGCCAGGCGCTGCTGCTTCTGGGCGAGTCGGGAGAGGGGGGCGAGATCCCAGCGGTGCTGGCGGCCGGCAGGTTGTCGGCTCGGCTGGTCATCAACGAAGACAACAGCTACCGCATCTGGCTGTCACCGCTCTTGGGCCGGCCGGTACGCGAGACGCGGCCCCACCGCATCGTGGTCGAAGCCGACCGGCCGCCTGAGGTGGACATCATGGCGCCGGCCGATCGTTTGGAGCTGGCCACGCCCAGGCCGGTGGAGGTGGGCTACTCCGCCCGCGACGACTACGGCCTCTCCCGCATCGAGCTCGTCTACCGAGTCAACAACGGACCCGAGCAGAGAACTCCCCTCACGGACGCGCAGGGCGCACGGGCCGTGCGCGGCACCACCCTGTTTGAGCCCACCACCGCCATGCTCACGCCCGGGGCGCGTGTTGCCTACCACATTGAGGCCCTTGACCGCGACGACGTCTCAGGCAGTAAGACAGGTGCCTCGCGCACGCTCACCCTTGTGATCCAAAACCCGCGCGAAGCCCTTGACGAGCATCTGGCGGCAGAACATGTGGTACTCGACAAGCTGGTGGGCACGCTGGCCGACCGCATCGAGTTTGGCGAAGCGGTGTCCGAGTCGCCGCCTTTGGAGCGCTTGTGGCGCTGGCGCGATCTGCACGAGGCCGAGGAATCGCACCTGGTGCTGCTCGGCCGCCTGGTCGACGAGCAGCGGCGCAAGGCTAACACCAGCCGCACCTTGGTGGCTGCCTTGGGCAGTATCGCAGATCGGTTGGGACGACAGATGCGCGAGGAGTCGGACCTGCTCAAAGCCCTGCGCAATCAGGCTGACCGGGGCGCGCTGACCCCGAGGCGGCTCAACCGGCTGCTCCCGGCGGGCGCTCGCCATGTGGCCGAGTTGGAGGGTGCGGTGCTGTTGCTCGATGATCTCATCGGCCGACAACGCCTCGACGATCTGGCCCAGCTGGGCAAGGAGCTGACCGACGCGCACAAGCGCCTGCAGGATCTGTTGGCGCGCTACCAAGCGGCAGGTGACGAAGGACTGCGCCGGCAGATCGAGCGCGAGATCCGCGAGCTGCGCGCGCGCATCGCGGAGTTGGCACGCAAGATCGCCGAGGTCAAGGCGCGCAACGAGGTCGCGACCGACTGGATGAACGTGCCGGATCCCAAGAAAGCGATGGAGCAAGCGGCCCGGCTCGATTCGCTGCTGGAAAAGGGCGACGCTCGCTCGCTGTCCGAGGCCCTGGCCGAGCTGGGCCGTACCTTGGCGGCGCTCCAGCAGGCGCTCGACAAGAATGCCGATGACTTCGACCGCGAGCGCTTCCCCCAGGAAAGCCGGGCCCTGGCCGAAGCCATGAAGAAGATCGGCGATCTGGAAGGCGACGAGCGCAGCCTGGCCATGGACAGCAAGGCGCTGGCCCAGGAGACCGAGGCGGAGCAGGCACGCCGCGTGGAAGCGCAGCTCGACGCCTTTCTGGCCAAGGCCAGGCAGAGCCTCGACGGTGTGCAAAGGCGGATCGGAGGCGCGCCGCCGCGCGAGGCGGGTTCCACCCTGGGCGTGGATGTGGAGCGCGCGCGAGAGAATGTGCGGCAACTGCGCCGGCAGCTTCCGGCCAAGGAATGGGCCGAGGCCCGCAAAGAAAGCGAGCGCCTGGTGGCCGGGCTCCGCCGCGCGCAGGGCACACTCGCGGAGCGCCGCGCAGGCAGAGCGACCTCGTCTTCCCTCGACAGCTATACGGAGCAGCTCTACGAAGCCGGCGCCCTGGCGCAGGACTTGGCTGCCGATCTAGCCAGGCTGGTTCCACGCGGCGAGGAAGCGCTGACGCCCGCACAGCGCGAGCGGGCGCGGGGCATGGGCGCGCGGCAAGACAGCATCGGCGAGCGCACCGAACGGCTGGCGCAAGAGCTGGACAAGCGTCAGGGTCAGGTGCCGGGCGCGGACATGGCGAGTTCTGAGCTCGGCGGCATTGCTGGGCGGATGCGGCAGGCAAGCAAAGATCTGCGGCAAGGCGCCGCGGTGGAAGGAGCGGGCCGAACCCAGGAAGCGGCCGAGCGCCTGGCCAAGCTGCGTGAATCGCTGGGCCAACGCCCACTCGGGAGCGGGCGCTCTGCACGCGAGCCCGTGCGGATCCCCGGAGCCGACGAGTACCGCGCCCCGCGCGAGTGGCGCGAAGAACTGATGGAGGCCATGCGCGAGCAGGCGCCGGAGAAGTTTCGCGATGAGGTGCGCCGGTACTACGAGGAACTCGTGCGATGACGATCCGCACCCTGTCACTGGCCCTGGCTCTGTTGACGCTGGCCGCTTCGATCCCCGGCGGGGCTGAGGAGGTCGTCGCGGTCGGGGATGCGGAGACCGTGGTCAGGCTGTACGACCAGTGGCGCTTCCAGGATGCGGACCGGATGCTGGCCGAGCTAGAGAGGACATACCCCGGCGAGGCGCACACCCTCTACGCCAGGGGCTATGAGCGCTTCCTGAGCGGCGACTACCTGGCCGCGGTGGCCAAGCTGAAGGCCGCGGGTACCAGCATGCCAGTCAAGGAGTTGCTGCTCCTGGCAGAGGGCGCGCAGACCAGCATCGAGGGCCACCAAGAACGGCGCTCGCCCCATTTCGTGATTCGTTTTCCCCCGGAAGATACGGTCATTGCCGACTACGCCCTGGAGGCCCTGGAGGCCTCCGCCTCGGCTTTGCAGACTGACCTGGGCTTTGTCCCATCCCGCCCGATACCGGTCGATATCCTGCGCAGCCCGGCTGACCTGGCGCTGGTCACCGCGCTCACCGTCGACGACGTGGAGCGCACCGGTACCATCGCGGTCTCCAAATGGGGCCGCATCATGCTGTCCACTCCGCGCGCCATGCGGCTCGGCTACGCTTGGCTGGACAGCCTGTCGCACGAACTGGTCCACTACGCGGTGGCGAGCGTCACCCACGACCGAACCCCGGTGTGGCTGCAGGAAGGCCTTGCCAAATTCCTCGAACACCGCTGGAGGGATCCGCCCGGCCTGGATCTTACGCCGTCCCTGCAGCAGCTACTCGCCAAAGGGCTGGCAACCCACAAGCTGATCAGCTTCGATGCCATGCACCCTTCCATGGCCAAGCTGGCGCGCGCTGAGGACGCGTCGCTGGCCTTTGCCGAGGTGACCACCGCCATCGCCCTGCTCTACACAGCCGGCGGCATGCCGGCCCTGCGCAACGTACTTTCCATGATTGCGCTCGGCGCCGACGCGCGCATGGCCGTGGCCCGGGCCTATGGCGGAACTGGAACCTGGGCTGAGTTCGAAAAGGCGTGGCGGGTTTTCATGACTGCCCAGCACTACAAGGTCATTCCAGGCTTCGAGGCATTGTCGCCCAAGTACCGGAAAGACAGCGCCATTGCTGCCCGCCGGGCGCCGGTTGAAGACGAGGCCACCCAGGATCGCACGAGCGCCGATCGCTTCCTGCGCCTGGGCAACATGCTGCTTCAGCGCGGCCGGGTGCGGGCTGCGAGCGCCGAGTACGAAAAGGGAGCCAAAGAGGCGGGCCCGGCCTACTGGCTATTTTCAGTCAAGCTCGGTCGCATCTACCTGACCATGGGACTGGCCGACCGAGCCTTGCAGGCCGTGGCGTCGGCGCAGGCCCTCTACCCCGAGGTGCCGTGGCCCCACCTCATCGCCGGGCAAGCGCTCCTGGCCAAAGGAGACGCGGCTGAAGCCGTGGCACCGCTGCTCGCCTCGTTGGCCGCCAATCCCTTTGACCCCAGCGTTCACTGCAGCTTGGCCGAGGCCTACAAGAAGTTGCCCGCCGATGCCGTGACAGCAAGCAAGCGCCAGCGAGCGGAACGCGACTGCCGCGCGCTGGGGCGGTAGAACAGCGCCATCACAGGGCAATGACGGACGTCTCGGGCAGTTTGCCGAGAATCTTCCGATCACCGGTGGCGAGGCGCCAGCCGCGAACTCGCGCATGGGCGACGATCAGACGGTCGAAGGGATCGCGTGTCCAGGGAAGGTCGATGGCTGCATCGAAGAGATCGATAGACATGGGGTTGTCGATGGCC
>PMIX01000192.1 GCA_003158395.1 Myxococcales bacterium | reverse complement strand
GCGCGCCCTCGCCGCCGCCGTCAATCCGGCCGCTCAACCAGCTACGAACCTACGAGAGGCGGTACTACGTCCCCGCCACAGTGATGCGCGAAACTCGCAGCGTCGGGCTCTGCACCGAGCTGCGCGTGTCTAGGTCACTGCCGACCCCATCGATGCCTGTCCACAGATCGTCGAAGTTGATCGAGATAGTGATTTCGCTGACCGGATAGGCGCGGCTACCGTTTTCAATCCAGAACCCGTTCGCGCCTTGCGACCAGTCGCCGTTCACGGGGTTGAAGCCAAACCCCATGAGATCGGTGACGTAGAGTCCCTGCGGTAGACGTTCCAACTCGGCCGCTTCTGTCTTGCCCGGACGCAGAATGAAGTTCGACGTGCTCACATGCGGCCCGCCGCCTACGCCCCGCCCCGCCGATCCGGTCGAACGACGGCCGAGTTTGCGCGCGGAATACGCGTCGCAAAGAAAGGTGCGCAGCACGCCCTCGCACACCACCTGGTTGGGCCGCGCGGCCAGTCCCTCGCCGTCGAAAGGGCGCGACCCGGGCGCGCGGGGTGCAAGCGGATCGTCGACCACCGTCACCAGAGGCGAGGCCACGGCCGTGCCCTCGCGCGCGGCCAGGTAGGTACTCTTGCGCCACACGGCTCCTCCCGAGACCACGCCCGCCAACTGTCCCAAGAGCGCGCGCGCCGCTTCGGGAGCGAACACGGCCGGTACCTGACAGGTGGCAATCTTGCGCGATCCCAGCTTGGCAAGGGTCCGCCGGGCCGCCTCCAATCCGACTGCCTCAGCCTCAAGCAACCCCGAAGTGAAGCGCGAAGCCGTCCAGTAGCGACCGTTGCGTTTCTTGCCGTCGGCGTCGTCGCACACGGGCGCCACGATCAGCAAGAGGCTGGTGCCCCGATAGCCACCCGAGAAACCGGCTGAGCTGGCAAAGGCCGTCGCACCCATCACACGACTGCAGACCCCGCCCTCCGAATTGGTCACGCGGCGGTCGAACTGCAGCGCCGCCTGCTCGCCTTGCTGAGCCAGATGCAAGGCCCAGGCAGCGTCGAGCGACGGCGCACGGTCGTCCCACAGGTCGAGGTCGGGCACATCGCGCGCCATCTCGTGCGGATCGGGCAAGTCGGCCAGCGGGTCCGGTTCAGCCAGGTCGCACAGCGTGACCGTCTCGCGCGCGAACTGCCGCATGGCCGCGGACACGAAATCCGAGGTATACGCGACAGCCACGCGATGGTCGCGCAGCACGCGCAAGCCGAGGGCCCGGCTGCCCGCGTCCTTGACCAGCTCGGGCTCGCCCAAGCGAACCTTTACCTCCAGCTCGGATCCATCCCGCACCAGGACCTCGGCGCCTTCCGCGCCAGCGGCCTGGGCGTAGGAAAGCATCTCCTCGGCCCATTCCTGGCAGCGTCGCGCATCGGGAAGCCTGCTCATGGCGTGCGCGTGCCTCCCACCGTGATCCGAGCGATCTTCACCGTCGGAGTCCCGACGCCGACCGGAACCGACTGCCCGTCCTTGCCACAGGTCCAGGTCCCTTCGGACAGCCTAAAGTCGTGTCCCACCATGGTCACCTGGCGCAGAACCTCGGGGCCGTTGCCGATGAGGTTCACCCCGCGCAAGGGCGCGGTGAGCTTGCCGTCCTCGATCAGATAGCTCTCGGTGAGTGAGAAGACGAAGTCGCCGTTGGAGATGTTCACCTGGCCGCCCGAGAAGTTCTTGGCGTAGACGCCTCTTTTCACCGAACGAACAATGTCCTCCGGGTCGTCCTGGCCGCCCAGAAGAAGTGTGTTGGTCATGCGCGGCAGCGGCTGGCAGCGAAAGCTCTCCCGCCGGCCGTTGCCCGTGGCCTCGCTGTGAAAGTGGCGAGCCGAGATGCGGTCCTGCAAGTAGCCCCGCAGGATGCCGTTCTCGATGAGCAGGTTGCACCGGCCCGGATTGCCTTCGTCGTCCACATTCACGGAGCCCCGGGCATGAGCGAGGGTTGCGTCGTCGACCACGGTGCACAAGGGCGAGGCCACCGACTTGCCGATCTGATCCGTGTAGTTTGAGGTCTTCTTGCGATTGAAGTCTGCCTCCAGGCCGTGACCAACCGCCTCGTGCAAGAGGATGCCTGACTCGCCCGGCCCCAGCACGACCTCCATGGATCCAGCCGGCGCCTCCTCGGCGTGCAACATGGCCAGCGCGATGTGCGCGGCCTCGCGGCCATGCTCCTCGGGCGTGTGCCCAGGAAGCGCGAACAGCTCCAGACCTCGGCGCAAGGCGGTGCCCGAGCGACCACCCTGACGCCGACCGCCTTCCTCTGCCACGGCGTGAACCCCGAGACGCAACATGGGCTGGTAGTCCTGCGCCAGCCGTCCATCCGAGGTGAAGACTAGAATCTCGCGCCACTCTTCCGACAGCGACGCTTCCACGCGCACGATGCGCGCATCGACCGCTCGCGCCGCCGCGTCGGCCCGACGGAGCAGCGCCACCTTGTCAGGGCCGGGCCGGGCCAGGGATGACTCGGGCACAGGATAGGTATTGCTGGACTCAAGTGGAGTCAACGCCACCGGCGCCACCCTACGGCCCGCCGCCGCGATCTGGCCGGCTGTGCGCGCAGCCTGGCGCATGCGGGCCGAGGAAAGCTCCTCAGTGTAGGCGTAGCCGGTGGCATCCCCGCGCAACACGCGCACGCCAAGACCGACGACGACTGCCCGGCCCACGCTACGCACCTGCGCCTCTTCCAGGACGAAGTCGGCTCCGTAACGGAACTCGAAGTACAGGTCGGCGTAATCGCCGCCTGAGGCTAGGGCCTCGCCCAGGAGTTGTTCAGCCACAACCGCGTCGATCCCGGCAAGCGGGTTCGGGGCCAGGCTGTCGGCTGGTCGGACCGGGTGACTCACTCAGGGATTGCTCAGACCGAGCGCCTCGCTGTTCTTCGTGCGGATCTTGACCAGACCACGCACCTCCACCTGACGAATCCGCTCACGCGTCAGATTGAGAATGGCGCCAACGTCTTCCAGGGTGATGCCGCCCCGATCCGCCACGTCCAGCGAGCAGGTTTCGGCCATATCCCAAACCTCCAGGTGGGGGAAGTTGAGCTTGATGGCACCGCTGTCGGGATTCACGTCCAGATACAGATGATGTTCGCAGCTCACGAACGGGCAGGGGCGGGGCATGTTCTGGCAGTCCGCGCGCGTGCGCGGCCGCTCGACATCCTCGGGATAGACGAGCTCGTGCGCCAGCCGCTTCTCGTCTCGCGTTAGGCGTTTGGGTGCGATCGTCTTCGATCGGACACGGCCGTCGTGAGATGGCCGCACCTTGCGGCGAATCCTCGCCACCTCGGGTTGCGGCTGATCGTCGGCCGTGTCGTCCTCTCGTTCCTCGAACTCAGCTCTATCGTCGGCCATGTGGTCCTCCGTCGCGCGTGTCGGTCGGAGCACGCGCTAGTACAGATCGCTGCCGCCCCCCGCGGCAGTCCCCGCCGCCGCCGCCGCAGCCTGCGAGGAAAAACTCGCTTCCAATCCAGATATCCGCCGGACCAACTCACCGGCGGCGTGCTTCGCGGCCTCGATTTCTCGTTCGATCTCTTGGCGCCGCTGCGGGCTCAACGCCGGCCCCTTGGCCTCCCGTTCGAAGCCGGCGATGAGATCACGCAGACCCTTGCTGACCCCTTCGATCTCCTCTTTGAAGCGGGCGAACGAGCGCTGGATCTCCTCGATGGTAAGATTGCGCGCCATCATCGCTTTCACCTGGTTCACCCGCCGGACCACGCCGGCCGGGTACAAGCCCCGTGACCCGCAGTGCTTTCCCTTGCGCCCCACCCGCACGGATCGCGGCAGCAGCCCGAGCTGCACGTACTTGCGCAGGGTGGCTTCCGAGAAGCGCACGCCCCGCGACGCGAACATGTCGACGATCTCGCGCGAGCTGATGCCCCTGGGGAAACGCCCCTCGATATCGACCAGCTCGTCCTCGTCGAGAAGCCCCGCCGCGCGCATCGCCCCCATCTGCGTCGCAGGGCTAGCCATGTCGCCATTTCGTTTCATTAATCTATTGTTACTGTAATCTATTCAATAGACTCTTCTCAATAGACAAAACTACTAGGCTTTTGTTCAGGTGGTTCCCGCGTCTTTTCGCCCGTCAGTCCTCGGCCGACGGGCGCGTCACCCGACGCTCACACCCGATGAGCGGCCCTGCTGGTACTGCTGGGCCGCCCCTCGAAGATTCGTCGCGGTTCAGCGGCGGGCTGGCGCTGGCAGCGGGGCCGGTGGCAGGTCGGCTAGCGTGCGCGTGAGCGGTAGCGGTAGCGTGAGCGACCAGCGGAAAGGGGCTTGCGTGGGCGACTCGCGTGAGCACGCGCGGCCCGCGACACGCGAAGCGCGCACGCCCTCTCTCCACGCTTTCCGCCTGCCGCGCACCCCACACGAACTCGCTCACCCTCACGCCCACGCGACCCGCGACCCGCGACCCGGCCCTTCGGGCGGCCCGCAATTACCCGACACTCTCCAGCTACGTGGCGGGGCCCATGTATTTCCAGCGTTTCTTCCACCACCGTCGCGGCCCCTTGTCGGCGCAGCCAAACATGCGGCTCGGCGCGGGGCAAAACACGCGCACGTGCATGTGATCATCGTGCGGCCGCGCGTCGGTGGGCTGGTGCAGGATTTCGCGTGCCCGCGCGACCAAAGCCGGATCGGCTTGCTCTTGTTCTGCCTCTTGCAAAAGCAACTCGGCGAGCGGCTTGTGGACGAAGATCCACTGCACCTCCATAATCGGGTCGGAAAGCAGACTCGCGACGAGGGTCCAGGTCCGCCCCAGATCCAGGTGGACGTTGGGCAGCGGTTCGCGGATGCGCCGCCCCGTCTTGCCTGCTGACCAAGCCACCGCGGTGCCATCGTCCGCGAAGCGAAGCATGGCGGGAAGGTTGGACAGCGGATTCCCGTCCCGATCCGCCGCATAGTAGAAGATGTCCACATCCCGCCCGCTCTCGTGCGAACGGTGCAGACTCGAGTCTCCCCCACGGCGCAGCGACAGGTCGCCAACATAGGCCACCCCGCCAGGGGCGACGTGCTCGACCCGCGCGAAGACGCGCGTCAGCCCGCCTACCAGTTCCTCGATGGCGAAAGTACGGCCGCGCGCACGCCAATCAGGGTGCACCTGGTAACCGTCTCCTTCGACGGGCAAGGCGACCCCGCCCAAGAGAGCCCCGTGCGCGTGGGTCCCCCAGGAAAGGCTGCCTCCCCCGGTTCTCGCGAAAATTCCCAGGCAACCCGGAAATGCGACTAGGGTCAAGATGGCAAGCCCGACTGTCGGCGAGCATCGCGAGCCGCCCCGCATCCCCTTTGACCTGCCCGTGCTTGTGGTCGGACAGGCAACATAGACGAGAGCGTCAACGCGCACGTTGGCAGCCCTAGTCATTCCTTTCGAGGTCAGCCTTCGCGCCGCCTAGCCGTAGGCCTTCTCCATCCTCTCTTGATCCTCCTTGCAGCGGATGCAAAGAGTCGTTTCCAGTCGCGCCTCGAGCCTCTTGACCGAGATTGGCTCGCCGCACTGCTCGCAAAGGCCAAAGGTTCCATCCTCAATGCGGTCAAGTGCGTGGTCAATCTTCTGCAGAAATGTCTTCTCGCGCCCGCGCAGCCTGAACGTGAACGATTGCAAGTACTCGGACGACGCCAGGTCCATCTCATCGGGCAGGTCATCGGACTCAAGCGTCATGTCTTCGCTCAGCGTCCGCTGCGCGTTGCGGAGGATCTCCTTCTTGCGGGTCAACAGGATCTCGCGGAACTTCTTGAGATCTCTCTTCTTTAGACCGGTCCCTTCCATGAAGCCCCTTGACTCAGGTTGTGCAGATGTGCGTCTAGTCTACCGCCGGATTGAATGATGTCCCTGAAAAGATACCAATGAATCCGTCTCCTTGACAGCGTGCCTCGGAACTGCGTAAATGCAAGAATTCGCCCAGGCGAGATTAGTCACAACGGGGTGCCTCATGGCCGGTTCGGACAAAAGGAAACAAAGTCTCTACTTTCCAGAAGAGATGCTCAAGGAGATCCAAGAGGAAGCTACGCGTCAGGACCGGTCTCTTTCTTGGATAGTGCAGAAAGCATGGAAAATCTCCCGCAAGGAGATCATGAAGTACCCCTCTGTGAATGAGTTTCCCGGAGAAGAAGACGAGCGCGGCGCGAGCGAGTGAGGTCTTCGCCCACTTGTCTTGACGTCGTTGCCGGGCCGCAAAGCTGGCGGCTCTGACACCGAAACACCTTCGGGAAAGATGGCAGAATTCCTGCTTGTCGCTGACCAGGTTTCGCCTGTCGTCGATGGCGAGTTGCCGGTGTGTGCGGCTGCCCTGGCCTTGGCGCTGTCAGTGTCCAAGCACCGCCTGACTATTCTGTCGTCGGCTACGCCGGCCCAGGCATCCCGGTTGCCTGGAATGGCGCGACGCCTGCGAACCATCACAACCCGTGTGGGAGGTGCGGACCAGGAATTCTCGCTTTACGAAGGGCGTTCGGCGGTGAGCCAGTGTGCGCTCTACGTGCTCGGCGCCCATTCGGACAATCGTGGTCGGCGCTCCACCCTGCTGGCGAGCGCCGCGACCTCATTGGTGCGCGACCAGATCTGTTGGCCGGACGCAGTTGTGGGCTGGGGTGAGACTTCAGCGCTGGCCCTGGCCTGCGCCCCTTCCGCCCATGCGGCCCTGGTCGTGCCGGACGGACGCTGGGACCAACCTCTCTCCAGCGACGAGCGCGCTGAGCTCGACCCCGACAACCCTGCGGTAGCTGTCTCGAATGGCGTGTTGGTGGCCCTCGGCGCCATCGAGGCCGACGCGGTGATTCTTCCTTGCCCCTCGGCTGCGGAGGCCTTCCTCCGCGCCACCGAGCTGAACTGCCGTGCCTCGGACCAGCCGGTCACCTCTATGCGTTTTGGGTGCGACGAACTGCCACACGACCCGGCTGCAGATCCCGCGCTGGCCGCCACCTTCTCGCCTGAGTCCCTTTCCGGAAAGCAAGAATGTCGCAAAGCCCTTGTCCGGCGTGCGTCATTGGCTGTGGGGCCGCGCACGCTCCTGTTGGCGACGGGGCCACTCGATCCCGCACGCGGCGGCCGCGAGATCCTCGAAGCCCTTTCGCGGCTGGGCCACGCGGATGTCGCGGTCGTGTTTCCGGCCGGCGGGGATCGCGCGCTGGTCGACCAAGCCAACGTTCTGGCTATTCGATCGCCGGGGAAGATGACCGTATTCCCGGAGCTGGGTTTGGAGGCCGAGCGGCAGATCCTGGCAGCGGCCGATGCCGTGCTGCTGGCGGACGCCAGTGACCTAACCGGACGGCCTGCCAGCCTGGCCCTGCGCTACGGGGCCCTTCCTTTGGCGCCCGACTCGGGCGCGAGCGGAGACTACCTGGTGGATTGCGACGTGGCGTCGCAGACAGGCTGCGGCCTCCTCTACGCCCCCGCCGATCCGTGGGGCGGTGTTGGCGCGATCCAGCGGGCGGCCGCACTGCGGGCGAACGTCGAACTGTGGCAACCGCTGCTGGGCTCGCTCATGCGCGCGGCCCCGCGCTGGTCCGCGACCGCCGCCTCGTTGGAGGCTGTCTGTCTCACCCCGCGTGCAGCCTGAGGATGCGTACGCCGAGCTCGTCGCCCACGTTGACCAATTCCCCAACCGCCCAAAGTTGACCGCCAACCCTAAGTTGGATCGCTTCGGTCCGGCGTGGCCCAAGGCTCAGCACGCCGCCTTTCATCAGTCCTGCCAGTTCGTCGCCTCGAAGCGTGAGGCGTCCGATCTCGGCGACGACCTCCACAGCAGCGGTCGCGAGGACCTTCGCCACCTCCGGAATTGAGCTGCTTTCCTGGGTCAATCGTGGGTTCTCGTCTTGCGATGCCATGGACTTTGACTCCTCCTCAATCTGGGAAAAAGGGCCCGACAGGACAAGACTGCCGTTGGCAGCCAGACAGGCGGGTGCGGCGAAGCCACCCACGCTCAGCCGCGCAGGCCAGGAACCGTCCGTTCCAATGCCAACGACACCATCAAACACAACTGCGTCGCCCACGGCGGCCGATGCAACGGCAGCACCTAGGAGATCGGTTCGAGCAAGTTCCAAAGTTGCGCCGACCGCCAGCCCTTCCAGATGAACGCTGACCGGGTCGGCCTGCGCAGCATCGGCCAGCCACCCGACGGGAATCACCAGAAGGACCCGGCCGGTGAGGCCGGCGGCGGTACGGACCGAACCGCCAATCACGAGTTGATCGCGACCCGAAGCGGGCCGCCCCGCAGAGAGCCCAAGCTCGACCCCCCCGGAAACCCCGAGGGCGTCCAACGCGGAGAGCAGGATGGCCGCCATAATGCCGCGTTCACCGCGGACGAGCGGACGAAGCGTGGCAGGTGCCGGCCTGCCCAGAACGGCGTGCACCAGCGCCAGTGAAACCCGATGGCCCACTCCCACCCACCCGCGTTGGCCGTCGCGTTCCAGCGGGAAGGTGTCCGTGGCGTCAAGGCCGACCTCGTCACCCCACCCCTCCCGTGCAAAGGCCACCTGGTCGGGACGAATCTCAACCTCCCCTACCCCCTTGGCTGCAATCGTCACGGCCAACGGCATACGTGATCGAGCCCGAGCCAGTGTCGCCGTCCATTTTGCCGCCTCGGCGGGCAACCACGGCAGAGCGTCGATCGAAAAGGCTTGCCATTGGCCTTCGGCTGTCATCAGCAGTTCAGCTCCCTCTCACCGTCGCGCAGGCGATACCGCCACAGCCACTCTCGCCGTCCTTGTGCTTCTGGACATTACCGATGCCATCGGCCATTCTTTCTTTGTAGGGGACGAGTCGGCAACGAGGTAAGGTATACTGTAGCAAGAGCAGCTTTCGAGAAAGCAACGACGTGAAGCCTTCTGATGACGAATTGGGGTTTCTCTCTTGCCAGGAAATCGTGGACTACTGCTTCGATTTCCTGAGCGGCTCGCTGCCCGAGACTGACAGGAAGCTTTTCTCTGCCCACCTGCGCAATTGCGCAGAGTGTATGAGGTTCTTCGAAACCTACCGCAAGACCCCCGAGGTTTCGCGAGAGGCATTGGCGCTGCGCATACCAGACCGGGTCAGAGTGGCCGTGCGTGATTTCCTGCGCGAGCGCTACGAGCCGAGTGCGGCTAGCGAAGACAGCTCGACGAGGCGGTAGCAACGAATCCGCCTGCTTGACAGGCCGAGCAATGCGGGCAAGATGACCCCCATTAGCATGCCCGTCGGCCTGGTTTGTCCTCGTTGCGACTCTCTGACCGGCCTCGACGCGACCCGGTGCCCGGTCTGCCAAGCCCCGATCGTCGAGGCGGCGTCTCGCGACCCATTGCCCGGCCGGGCCCAGCCTGCTGTCCGTGGGGAGGAATCCATGTCAACCAATCCATGCCCGACCTGTGGCAATTCGGTGCCCATCGGCGATCGTTTTTGCGGCCAGTGTGGGACGCGCGTTGAGGCGCAACCCGCACCCAGCGCCGCCACCGGCAAGACCATGTCTTTCTCCGGCGTCCAGGTGTCCGTTGTCGCGAAGCTGGTGTTGGTCAAGGCGAACAGTGCCGATGGCTTGGCCTACGAGCTCGGCGGGACCGAGCATGTCGTGGGCCGCACCGAGGGTGCCATTCTGTTTCCCGACGACCCTCTGCTGTCCCCGCGCCATGCCAACTTCCTTTACCGGGACGGCAATCTGTTTGTGCGCGACGAGAACTCGATCAACGGCGTGTTCGTGCGCATCCGTACTCCGGCGCGGCTGGAATCCGGCGCGGTGTTCTTGGTCGGGGAGCAGCTCCTACAGGTTGAAGCTCTGGCACCCGATTTCGGGCCACAGCCCGATGCCGAGGGAACGTACTTCTACGCCAGCCCCAAGCGGGCCTCCAAAATGCGGATCGTCCAGCGATTGCGAGGGGGCGAGATCGGCCTCATCGTGCGCGCACGCGGCGACAGCATGACGCTTGGTCGCGAGGACAACGACCTCAACTTTCCTGATGACCCATTCATTTCGGGCCGCCACGCAGAAATCAGTATCGGCCCGGATAGCGTGTTCACGGTGACCGATTTGGGCTCAAAGAACGGCACGTTCGTGCGCATCACCGGTGATTTCCCATTGGAACACGGCGACTACGTGTTCCTCGGCCAGCAGCTTCTACGGGTGGAGATCTCATGAAACCGGGAGGGCGCGGCGATGAGGAAAATGAAAGTTGGACCTCTTGTTAATGAACTGCGCGGAGGATAGCTCGTGATCATCTGTTCTCGCTGCGGCAAAGAAAATCAGGACCAGTTCAAGTATTGCCTCGGCTGCGGCCTGAAATTGCCGACGGCGGTTCCTGCACCGGCTCCAGCAGAGCCGCCCGAGGCGTCCCCTGCCTCCCAGGAGCCAGCCAGTCTGGGCGCGGCAAGGATCTTCTCCCCCGTGCCGCCCGCAGCGGCCGTGGCTGAGCCTCCTGCCGCTGCATCCCCTGGGGCCGTAGCGGCGATGCGGCCAGCCCCAAGTGCGATCCATCCCAGCGTAGCCGTAGGGGGCCAGCGGGTCACGCCGACCGCAACAGGCCCTGTCGCCTCGGGCGTCGGTAACTCCTCCGGTGCCGGAATCGCCCCAACCCCTTTGGCCGTCCCACTCGCCGCTCCGCAAGACCCGTCCCGGCCACGATCCGCGACGTCGCCGCAGGATGCTGCGGCGGCGCCAAGGCTTGCGTCGGCGCCGACCGCATGGCAATCCAGCGGCGCTGTAGCCGCGGCGGCGAGCCCTTCGGCCTCAGCGCCCGGCGCACTGCCACGGGTTCCAGTCGCTGCGACACAGGCCCCCGCCAGGGCGGCCGCGCCGCCGAGCCCAGGCGTCGCCGAGCCTGCGCCGCCGGCCCCCACCGCCGCCCAGGCCGCGTATCTACTCGCGCCGGCTGTCCCAGGCCCCGCTGCAGCCCCAGCTCCGGCCGTATGTCCACGCTGTGGCACGACCGTGTCTGCTAGCTTCGCTTTCTGCGGGGCCTGCGGTCATCGTATGAAGCCGGCTGCAGGGGCTGTGGTCGAGGCCGCTTTGGAGCAAGCCGCGGCGCTGGCCCCGGAGCCCATCAAGATCACGGTTCGTAGCCAGCTAACCCTCATCCGTCCTGACGGCACCGAGGGTGGGAGTTATCCCTTGCAACAGGGCGAGAATCTGGTGGGACGCGGCCAGGGCCCTCTCTTTGATTCCGACCCCTATCTGTCGCCTCGCCACGCCGAGTTCGTTCTCACAGAGGAAGGGCTCGAAGCCCGTGACCTGCGCAGCCTGAATGGCGTGTTCGTGAAAACAACCCAGGAAGAACCGCTGGAATCGGGCGACACCTTCCGCATCGGTCAGGAGTTGCTCCGCTTCGACGTCATCAGCCCACCCTCGCCGCTCGAAGATGGCAGTGAGATCATCGGCACGCCCAACCCGGGTTACTGGGGTCGCCTGTCCGTCATCGTAGGCCGAGACTTGGATGGCCCTGCGTTCCCACTCTTTGATGAGACGGTTGTGCTCGGCCGCGAGCGCGGCGACATCCTCTTTCCCGAGGACGGCTATGTCTCGGGAACGCACGCGCAGATCACACTGCGTGAAGGCCGCGTGTACCTGACCGACCTGGGGTCATCGAACGGCACATTCCTCCGCGTTCGCGATGCGCGGCTCGTGGCCCCGGGCAGCCTGCTTCTCATGGGCCAGCAGCTCTTTCGCGTGGCCCATCCGTAGTCGGGGCGCGCTTACTTCTTGTTCTTGTTGAAGAAGGCCTTGCGCAGATCGTCGTTCTGCTTCGGCTCGATGTAGCGGAAGCCGGACGGGATCTTGAAGCGCTGCCCATCATCGAAATCCAGGATCACGTCTACCGGCCCCTTGTCCCCGTTAGGAGTGACGACGTTGATCTTTTCTTTGGACGCGATGACGACCTGCTCGGCTAGATGACCGCCGAATGAGACGCGAACCTGCGTCTTGCCTGGCTGCAGCCCTGCCCCGACGATGTTGATGTGGTCACCGCCCGCGGTGATGCCCTCGGGCGGCTCCACCCGGTCAATACGGAGCCTGGTCTCATCGCAGGCTGCCAGGAATGTCAGGACCAGTACGGCCATCGACAGCCCCAAGACGCGTTTCATGTGCGCTCCTCCTTGATGAGGTGGCACCTTAGCCCGCTCAATCCCTGTGGTCAACGGCGACTCTGCGGCTTCGTTCAATAAAGCCGACGCCCGACGTCCCCGGCCCTGCCCCTCTCTCCTAGGATAGGGTATGAGTAGGAAGCTCTTCCGGGCTGCTTTCTTCGTGGAAACCCGACTCGTACTGCGCGACATCGAGGCCCTGCTGGAAAATGCGGGTGCCGGGACAGCGGTGGAAGTTTATGGCGCCGCTGGCGCCCTAGGCCCGGCCATCGCTGCTCATCTGGCGCGCCAGGATAAGCACCATGGTCCCCTGCTCTATGTGGTCGCTGGCGAGAATCGGGTCGAGACGCGCTGTGCAGACCTGTCGTTCTTCCTGGCACCGCGAGGATCGGCCGAGGATCCGCTGGCCCCTTTGCCGGTCTTGGACTTGCCCGCTCCAGAAGTCTCGCCGCACGCCGAGATGCAGGCCGATCGCCGCACGGTCATGCGCCGGCTGGCCCTCCTCTACCGCCTGGGTCACGGCCACGCTCCGGCCGTGGTAGTGGCGCCTGCTGCCGCGGTATTCCGGCGCGTGATCCCCCCTCGCGAATTCGCCGATCTCTGCCGGGTAGTCGCGGGCCACTGCACCCTGGATCGGGAGGCCTTGGTCAAGGACCTTTGCCGGGCCGGCTACGGACGTGCCCAATTGGTCGAGGATCCCGGAACCTTCGCTGTGCGCGGGGCGGTCATCGACGTCTTTCCCCCAATCTACAGGCACCCGGTACGCATCGAACTCTTTGGCGACGAGGTGGAGTCAATCCGCCTGTACGACGCCGCCACCCAGCGCACCTTGCGGTCCATCGACCGAGTGGCGCTCCACCCGGTGCGGGAAACCGTGGCTACTGCGGGAGCCGATGTGCGGTCGCGCTTGCTGGCCGCAGCCGACCAGGCCGCCTACCCATCGAGCAAAACCCGCTACCTGCTGGAGCAGATCGAACGAGGCGAGGATTTTTTCGGCAGCGAGTCGCTCACTCCCATCTTCCATGCCCGTCTCGGCTCCTTCTTCGACTACCTTCCGCCACAGACACGCGTCCTGGTCGAGGATCCGACAGCCGTCCTGGAAGAGGCGCGCCGCAGTTTCTCCCGCGTGCGCGAGAGTGCCGTGCATCGCCGGGCCGAGCATCGGCTCGCCCTGGATGCGGAGGAATTCCTGCTTGACGAAGAACAGGCACGCCTCGCGCTTCACGCTTGGCCGCGTCTGGAACTGCGCACGGTCGAGGTGACTCCGGCGGGCCTGGCTGGCACCCCGGCCGCGCCGCGCGTCCGGGTGACGGCAGAGCCGAACACCAGCCTGCGCGCGGAGTTGCTCAACCAACGCGGCGACGAAGACGTCGGGCATGCCCTGTGCGAGCGCATCCGGCTCTGGCATGCGGGGGGCACCCGGGTGTGCTTGGCGGCGCCGAGCCGCGCCCACGCAGACCGGCTGGCCGGGGTGCTGCGGGCCTTCGGTCTTTCCCCCGAAGCCCCACGCGACCACAGCGACGGGGGCGCGCAAGGCCTGCTCACGCGGAACGCGGCCCACCCCTCCCTGGAGATCCTGGTCGGGCCGCTCACCCGCGGATTCCGCCTACCCGACGACCGCCTGGCGCTGATCGCCGAAGAGGAGATTTTCGGTGCGCGCACCCACCGCGCAGCCCCGGCTGCAGCGGTGCCGGGGTTTGGGGATCTGGCCGAGATCGCCGAAGGGGACCTCGTGGTCCACGACGAGCAGGGAGTGGGCCGCTACCGGGGTCTGAAAAAACTTACGCTGCGGGGAGTGGCCCAGGACTTTCTGCACCTGGAGTACGACGGCGGTGGGCTTTACGTGCCGGTTTACCGCATCGGCGTCGTGCACCGGTTTGTCGGCGGCACGCCGGAAACTGTGCGGCTCGACAAGTTGGGCGGCACCACCTGGCTGGAAAAGCGACGCCGGGTCTCCGCAGAAGCACGCAAGCTGGCAGAAAACCTCCTGCAGCTCTATGCCCAGCGACAGGCGCTGCCGGGCCATGCCTTCTCGCCCCCTGACGTCATCTTCCACGAGTTCGAAGAAACCTTTCCATTCGAGGAAACCGCTGACCAGGACAAGGCCATCGCGGCGGTGCTGGCCGACATGCAAGNNCGACGTGGGCTACGGCAAGACGGAAGTGGCCTTGCGTGCCTCATTGCTGGCCGCGCTGGGCGGCCGCCAGATCGCGGTGCTGGCCCCCACCACGGTCCTGGTTGAACAGCACGCCGTGACCTTTGCGGAGCGGCTGCGGGACTTCCCGGTGCGGGTGGCGTCGCTTTCGCGCTTTCGCAGCAAGCGCGAGCAGCGGGACACCTTGGCCGCCCTGGCCGCCGGGAAGCTGGACATCGTCATCGGCACCCACCGCCTGTTGTCGCGCGACGTGCACTTCCGCAACCTGGGCTTGCTCATCATCGATGAGGAGCAGCGGTTCGGGGTCGCGCACAAGGAGCGCCTCAAGGAGATGCGCTCACAGGTGGATGTGCTCACCCTCACCGCCACGCCCATTCCGCGCACCCTGCAGATGGCCATGAGTGGCATGCGCGAGATCTCGATCATTGCGACCCCGCCTGCCGACCGGCTGGCCATTCGCACCTTCGTGTGTGGCTTCGATCCCGACCTTCTGCGCGAAGCGATTGCCAAGGAATTGGCGCGGGGAGGTCAGGTGTTCTTCGTGCACAACCGGGTGGAAGATCTGCCCAAGTGGACGCGCGAGGTGTGCGCCCTGGCGCCCGGAGCGCGCGTGGGCATGGCCCACGGCCAGATGCCCGAGGCCAAACTGGAACAGGTGATGATCGACTTTGTCGATGGGCGCTACGACATCCTGTGCTGCACGACCATCATCGAGTCGGGCCTCGACATCCCCCGCGCCAACACGATGATCGTCAACCACGCCGATCGCTACGGGTTGGCCCAGCTTTATCAGTTGCGCGGGCGTATCGGTCGCGCCAAAGAACGCGCCTTCTGCTACCTGGTGATTGCATCGGAAGGCGCGCTGTCGGCCCAGGCGCGCCAGCGGCTCGAGGTGCTACAACGCTTTACCGAGCTAGGCGCCGGGTTTCAGGTGGCCACGCACGATCTCGAAATCCGCGGCGCGGGCGAGATCTTGGGCGATCGCCAGTCTGGCCTGCTCGCGGCCGTCGGCTTTGACACCTATGCGCGCATCCTGGAAGAAGCCGTGGCCGAGCTGCGCGGACAGCCCATCCGCAGCGAGTTCGACCCCGAGATCGCCGTCGACGTGCCGGCGTTCCTGCCGGATGACTACATTCCCGACACTGGCCAACGTCTCGACTTCTACCGACGCCTGGCCCAGGCCCGCGACGACAGCGATGTGCGCGAGACCCTGGCCGAATTGGAAGACCGCTATGGCTCGCTGCCCGAGGAAGCCCGCCTGCTCGGCGAGGTCATGAGCGACAAGACCCTGGTGCGCCGCACGGGAGCGCGGGCCTACGAGCTGACCGCGGGCCGCCTGGTGCTGTCCGCCGGGGTGGATGCCCGTCTGGACCCGGCCAAGGTCATGCGGCTGGTTCAGCACCGGGGAAGCCGCTGGAAACTCTCGCCTGACATGAGGCTGTCGTATGCCTTCGACGACGAGGAAAAGCGCGACCACCTGGTAGCCGCACGAAAGCGGCTGCAGGAGGTGGTGGCGTGCGTAGCGGGGTGAGGCCGTCGCGGGTTGCGGATCGCGGGTTGCGTGTCACGGGTCGCGTGTCGCGGGTCGCGTGTCGCGTGTCGCGTGCGCGAGGGCGTGGGCGAGCTCGTGGGCGGTACGCGGAAGGCGAAGAGCGTGCCGCCCACGCTCACGCAAGTCGCCCACGCTGCCCGCAACACGCTGATCGCTACCGCCCACGCTACCGCTCACGCGCACGCCGGGCCGACGGCCTGCCACCCGTCGAGGATCCCGCAAAACACTGGCATCATCATCGCGACACCACGCTGGCGGCTTGCCTGGATCGAACACCTTCTCCCGCCAAGGTACACATTTCCGACATGGACCAGCGTGCCGGGTACGTGTTGCGGGAAGCTCGCGCCTGTGCCATGCAAAGGGAATGCGTGGTTGCGCTCTCTGGCTCTCGGCTCTGGCCCTGTGCGCCTGTAAGCCCAGCCCAGGAACCGGGGCCAAGGGCGCCTCCCGCCCGGGTCCGGTCCTGGCCCGGGTGGACGACACCGAGATCACGGCAAGCGATCTGCAGGAAGTGCTCGCCCGCTATTCTCACACGCCGTTCGTGCTTGCACGCTACTCGACACCTGAGAAGAAGAAGGAGCTTCTCGAGAGCCTCATCCGCTACGAGCTCATGGCCCGCGAGGCGCTGCGGCGGGGCTACGATCGCGACCCCGACGTGCAGCGCATCGCCAAGAAGCAGATGGTCGCGCAATTCGAGAAACGAGAGATCACAGACAAGCTGCGCGCCGAGGACGTTCCGCCAGCAGACGTTGAGAAGTACTACCGCGAGCACAAGCCTGAGTTTGTCCGTCCCGAGGAGGTTCGTGTCAGTCAGATTCTTGTGCACGACGAGACTGCTGCGCACCGGATCGCCGCCGAAGCCAAGGGGTCGGAGCGCAACGACCCCAAGTCGTTTCGCGACCTGGTGGAACGCTATTCGGAAGACCAGGATTCCAAGCCGCGCGCGGGTGACTTGATGTTTTTCGACCGCAAGACCACCCGCGAGCCCAAGGCTCTGGTCGAGGCCGCCTTTGCCATCACCAAAGTTGGCGACGTCGCGGGACCTATCGCATCCGACAAGGGCTTTCACATCCTCAAGTTGACCGATCGCCGACCTGAGGGGATGCGGCCCTTCCCTGAAGTGAAGGGCGACATCCAGAGGCGACTGGTCGAGCAGATGCGGGTTCTCCGAAAACGCGAGCTGGTGGAAGAGGCACGCAAGTCGACCCGCGTGGAAATTGACGAGAACGAGCTGGCGAAGATCGCGCTAGCCCCAAACGCGGACGCCGGCCGGCCATCTTCCGCCAACCCGCCCATCCCGGCTTCTGTACCGATCCCCGCGCCTACACCCAAACCCTAGGAATGCGTTTCATGCCCATGACCCGACTGTGCCTCTGTCTCGCTCTCTTCCTGCTGCTGCCCTCGGTGGGCCAGGCGCGCGTGGTTGAGAAGATCGTCGCTTTGGTTGGCAGCGACATCATTCTGCAAAGCGAGGTCGAGGACCGAGCCGCGCCAATGATGGCCGACATCGCCGCCATCTCCAATCCCAGCCAGCGGGCGGCGCGCGCCGCGGCCGTGCGCCGTCAAATCCTCGAACGCATGGTGGACGAGCAACTCCTGGTACAGGAGGCCGCCGATCTGAAGATTTCCATAAGTAGTGAAGAGGTCGACCGGTCCATCGAACAGATCAAGAAAGACTACGGCCTCGACGAGGCCCAGCTACGCGAGGAACTGCGCAAACAGGGCATGAGCCTCGCCGCCTACCGCCAGAACACGAAACGCGAGATCTTGAAGTATCGGGTCATCAACATCGCGGTGGGCTCGAAGGTCAGCGTGAGCGACGCCGACGTGCACAGCTACTACGAGCGCCACATGCAGGCAGCCAACCTGCAGGTGCGCGCCAGCCACATCTTTCTCGCCATCCCCGAAGGTGCCGACGCAGCGAGTGCGCAAGAAAGGGAAGAGCAAGCTAAGAAGCTGCTGCAACGGGCCCAGTCGGGCGAGGACTTCGCCCGACTGGCGCGCGAGTACTCCGAGGACCCCGCCACCCGCAGCGAGGGGGGCGATCTCGGGTGGTTCGGCAAGGACATTCTGCCCAAGCCCATCGAGGAACTGGTCTTCTCCATGAAGGTCGATGAGGTGCGCGGACCAGTCCGCGCCGATCGCGGCTTCCACGTCATCAAGTTGCTGGGTCGCCGCGCCCAGGACCCCAAACCCCTGGCCGAGGTGCGCGACCAGATCCGCGGTCAGTTGCGCCAGCGCGAGATGGAACGGCAGACCAAGAACTTCCTGAGCGAACTGCGCAAGAAGACGCTGGTCGACATCAGGATGTAGATTTCCTCTGCAGATAGCGCCCATATTCCTCGTGGAAAACACCCTTGGCCGCTCCCCGCAGCATGCGCAGGACCGGGGGATCCTCCTCGCCAGCCTGCGCGGGCGCGACCACGAGATCGAGATACCGCTCGACCATCCTCGATACCGACGTGCCATGCTGGGCGGCGTAGCGTTTGGCCCGCCCGACGACCTTCTCGTCCACACTAAGGGTCAGCTTGTGCATGTACGTACGATATCTCGAAAGCCGTACGTATTCCGCCCGCGTGCGACGCAAAGCCGCGCGCGATCCTGCGGGCGACCTCCCGGTGCCAGGCTCGTCTAGTGAAGCGAGCCTCAGCCAACATGCCCTCCATCCGCCGGCGTGCTAGCCTTGCGTGTACGGAGCGGTCATGACGACAGTCCAGATAGCGTTGCCCGATGACGTGTTCGCCACGATGCATAAGTCGCCCGGCGAGGTGGCTGATGATATGCGTGTGGCCGCTGCCACAATCTGGCACGCGAAGGGCCTGATCAGCCAGG
>PMIX01000380.1 GCA_003158395.1 Myxococcales bacterium | reverse complement strand
AATTGACTGCCCTGGCCGGCCTAGAAACCGGCGGCCGCAACTTGGCTGGGCCTTTGCCTCTAGCCAGACCGACTATTTCAGATAGGCGGCCAGGCCAATGCCTTGATCTTTTATTGCCTGGGCCACAACGCCCGCCACTTGCGTGGCACCGTCTGTCTTGAAATGGGTGCCGTCGAACCAGAAAGTCGAGCTGCCGCTCGGACAGAGCTTGAGGCTGTTGTACAGAGCAACCGAAAGCGTCGTCAGATCAATGACCGGCACGTCGTCGGCAGCGCCAGCGGCCTTGGTTTCCGGCCCGAATGCGCGGTTGGGAACATTGGTTGAGCCTTGACATGACTGCCCGCTGGTCGACGTACCGAAGATCGGGTTCGCGCCCTTGGACCTTATGGTCTTGGCCATAAAGTCAAGGTCAGATTGGAAGAGGGCAGAGCCGACATGCCGATTGCAACCGGCGCTGGCGTCGTTGATGCCAAACGCGACGTACACCCAGTCGCCCGGCTGCATCCCTTTCGTCGGATCGAGCATGGTCGTCAGGTTGTCCGAGTAGGTGCTGGTATCAATGACCTGGCACTCGCCATTCGCATCGGTCGCGGTTTTCGAAACGTTGGGGTCGCCCCAAATCCAAGTCTGGATACTTCGGCCACCCCGCGCCTGATTGGAGACGGTGGCGTTGGGGCCAAGGTATTGCTGGAATTCCGCGGCCCAGCCGCACTGGCCGCTGCCTTGGCAGTTCTGCATGGTCGAGTCGCCAACCAACCAAACCGTGATCTTCTTGTTGGGATCGACCGGGCCAGCATCCGGGAAGGGCCCGGTCCCGCCGCCACCGGCGCCGCCGTCGGTAGATCCACTGGTTCCGCCGCTGCCTGAGGAGCTGCCTCTTCCGCCCGCGCCGCCCATTCCGCCTCTGCCGGTGGTCCCGGCCATACTGCCGCCGGTCCCACGGGCGCCACCGGGAGCAGCGCTGCTGCCACCGGCCGCCGCGCTCGTGCCACCGGCCGCCGCGCTCGTGCCACCGGCAGCAGCGCTCGTGCCACCGGCCGCAGCGCTCGTGCCGCCTTCGGCCCCGCTGGTGCTACCACCTGTTCCGCTGCCTCCACTACCCCTCCCGCCTGTCCCACTGGCAGAGCCGTCTGTCCCGCTGGTGCCGCCCTTGCCCAAGGCGCCGCCGCTGCCTGTTATTCCTCCGGCTGCGCCGCCTGTTGCAGAAGTTGCGACGCTGGTGCCGCCGCTGCTGGTGGTCTCGCCGCCCGTGGCGCTCTTGCCGCCTGCACCGTTGACCCCGCCGCTTGTGGCTCCTCCAGAAGTGGCACTAGCTGGGGAGCTGTCGGAGCTGCAGCCCAACAGTGAAAGCGCGGTCAGAGCGAAAATGCCTGCGAAGACTTGGGTGAGACAGGTTTTCATCGTGGCGAGACTCCTATGCAATGAGCCAGCGTGGCGTTGGCGGTCAGAAACAGCGAAATCCTAACGTGAAGCGGCCTCCCAGAATGACCCGTTTTGGTGGGTCACTCCCCCTTATTTTAGGTTACCTTCGCCAAGTGCCAGGACTGAGAGCCCACGGCTCAAGAAATTGAATGACGCGATGAACTTCAAGCCCACGCGGCCCATGTACAATCTCAGCACCGAGGCAATGACTGCCTTCTCGGACCACCGGCTCCGTGTACCGCCGCGCTGCCCCACACGGCTTGCCCCGGTTTTGGGATTGGTCTTCGCCATGGCGTGTGAACCGGATGCCGGGATCGAGTCGCCCCGTGCCGATGCAGCGAGAGGTGTTGGCGGCAGCGGCAGCGCTGTGACCATGCCCGGCAACAGCGACGCCCAACCGATCATCGTGCTGCCCCCTGACGGCAGTGCACCCGATCGTCGACCTGCGGTCGATCGGACCAACGCCGACGTGGCGGTCGTGGGCTGCGGCAACGGCAAGATCGATCCGGGCTTGGACGAAGTGTGCGACGACGGTAACAGCCGTTCGGGCGACGGCTGCTCGGCTGACTGCAAGACGGTGGAGAAAGACTATGTCTGCCCTCAGCCGGGCGTGGCGTGCGAATACCTGGTTGCGTGTGGGGACGGCAAACTGGGCGGCAACGAAACCTGCGACGACTTCAATACCACCAGCGGCGACGGCTGCTCGGCTGACTGCCAGGTGGAGACGGGCTGGGATTGCCTGCAAGCGGGCGTCCCGTGCACGCCCCATTGTGGCGATGCCGTCCTGACGGGGGGCGAGCAGTGCGATCCGCCCAACGTGGGCAAGGGGTGCTCCGCAGCGTGCAAACTCGAAGCCGGCTATGTCTGCAATCCTCCGCCCGCCACGCCCTCGGCTTCGCAGCCGTCCGTGTGTCGCAAGACCGTGTGTGGCGACGGCAAGAAGGAAGGCGCCGAGGCCTGCGACGATGGCAACCTGGTGGACGGTGACGGCTGTTCCGCCAGCTGCGCCCTGGAACCAGACTGCAGCACCGGGACTTGTGTCTCGAAATGCGGGGACGCCATCAAACTGGGCAGCGAGGAATGCGACGATGGCAACACCAAGGACGGTGATGGCTGCTCGCAGACATGCAAGAAGGAACCCGGCTTCACCTGCGGCGACTCGTCATCAAGTCCGCCCACCCAACTGAACCTGCTTACCACCTATCGCGACTTCATCAGCTTCCCGTTGGCGGGCGCCACAAAACACCCCGACTTCGAGACCTTTGGCCAGCCGTCCACCGCCTACACGCCCAATCTGGTCAAGAGCACCTTGGATCCGACGGGCAAGCCGGTCATGGACGGTCGTTGCGCCCAGCCGGGGGTGACGACCCTGTGTCCCATGGGCCAAGAGCTGACCACCTCGGCCAACTTCGACCAGTGGTACCGCGACACACCGGGCGTGAACATCACAGTCCCCGGCGCCCTGCTCCTGCCGCGCCTGGCCAACGGCTCGTATGTCTTCGACTCCGCCAATATGGGTTTCTTCCCGCTGGACAACAGGGGCTTCACCGCTCCGCCCGCCAAAGAAGCCACGGCACAGGCTGACGCCACGGTGAACGACGGGGGCATGCACAACTTCGGGTTCAGCACCGAGGTGCGCTACTACTTCCAATACCGGGGCGGTGAGAGCCTGACCTTCAGCGGCGACGACGATGTGTGGATCTTCATCAACCGCAACCTCGCCCTGGACTTGGGCGGGTTGCATCCCCGGCTCGAGCGGATCTTGACTGTCGACCAAAGCGCCAGCGCGCTGGGCTTGGCAATCGGCGGACTCTACGAAATCGCCTTGTTTCATGCCGAACGCCACTCCACCGCCTCCAACTTCGAATTGACCTTGACGGGCTTCGCGCCCACATCCAGCGTTTGCCAGCCCACCTGTGGTGATGGTGTGACGGTGCCCCCCGAACAATGCGATCTAGGCCAAGGCAAGAACACCGGCGCCTACAACGGTTGCACGGCCGACTGCAAGCGCGGACCCTACTGCGGCGACGGCAAGCTGCAAAGCCCGGATGAAGAGTGCGACGACGGCGTGAATCGGACCACCTACAGCACCACCGGTCGGGCGGGCTGCGCACCCGGCTGCGTGAACAGCGGATTCTGCGGCGATGGTAAGCTGGACGGCCAGTTCAGCGAGGAATGCGACCTGGGCACGGACAAGAACACCGGCGCCTACGGCGGCTGCACCGCCACCTGCCTGCTGGGTCCGCGCTGCGGCGACGGCGTCGTGCAGACCGCCGAGGGGGAAGAGTGCGACGACGGCAATACCGTGAGCGGCGACGGCTGCTCGCGCGACTGTCTGGCCGAGATCGTGTGGTAGTCCCCGCGGTGTCTATTTGCGTCACTTCCATCCGAGTTCAAAGCCTGGACCCGCCTCCGGACTTTCCGCGCACCTGCGGCGCGCGGGCGTAGACAAACGCCCGTCATCATGTGATAACTCGGCGCGCTATGGCCAACAAAACCCTGCTTCGTGAATCCTGCGGGTCAACTGCGAGCCAGCCGCATGACGCTCTGGACTTCTGCGCGATTTCTGGCAAGTTGCATAGAGACCGCGAAGACGCCGGAATGTTCCGATTCGTAGCAGGGCTGTAGCGACTACGTCTTCTTTGAATCGAGTAGCGAGGCGCAGAAAGGGGAATTGGTTCCCTCCCCGTGAGAGCGATCCTCACGACCCGGAATGTGTGGAGAGCAAGATCGCCGCAACGGCTTGGTCTTGGATTGGAAGTCGGGCGTAACAACGTCGCGTTCCGCTGTGGAGTCACCAATGAAAAAATCGGCAACCGCTAGGACAATCGGTTCAATAGTTGCTTGCATGCTGGCGGGAGTGCTTTCGGTCCAATGCGGGCCCAACCAACCCGTCACGACCGGTGGGGGCAACGCAGGCGGCGGCGTTACAAGCACGGGCGCGTCGACCGGCGGAGGCGGCAACAGCACCGGCGGTAGCGGGGGCGGTGGCAACGGCCCCGTCTTCACCGATCTGACCCTTCCCGAGAACCTCGACGCTGGCAGCCATGACGCGGAAATAGTGGCGGCCACCGCCGACGCCAACTGCGGACTCCAGACCCAAAACCCGACCCCACAGCCAGTGGATCTTCTCTTGATCTTGGACCGTTCGGGATCGATGGCCTACGACATCGCCTCCGACAACGTTACTTGCGGTGCTCGCGGCGCCCCTGCCACTTGCACGGCGCGATGGTCCACTATGACAACATCCCTCAATCAGGTCCTCGCCTCCTCCCCCGCCAGCGTGCAGTGGGGCTTGAAGTTCTTTTCGTCGCCTGGGGGCAAGACGGCCTGCACAGTAAACCCAGGAGTCGATGTTGCGGTGCCGGCAACCCCTGCTCGAATCCAAGCTGCGATTGCCGCCACCTCCCCGGCAAACCAGACTCCGACCACCGCTGCCATCTCCGCGGCCGTCACCTATCTCGGTACGTTGAACGATGGCTGGCCCCACTACATCCTCCTGGCCACCGATGGCGAGCCCAATTGCGACCCCGGGACCTCCAGCGATGTCACCGATGCCTCGATTCAGGACACCGCCACCGTCATCGCTACCGCCGCTGCTGCTGGCATCAAGACCTACGTCATCGGCATCGGACCGTCTCCTGGCAGCCTGACCCAGTTCGCCCAGAACGGCGGAACCACGGACTACTACCCCGCGACCTCCCCCGACCAGCTCACCACGGCGCTTAGCTCCATCGTTGTGGCGGTGGCGAGCTGCACGTTCACCATGGCCACGGTTCCGCCCGACCCCAGCAACCTCGGCGTGTATCTTGACCACGCGACCAAGGTGCCGCTGGATCCGTCGGACGGATATTCGCTCAGCCCGGATAATATGACCGTCACATTGAACGGCAGCTATTGCGATGGGCTAAAGAACGGGACCTACCAGGTCGTGGAGGTCTACTTTGGCTGCGGCGCACCGCCGCCTGACCGGTTCTGGTAGCCAACAAACCTGCGGCCGCTACCGACTGGTCGCGAGCATCGAGGACAGCCACTGCCCGGCTCGTTTGCGAAACCCCGCGCCGTGACCGCGGTTGATGTGGCGGATGATCAGCCTCGCGTCCAAGAAGAATGCCGTCGGCAAGCGATCCTCGCCCAGCGTGCGCGCCAACACGCCATCCCCATCCAGCGCGACAACGCTTCCAGCGGGCAGGGGATGCCTGGCGAAGAAATCCTTCAAGGGTGCCACGTCGCCCTCGACCGCGACCACCATCAGACCGAAGCGCGAACCGAGACCCTCGCGGATGGCCAGGATCTCCGACAGGCTTTCTTGGCACGGCTCGCACCAACTGGCGAAGAACTCCACGACCGTCACTTGTCCGCGCAGGTTCTCGCCGCGCACGCTCTTGCCCGCCAGGGTTTGCGCCTCGAAAGCGGGCGCGGGTTCGCCAACCTGCGGCCGCGCCGTGCTTGCCGCGAGCAAGGGCAAGAGCAAGAATGAAATCATTGGTCGAGTTTATCGTGCTCGTCGCCGGGTTGCGAACCAGAACGGAGTTCCGTGTGCGCAGCCAATTGCCTTGTTTGGCCGACCGGTCGGGGCAAACTCATGCGGCAGGGTTGGGTGAAGCCATAATGAGGTTGCCTGGACACAGACGAGTTGTCTCGATGACGAGGCGACGCCGATCCCATTTTCCGCTTTCTGGCGCGGCCATGCGCGTGGCTACACTGGCTCTGTGGGCCTCGGGCTGCGTCGGCGATGCTAGCGCGGAGTCCTCTTCAGCGACCGCCGCCGCTGAACCCCCCGCGACGCATAGCAATATTCTGCGCGCCGACTACGCCGGATCTGCAAGTTGCCGCACGTGCCACAAGAGCCTGTACGACGACTGGCTGGGCTCGCCTATGCGGCAGATGACCCGTCTTCCCGCGACTGCAGCGATTCGGGCTCCCTTTGACGGACGCACCTGGAAATTCAAGGACGATCAGGCGCGTTTTGAGTTGCAGGCCGGCACACGCTTCGTGCGGGTTCAGTCACGACGCTTTGGAGATCACCTATACCGGGTCACGCGCGTGATCGGCGGACGCACCCGCGAAGATTTCGCCGGCGTCGAGGTCACGGGCACGCAGCCCGACGCCCGCATCATCGGCGATGTGCACGACGAGGTCATCCTGCCAGCCAGCTACTTCTTCGAGACAGCTTCGTTCCGGCTCAAGGGCTATTCCGTGATGGTACGTGAGCGTCCCGGACTGAAGGCCGGTGCCGTGTGGAACCAGTCTTGTGTGCTGTGCCACAACACCGCACCCGCATTCCTGTCGCTGTGGGGCGCCCTGCTGGGCAAGGGTGCGCCGGCCTACCAGGGCGAGGTGGTGGACGCACTCTTGCCCGAAAACCGGCGTTGGGGATTGCAGATCGCCGATTCGAATGCTGTGCGCGCGGCCGTCGCAGATGAGGTCCATCTCCTGGGCGGGGCGAGCGACGCGCCGACCGACCTGCCCACTTCGTTGCGCCAGGGAATCACGGAGATGAGCCAGCGTTTCGGGGCCGATCATCTCCTGGAGATCGGCATCGGCTGCGAGGCCTGCCACGGCGGGTGCCGCGAACACGTGCAGCAGCCGCGGGTTTCCACCTCGTACGAACCGCGCAGCCCATTTCTGCGGGTGCAGCCTGCGCCGGGCCACGGCCCCATCACCCGCGCCGAGTCGATCAACCGGACCTGCGCACGCTGCCACCAGGTTTTGTTCTCGCGCTATCCCTTCACCTGGGAGGGAGGCCTCCGCCACAGTGGATCGCCGGGCGGCAGTTCCACCAACTCGGGCGAGGCAAGGGATCTGCTGTTGGGTGGGTGCAGTCGTGCTCTGGCGTGCACCGACTGTCACGATCCCCACCGCGACGACGATCCGGATGATCTGGCTGCGCTGGCCACCCCGGCGGGCAACGCCACCTGCACCAAATGCCATGCGGCCTACGCCAGCCGCGAAACCCTGCGCTCACACGCCCACCATGATCCCGAGGCGGCGGGCGGCGTGTGCATCAACTGTCACATGCCGCGCAAGAATCTGGCGTTGACCTACACGCTGGGGCGTTACCACCGAATCGGCTCGCCCACCGAAGGCGCGCGCGTGCAGGGCGACCGGCCGCTGGAGTGTGCGCTTTGCCATGCCCGCAAGAGTGCCGAGGAACTGGTGTCGGAAATGGAGCGCTGGTGGGGCAAGCGCTATGACCGCCAGGCCTTGCAGGCGCTCTACGGCGATTTGCAGCAGCCGCCCCTGCTCTCCACGCTGGCGCGAGGCAAGCCCCATGAGCAAGCAGTCGCCATCATCAGCCTGCGCGAGCAGAAGGTGCGCGAGGCGTTGCCGCTTCTGGCGCGGCAAATTACCCATCCGCTGCCTCTGGTGCGCTACCAGGCGAGAAAAGCCATCAACGCCTTGGTCGGCCGGGACTGCAACATCGACCTCGACCGGAACCTGCGCGATATCATCGCCGCGACCGAGAGATGCGTTCCGCAGGCCGCGCCCATCGCCCCCGGCGCGCCCGTGCGCGAGGCTCCATCTTCGCGCCACGACGAGGACTGACCCGTCAGACCGCGCTTCGTCATTGGCAAGCGCGCACGGCTCGGTAGATCTCGAAGCTGCCACCGCGGGACGAGATGAAGAACAGCTCGCGATCATCGGCCGAAAAGTTGGGCTCACCGTCCGACGCTGTGCTGTTCAGAGCGCTTAGGTTCGTGGGGTTCGAGAAATCGGCCTGCGCATTTGATCGGGTGGCGAGCCAAAGATCCAGATCCCCAGCGGTGCCCGCTCGATCGGAAGAGAAGATGATCGTCAGACCGTCGCTCGAAACTGCTGGACGATCGTCCCTCGCGCTTGAGTTGACCCCCACCAGGGTCGTGGGCGGAGAAAAGTCGTCGGTTCGTCGCACCCGCGTTGCCCTCCAAATGTCGGATTTCCCCATTCCCCCCTTCCTTGTCGACACGATCAGGAGGGTCAGCTCATCACGCGATACCCACTCTTCGTAGTCAATATCGGTGCTGTTTATCCCCGCCAGCAGTTGGGCGCTGCCAAACCCGGCCAGTGGATCGGATCGCTGAGCGAACCACAAATCATGCCCGCCCACCCCACCCGGGCGATCCGAATAGAAGTAGAGAGTCAATCCGTCGTAGCTCAGAAA
>PMIX01000253.1 GCA_003158395.1 Myxococcales bacterium | reverse complement strand
GCAGCGCCCCTATATGATATTGGGGACTCTGCGGAGCCAACTTCTGTATCCCATCATCGACCGCGAGATCTCGAACGAAGAGCTCAGCCAAGTTCTAAAACAAGTGAACCTGCCGGATATCGTAGAGCGGTGTGGCGGCTTCGATGCGGAGCTAGACTTTGCCAAAGTGCTTTCTGTTGGAGAACAGCAGCGCCTCGCCGTGGCTCGTGTGCTTTTGACGAAGCCGAGCTACGCGGTGCTCGACGAAGCCACGAGCGCCCTCGACGAGGAAAACGAGGAGAGGCTGTATCTGCAATTGAGAGCAACTTCCAGCAGCCTCGTGAGTGTCAGCCATCGCTCCACCCTGCTGAAGCATCACAAGCAGGTACTGGAAGTCGCGGGGGACGGAACTTGGCACCTGCGTCAAGCCAAGGGGTACACCTTGATCGAGTAGTTCGTCCGAGGGGAATCTGCGGGTCGGGCTCGCCCCAAGCCGGCCCCGTCGGGGACATGGATTCAAGACCCTCATGTCAGGAGCCACCAAGTCGCGAGGAAGAACAGAAACGGGAACAGCGAGAAGATGAGGTAATGGCTGATCGCGGCCGCGCTGTCGCCGACCTCGTCGTCCTGGCCGCCTGGTAGAGGCGCTTGAACTGGGTATAGGGATAGTTTGGGTGTGTAGGTTGATGTAGTTTACAGAACATCCCTATATCGGACACCTCGATTCGGTGAAGGCAAAATGGCGCTTCTTTCGCCTATGCTCACCTGGCCCGGGTCGCGATCGCGCAGGAAACGTGTGGCGGTGACCAGGAAGCCTTTGGCCTGCAAGACGGCCACCCACACGCGCGGAAAGCCACTGCGATCCTGGGGCGGCGCCCCAGGATCGTCGGCGACAAAGGTGCGGCCCTGCACGCCTTGGCCCGTGAATGAGCGCACTTCCCCCAGGGTAGGCCTGCCTGGCAGACTGCGCTGCGCTTCGACGACAAGGCGATCGAGATCGGGCGGTTGCCGGGTCTCGATGACAGTCAGCAGCCACAGCACGGGGCGTGGCCCACCGGCTTCCAGACGGATCCGGGCCGAGGCCGGCTGGCCCTTCGTCACATCGAGGCTGTCGGTCCAGCGCGACGGCAGGTTGAGCGCGAGCACCTGCCAGCCCGCGATGGGGTAGTAGCGCTCCGAAGTCTCGTCTACCGCCAGGTCGAGGGCGTGGCTCTGCCCGGGATCGCGCCGCCAGAAGCGGTCGGGCAGGCGTTGTCCAGCCTCGGGCTGCGGCGGCAGCCTTGCGATGGCATCTCCGTTGCTGACCGATTCTGTCAGCGCCTTCATCGGTTCCAGGATCTCGACCATCTCCAGCGGCGGCCGGTCTTGCAGCACCCGGTCCACCACGTTGCGCAGCTTGGTCGCCTCTGCCTGCGCGGTCGCAACCTTGCCCGACGCCGCAAACAACAGCGTGCGGTCGTACAGGACCAGGGGATGCCCGGGCGCGACCTCGTCCGCCCGCGCATAGGCGCTCATGGCGAGATCGTCCATGCCCCACAGCCAGGCGCGATAGCCCAGGTTGAGGAAGTTCTGCGCCGCCAGGAACCCGTCGTCGGTCTGCCGGCTGACCTCCTCGAAAGCGGCCATTGCGCCGTTGGGTGCGCCACCCTGCATGAGCACGTTCCCGAGCGACGTCCACGATTCCGCGGAGGAAGCCAGCTCGACGGTGCGCCAGGCCGCGCGCGCCGCCTCCTGAAGACGGTTTGCTCGCCGTAGCGCCGAGGCAAGCCGGCCCCATGCTTCCGCGTCGTCGGGACGATCCGCTGCCGCCCGCTCGGCCGTGGCGATCTCGGCGAGCAAGGGATTGGCCGCTGGGACCGGAGCCGGTGCCGGTGCCGGTGCCGGGACCGAGGCCGGAGCCGAGGCCGGAATTGGATGGGCGCACGCGCCCCCAAGGGCCAGCACCATCATGAGGCGAGTCTGTGTCATCGGAGGGACTCTAGGATCTAGTACCGGCTCTCGAAAATCCGTAGCCCTGGGATCGACACGGCTACTACCAGATGGCGCTCGACGCGAAGAGCTTGACCTGGAAGCCGTGATCACTTCGCGGGCACCGGCAGCGCAACGTCCTTGAGCGAGTAGGAGCTCGTGGCCGCTCTCAGCATCGCCTCCATCAGTTTGGGGTGCAACACACTGTTGTTGTTGCGGTTGATGAGCGCGAAGCTTTCTCCTCCGCTGCCTCGGCCGCCGTTGTCCCAATACACTGGGACGAGCCCGCGATCGACCGCGGCCTTGGTAACGTACTCCATGTAGTAGCGTTGATAGTCCTCGTAGCCACGCTGGTGGGTGGCGCCATACTCGCCGATAATCACTGGGACACCCTGATCGACGTAGCGCGACTTGAGCTTGTCGAACTGACTCACCACGAAGTCTTCCTGACCCCAGTCATCCCTTCCCGGCGAAGCACTACCCCAGGTATGCGTCTTGCCCTGGAGCGCGAACAAGTAGGGGTCATAGTAGTGCACCGACAAGATCAGCCTGTTCTTCGCCGAGTCGATCGGTACTTTGAAGCCCTTGAGCGTTTCATCGATGTTCGTGTTGTAGCCGGGGACAATCAAGTGGCGCTTGCTATTGTTGCCACCACTTGCCCGCACTAGGTTGACAAAAGCCTGATTGAGGTCGTTGACGATCTCTAGATGACGAGGATCGGCCTTGCCGTAGCCGTCGTGGACCTCGTTCATCGACTCGAACATCAGCTCTTCACCCTGATTGGCGAAGTACTTGGCGATTTGCGTCCACACCGCCACGAACTGCGCCCGCACGGCGGCGTTGTTTTCCTCGGTCGTCTTGCCATCGGCATCCTTGAGCGACAGCCACCCAGCTTCCTTCATTCCGTCGGCGCCATCGTGGTGCAGATTGATAATCGAGTAGAGTCCAGCGGAACGAGCGAATCCGACGACCTCTGCCACCCGCTTGAGCCAGCTTGGCTCGATGACATAGCTCGGTGCGGGCCCCATGTGCTGCGCCCAGGTGACGGGAATGCGCACCAGTGCAAAACCCGCCTTCGCAACGGCGGCCAAAAGCTCGGGCGTCACCCGCGGGTTGCCCCACATCGTCTCGCCGTTGGGCACATCCAGACTGTTGCCAAGGCTCCAACCCAGGCGAAGCTTCGCCAGAAGCTCAGGGGACGTGCGCGTGAAATCGCCNNCGAGGAGTGCGAGGCAAGCGCTCGAGAAGAAGCCGGCGGTCGATGGGCGATCGGCACTGAGATTCATCCCCTTCCAATACTACGTGCCCACAACGATTGCCATCGTCACCGACGAGACGGCCGCGCATGCTCGTCGGCGCAAGGGCTTGGCCCGATCCCCAGTTCTGTCGCGCCCCGCTCGATCTGGCCGAACTGTCGGAGCACATGCGCAAGAGCGAGGAGGCGAAGCGCTTTCGCGCCCTGCATGCCGAGATGGCGGCCATCATCAATCAGGTGGCCTGGGACGGCGACCGGTACGCGCGCGCCTTTGATGACGAAGGCAAGCCCATCGGCGTGAAGAGTGAGACTCCTCACCGGATCGCGCTCAACACGCAAACCTGGGCGGTGATCGGCGGGGCGGCCCCAGCCGAGCGCGCCCGGCGCGCGATGGAGCAGGCGCACGAGAAGCTCAACAGCAAGTTCGGACTGGCACTGTTGTGGCCCGCCTACACCGAGGGCGACGAGCGGGTGCGCGGAACCACAACCTATCCACCCGGGGCCAAAGAGAACGGCGGCATCTTCTGTCACGCCAACACCTGGGCCATTGTGGCGGCAGCCAAGCTCGGCATGGCAGAACGGGCCGTGCAGTACTATTTGCAGATCACGCTTTTCATGCGACGGGATGTCGACGTCATGAAGGTCGAGCCCTACGTCTATTGGGGCAACGTCACCGCTCCCGAGCACAAACAATACGGCTATGCCCGCAATGCGTGGCTATCCGGTACGGCTTCATGGACCTACGTGGCCGGGACACAGTGGATTCTCGGCATACGGCCCACCCACGCCGGCTTGATGATTGCTCCGGCCATTCCTGAAAAGTGGAAGGGCTTCAAGGCGACGCGTCTCTAGCGAGGCCTGCGCTATTTCATCGAGGTCAAGCGCGCCGGCAAGGACTCGACTGTGCAGTTGACCGTCGACGGCCAAGCCATCGCCGGTAACGTGGTCCCCTTGCCCGCCGCAGGGACCAAAGAGGTCAAGGTCGAGGTGCGGCTGGGAGAAGCTGGTCTTGTTGACCGAGACGGAGTCGCCATAGGTGTAAGTGACCGTGCGGGTGCAAGGCCCGACGAACGCGCACCCTCTCGCTCCTGACTGCCCACCCGTGCTTGCGGTTCCCGCCGAAGTAGCTCCGCCGGCGAAAGATCCTCCCGCGCCACCCGTTGTGCTGACACCACCAAGGCCGCCCGCGTCCGTGTCACCGCTTCCAACGGCCCGGCTTCCTCCATTGCCGGTTGCGGGCTCTCCACCAGTGCCAGAAACAGCGCCATCCGTCGCAGTCGCGCCGCCAGTGACGACAGTGCCGCCGACACCGCCAAGTCCAGCGCCACCAGTAGCAGTCGCACCGCCAGTGACAACGGCGCCGCCGGCACCGCCAAGTCCAGAGTCGTTCGACTGCAACTTGGCGGCTTGGGTCCTGCAACCAGCAGCGCCGCCGGAGACTATGACTTTCATGCCATCGCCCACGCTCATCTCCAACTCGACGATCTCATCTTTCGGGATGAGCAAGAGATAGCCGCTGGTGGGGTTGGGCGTGGTGGGAACGAACACCGTCCATAGTTCCCCGCCGACGCTGGCCTGGGCCTCGCCCTGCGCCTTGCTGGTGAGAAATCCAATCGTGTGGACGCCTTTGCGGGGGAATTCCACCAGCACGACCTTGGTGTAGAGGTTTCGGTTTTGCGTGCCGAAGGTGGTGACCATCTGCTTCACGGTGTTGTACACGCCGTTCACGCCCGGGATGGTCTGGATGAAACGCTCAGCCAGTCCGCCGAAGTACCTGCCGAGCACGTAGCGCGACACGTAGCCGAAGACGGTGATCAGCACGACGACGATGGCGGTGGCGAGGATGTTCCAGACGACGCTCAGGCTCGACTGTTCACGCAGCGAACTGGGCAGGAAGAAGAACAGGTAATCGCGGAAGCCGCCGCCGATGACTTTGAACACCAGGAAGAACACCCAGCAGGTCACCAAGAACGGCGCCAGCAGCATGAAGCCGGAAAGAAAGGCGTTGCGCAGTTGGGCGAAGCGGAAGGGGTTCGGTGTTTCAGACATCGAGTAGGTACTCTAGCGAAGACAAGGGCGCGAATGAATGAAATATAGATTTCGCGCCGCTACGGAGGGCAGTCTTCGCCTTTGGTGGGGCCCAGGTCCGCCCATTGGATCGGACCGTCGGGCACGCCGAATCTGGCGGCGGTGAAGCTCTCGATGTCAATGAGTTCGCTCGCGCTTCCCTTGTTCTGCGTGCAGCAGCCGCTGCAATCCGAATCGGCGCACGTGTCGATGACAAGAACCACCATCGTCTTTGACCCGGATTTCAGTCTGTCGGTCAGCCTTGTATTTGGGCGACGACAAGACCGATGAGGACGTGTTCGCGCTCAGCCGACGCCTGCCCTTGCTCGCCGTGCGCGTGGGACGAAAGGCGCGCAGCCTGGCGCCGTACCATTTGGGCAGTCAGGGCGACGTCGACGCGCTGTTGGCGGAGTTGTTGGCCTAGTCCCAGAGCGCCTGACGGAAATGACGCCGTATGGTTCGGTCCTTGGTCAGCAGCGTGGCCCCAGAAAGCGCCGCGTGCGCCACGATCAACCGGTCGAACGGATCGCGCGTCCAGCCCAAGTCGATGGCGGCCGCCGCCACCGCCGAGAAGTCCCCTTCCGCCTGGGCGAGTCCCAGCTTGCGCCCAAGATCCGAAAGGACCACGTCGGCCTTTTCCGAAATGCGGCCTACCTCGTGAAGGTATTGCACCTCGAGCGCCACCATGGGCGAGATGCGCAAGTCCTCCCGGTCTAGCCGGCGCCGGGCGGCGGGCGAGAAGCGGCGCAAGTCGCCAGCGTACAGCCAAACCACGACGTGGGTGTCGAGGTGGATCACGGTCGCCACTCGTGCGACCAGTCAAGGTGTACCAGTTCCTCCGGATTGCCCTTGATGAACTCGGGGCGGGCCACCAGACGATCGAGTCGGCCAGCCGGTTTGCCCGCTACGATGCGCAGGGTGCGACCGCGCCGCTGGACCACCGCCGGAACCCCGGTTTCGAGCACGCCGTCGAGCACCCGATACACGTCCGCCCGCAAACGCGACGCCGTCAACTTGCCGGCCGGCATTTTTCGTACGGTTGCCTTCATACGTACGTATCATCTTGGCATGACACGTACGTATGTGCAAGTCTGGAGGCCATCATGGATCAAGTTCATCTGCAGCAGATCTCGGCGCATGTCTACGCCCGCGTTGGCGTGACGAGCGCGTCGCCCTTGACCAACAGCTTCGGCGCAAATTCGAGGACAGCCTCCACGATGCCGCGCAGGGGCTCAGAGAGCTGGTTGCAGGTTGTGTCGAATTCGGTCAAGGTGCGCTGCTCGTGTCCCGCGTGGGATACTTTCTTCGCCGCGGTCGACGAAATTTGAGCCCAAGATACACCACGGCGCTCGCCGTGACACAGTTGGATTAGCCTCTTAGACGTCATCTCATATCGGCCATTCAAGGAATCATCCATGGAGATCCGGAAGATCCTCGCGTTGCGCGGGCCGAACATCTGGTCGCGGCACCCCGTGCTGGAAGCGTGGGTGGACCTCAAGGACCTGAAGGACAGGTCGTCTGCGTCCATACCCGGGTTCAACGATCGGTTGATGGCCTGGCTGCCGACTCTGGTCGAACATCGTTGCAGCGTGGGTGAGCGCGGCGGCTTCTTTGCGCGCCTGCGCGACGGCACCTATCCGGCCCATATTCTGGAACACGTCACCATTGAGTTGCAGAACCTGGCCGGCACGCCCGTGGGGTACGGCCGCGCGCGCGAGACGGTGGAGGAGGGCGTTTACCGGGTCGTGGTGCGCTACCGTGACGAGCGGCTGGCTCGCGCCTGCCTGCTCTCTGCGCGCGAGCTGGTGCTGGCCGCCATCTACGACAAGCCCTACGACGTCACGCAGGAGGTGCGCAAGCTGCGCGAGCTGGCCGACCGGGTGTGCCTGGGTCCCAGCACGGCCGCCATCGTGGCTGCGGCTGACGCGCGTGGCATTCCCGTGCGCCGGCTGAACGAGGGCAGCCTGGTGCAGCTTGGCCAGGGGGCAAAACTGCGTCGCATCTGGACGGCGGAGACTGACCGGACCAGCGCGGTGGCTGAATCGATCGCCCAGGACAAGGAGCTGACCAAGAACCTGCTGCGCGCGGGCGGCATTCCCGTTCCCGAGGGCCGCGTGGTCAGCGACGCAACCGATGCCTGGCAGGCGGCCGAGGAGATCGGTGTGCCCGTGGTGATCAAACCGCGCGACGGCAACCATGCCCGCGGCGTGTTCGCCGGCCTGACCAGCGAGGCTCAGGTGCGTGCAGCCTTTGGGGTGGCGAGCCATGAAGGCAGCGGCGTGATTGTCGAGAAGTTCGCCGAAGGCGCCGAACACCGCCTGTTGGTCGTGGGTGGCAAGCTCGTGGCAGCCGCGCGCGGAGAAATCGCCAGCATCGTCGGTGACGGCCGGCAAACCGTGGCCCAGCTCGTCGACGAGCAGATCAATTCCGATCCCAGGCGCGGCTCGTATGAATCCTGTCCCCTTTGCCGGATCACCTTGAAGGACGAATCCACCCTCATGCAGCTCGAACGCCAAGGCTGTCGTCCCGAGAGCGTGCCGGCTGCGGGTGCGTCGGTTGTCGTCCAATACAGCGACAACTTGGCCATCGACGTGACCGACGAGGTTCACCCCAGCATCGCCGCCCACGCGGCGCTGGCAGCCCAAATCGTCGGCCTGGACGTGGCTGGGCTCGACGTGGTGGCGAACGATATCTCGCAGCGGCTGGAAGACCAGGGCGGAGTCGTGGTCGAGGTCAACGCGGGCCCGGGACTGGCCATGCACCTGGCACCCTCGGTGGGCACGCCTCGACCGGTGGGCGAGGCCATCGTGGACACGCTTTTTCCGCCGGGCGAGAACGGCCGCATCCCCATCGTGTGTGTCACCGGCACCAACGGCAAGACCACGGTCACCCGCCTGGTGGCGCATATCCTGCGCTCGGCCGGGCGTGTGGTGGGCATGACCTCCAGCGACGGCATCGACGTGTCAGGCCGCACCATCGAGAGCGGAGACTGCGCCGGTCCGCGCAGCGCGCGCAAGGTTCTGCTCAATCCCCAGGTCGAGGCCGCAGTATTCGAAGCCGCCCGCGGGGGGATCCTGCGCGAGGGTCTTGGCTTCGACCGTTGCGACGTGGCGGTGGTGACCAACATCGGCCAGGCCGACCACCTGGGACTGCACAACGTGAACACCGTAGACGACATGTTCACGGTCAAGCGCTCGCCGGTGGATGTGGTTCTGCCCACCGGCTATGCCGTGCTCAACGCCGGCGATCCGCTGGTGGCGAAGATGGCGCCGCTGTGTGCAGGCTCGGTGATCTTCTTTGGCCTCGATGGCACAGATCCGATCCTGCAGCAGCATCGCGCTGAGGGTAAGCGCGCCGTCTTCGTGCGCGAGGGTCAGTTGATTCTGTGCGAGGGACCGTCGGAAACCGCCCTCATCTCCATGAACGAGATCCCTATCACCCACTCTGGGCGCGCGTCTTTCCAGGTAGAGAACGCACTGGCGGCCGCCGCGGCGGCGTGGGCGCTGGGTCTATCCCAAGAAGCCATTCGCACCGGACTGGAGACCTTCCACGCCGATCGGCAGGACGATCCCTTGCCGATTCAACGTCGTGCCCCATGGCGAAGCCACCCTGGTGATCGACGACTGCCACAATATCTCGGCGCTGGCTGCAGTCGTGTCCGCGCTGGACCGTCTCCCCCATCGGAAGCGCACCGCGGTCTATTCGGCAGGTGATGCGAGACGTGACGAAGACATTGTGCGACAAGGCGAGATCCTGGCCGCTGCCTTCGACCGCGTCGTCCTCTACGACGACCCATCANNTATGTTTCTGACTATCGCGAGGCGGTAGGCAAGGTATTGGATTCTCTTCAGCCGGGCGAGCTGGCGCTGGTTCAGGCCCTCGACGGCAATATCGAATCAAGTCTCACTGTGCTATCGGCCATCGGCGTGGTTAGCCAAGAGAAAAAGGCACGCGGTGGTGC
>PMIX01000187.1:483-5843 GCA_003158395.1 Myxococcales bacterium | reverse complement strand
ATGCACGATCCGACCTACCGGGCGCAGGTCGCGTTTGAGAATGCAAGCTACAACCAGCCACCCCACGTGGGATTCCACATCGGTACCGGCATGGCCGATCCGCCCGTGCCCAGCATCTACGTGAAGTAGACTCGGGTAGCCCGAGGAGGCCGTGGTTGCGGTTGGCTCGTCCCAACCGGACCACGGCCTTTCCGTGTCGGCCGCACGAACCCAGGCGATCGTGGACCTTCCCGAACGTCTTTGGGCTGAGGAAACGGTTGAGCCGTGCGGAGAGGCCAAGCCACTGCTAATGTCGGGGAAGATCGACCAAACGCATTGTCCCAAAGCAAACAAGCCTGACACGGCCATCTTGGGCCCCATCCCTTCACCCTGAATCCACCGCAGTAGGAGAGTCGCGATGAGAAAATTCCTGGAAATTGAAGGTCGGAGTTCGCTGGCCGCTTCCGCCCTGATGGTCGCTTTGGGCCTTCTCGGGTGCAGCTCCGGTTCGGGCGGGGCCACGCACAGTGGTGGCGCGACCGGCGGGTCTTCCAACACGGGCGCGGGGGGAACGTCCAGCGTGCCGCCGGCTTCAGGCGGAAACAGCGCCGTTCTAGGTGGCGCGCCCGGCACCGGGGGTGGGGGACCTGTGGCAGGCACCACAGTTTCCAGTGGCGGGGCAACCGTGAGCAAGAACGGTGGCACCACTGCCAGTTCTGCCTCTGGCGGGACCTCTGCGAGCGGTGGTTCTGGGACTGGGACTAGCGTCGCTGTCACCGGCGGCGCTGGGAACACGGGTGGCACCGTTCGGACCGGTGGTACCACTGCCACCAGTGGTTCTGGGGCAACCGGGGGCTCCGGGGCCAGCGGCGGTACGACGGCAACCGGCGGGACCAAACTGAACGGTGGTACGACCGCAATCGGTGGTACGGCCGCCGGCGGCACTCGGGCCGGCGGCGCTACGGCAACCGGCGGCGCTGGGGTAACCGGTGGTGCAGCGGGAGCCGGCAGCGGGACTCGACCATTTGGTGGTACCACGGCAACCCCCGGCAGCGGCACACCCGTTCTGATAAGCACCTTCGATATCAGCAAGTACGTGGGTACGCCCGGACTCCGGATCGGCGACATCAACGGCGACGGCAAGTTTGAGATCGTCATCGGCCAGCCCATGCCCCAGCCGGGCGCCTACACTCCCCAGCAAGTGGTTTGCGTCACCGCGTACGACCTCAAGGGGAACCAGCTTTGGCAGTACGGCACGCCCGGCAGCTCGCATGGCGCCAGCTCGGACATCCCGATCCAAGTCTACGACATGGACGGGGACGGCAAGTCCGAGGTCTTCGCCAACATGAGCGATAGTGAGATGACTGTGCTCGACGGAACCACGGGGAAGTTGGTGCGCACGATTCCCTTGCCACAAGCCGGTTCCAATGACTCGATCGCGTTCGCCAATCTGCGCGGCAAGGGCTGGCCACAGGATATCCTGGTCAAGACCCGGTACTCCCAGAATTGGGCGATCGTCGGCATCGACGACAACACCACCACCCCCCCCACCAAGGCCGGCACCGTGCTGTGGCATCATGCGTTCCTTCCCAGCGATTCGTCGGGGTCCGACCGTGGCACCGGGCACTATCCGCTGGTCTACGATTGGAACGGCGATGGCAAGGATGAAGTCATGGCTGGCTACTTCTTCTTGCAAAGTGACGGCACGCAGGTGTGGACCACGAACACCACGTCGAAGCCGGAACTCACTATGCATGCCGACTGCCTGGCCACTGCCGACGTTGATGGCGATCCCAGCAACGGATACGAGATAGTTGTGGGAGGCAACGTAGCCGCCATGTTCCACTGGAAGGACGGCAGCCAGATCTGGGAGGACAACAACACGATTGAAGACCAGCAAATGGGAATCGGCGAGTACCGTTCGGACTACGCAGGGCTCGAGGTGGTCCTGCTCGACCGCCTTGGCCCGCGAACCGCGCAGGGCCATGATGCCAACGTGCTTCTGTCCTCAACCGACAAGCTCATTTGGAAAGAATCGCGGACGGACTACGGATGGATTACTGTGACGGAGAACATGAACAACTGGGACGGGCTTGGCAATGACCTGATCTTGTCCTATCACCGGGGCGGCCAAACACCGGCCACCCTGTACGACGGCTATGACAAGGTGGTCGCCCAATTCCCCCACAGCGGCAATCTGGTCGACAACGTTCAGCACTCTAATCTCTGCGGCGACGACAAGGAAGAGGTCCTGGTGTACAACGAGTCGAGCGTTTGGATTTTCTCCAATGGCGCCTGTAGTCTTGATGACCCACCGATTCGCCCCAGCATCCCTCAGCAGTACCACGTATACAACTTCAGCGAGTACTCGGGATGGATCACTCCTGACGTGAAGTTCTACACACCCGGCTCGAAGCAGTAGTCTCTCCCCGAGCGGGCAGGGATCGGGTAGACTGACGGTTTCAAAACGAGAATTGCCAGTCCACGGCGAGGGCCGGCAAGGGACCGGTCGAGTCAGAGCCGGCGGGCGGGTTTCATTGGCCCATCAACCGTTCCGCGCTCTAAGATGGCGGGGTCAGCCCACAGCTACGCTCCATGACCTTTTCTCGCGCCCTAATCGACGAGCTGTTGCACCGGCTCTTCATCAACGCTCCTGCGACTAGCCTGCGCGACGAGGATCGGCGCAAATCAGACGAGATGGCGGGCCTGCTCGCGGAGGTAGAGCGAGCCGTGGCCCGCCGGGCCCCAAAGGGCGAGCTGGTATTGGTGGATGCGGCGGCGGGCAAGGCCACCGTGGGCCTTGTGGCCGCGGAGCTGATCCTGGCGCCGCGTGGCCGGCCGGCGCGCGTGCGCGTGATCGAGCGCGAGCCTAAGCGCGTGGCTGCGTGTCGCGACGCGATCGCACGCTTGCGGGCGCCTTGTGTGGCCATCGAGTTGGTGACGACTGACGTCGGGGATCCGGCGGCCTGGCCCAACCAGCCCGATCTGGTGGTCGCGCTGCACGCCTGTGGGCCGGCGTCTGACGTGATCATTGACCAGTCGCTGGCTGTGCGGGCCCATGCGTTGTTGCTGGCTCCCTGTTGCACGTCGAAGGATGTATCCGCCGCTGCTCTGGCCCAGCGGCGCGCGGAGCAATTGGGCATGCCTCGCCACGCTGAGGTACGACGCCGTTTTGTTCAGTCGATTGTGGATGCCGAGCGTACCCTGCGCCTGGAGGCCGCGGGTTGGCAGACAACTGTGGTCAGCTTCGTGGCGCCCACGCTGACCCCGCACAACCTGCTCTGGCGCGCCCAGCGTGTGGGCGAGCCGGGCCGCATGGCCGGGGCCGCTGACCAATTGGCGCGGCTGCGAGGGACGGGGTAACCGGGGCCAGCACCGCGCGCCTTCCCCGATCCGGGGGCTGGGGTGGCGGTGCCGCCGGCCTACTCCAACTTCCACACGCGCATCCCGAAAGGCCCAGCCCGTCACGATGATTCCGGCCGCAACCGCTCCCTCGATCTCTCGGGATCATCGCCAGCTCCATATTCGCTGGCTTCCGATTCACGCTCGCAGGCTGGCTCGCCTCCAGTCGCGGGCACGCGCGCGAGGGTTCGTTCCAGGGACTCCAGGTCGGGCGGTTTGGCAAGGTGCTTGTCGAACCCAGCCTCTTCTGCCCGCTGCAAATCTTCGGGCAGGGCGTATCCACTCAACGCCACCAGGTAAACGCCCTTGAGCGCGTCATCGGCGCGGAAGGCGCGCGCGACATCGAAGCCGTCCATGCCGGGCAGCCCGATGTCGCAGAAGACAACATCCGGCTTGCGCTTGCGGGCGTTGGCGATGCCAGCGGGCCCATTGTATGCCACCTCGACCTCATGGTCGCTGAACTCGAGCGCCTCGCGCAGGCTGTCGGCCGCGTCGACGTTGTCCTCGATGATGAGCACGCGCCGGCGGCTCGGTGGGACCAGAGTGCGAGAGTGCACCGGCCCGTCGGCAGCAGCTTCCTCCAGCGCGAGCGGCAGCCACACGACGAACTCCGCCCCTTGGCCCGACCCAGCGCTGTGCGCGGCGATGGTGCCACCGTGGAGCTCGACCAGCCCTTTCACCAGCGCTAGCCCGAGGCCCAAGCCGCCCCTACTGCGATCGAGCGTGGTATCAGCCTGTGCGAATGGCTGGAACAAACGCGCCAGCATTTTTTGGTCCATGCCGATACCTGTGTCTGCAACACGAACAACGGCCCCCTTTGCCTCGCTGTCCGTGGACAGGGATAGGCGCACGTTGCCACCCGGCCCAGTGAACTTGGCTGCATTCTGCAGCAGGTTGCCAACGACCTGTGCCAGCCGGTTCCAGTCTCCATTGACAAACACCGGCTTGCCAGCAGGCACAAACTCGATCTGCATCTCGTTCTTCTCGAACTGGGAGCCATGGTCATCCATCGCGCGCCGCACCAGTTCGTTGAGCTCCAATCGTTGTCGTTGCAGCGGGATCTTGTTGCGCGCAATCCTCGTCACGTCGAGCAGATCGTCAACCAAGCGAGCGAGCTGCCCGACTTGTCGGCCGACCACTGCCAGGGCACGACGCGCCTGTGCGCCGCCCGGAACCGCGTGGTCGAGAATGTAGAGGCTATTGGTTATGGGCGCGAGCGGATTGCGCAGCTCATGCGAAAGCATGGCCAAGAACTGATCCTTGTTGCGGTTCGCCTCGGCCAGCGCCCTCGCGGCCTCGCGGTAGCGCGCCTCGCTTTCTTGCAGCGCCTCCTCCGCGCGCTTGCGTTCCACCAGCGTCCAGGCCACATCGGCAAGATGCGAGACGATCTGGACGTCGCTCTCGGTGTAGTCGCTGGGTTTGTTGCCAACCCCGACGATGGCTACAATGGCATCCGATTGCATAATTGGCACGACCAGTTCGCGCGTGATGGGCACGTGTCCTTCGGGCAGCCCTTTGCGATGCGGAAGCGAGGCATAGTCGTTTTGGATCACCGGCCGTCGCTCTCGCACGCAGTCCACCCAGACACCAGCCTGGTCAATCGGGTAATGACTGCCTTGCCCCTTGGCTGAACAGAACTCCTTCGTGGTTCGCCTGGACCAGGCTGCCAGCGATAGCGAGTTCTGGTCAGATTCGACGAAGTGGTAGAAACCAATCGGGCTGTCGGTCAGGGCGCCGACCCGATCCAGCGTCTCCTGCAGCAGATCTTCGACAGAGTGCTCGGCGGCATATTCAAGCAGAGACATGCGGATCCGGAGCGTCTCTTCAATGCGTCGACGGTCGGAGATGTCGGTCAAGGCGGCACGACACTCGCGGCCGTGGTCATGCGCAGAAACGGCCTCGATGTGCACCCAGACTGGCGTGCTCTGCTCCGCACAAAGCGCTACATCGCAGACATGTTTGCCCTCCTTTTCGAAGAC
>PMIX01000187.1:0-429 GCA_003158395.1 Myxococcales bacterium | reverse complement strand
CAGCTCGATCTGGTGAACCTGCAGCTCGTGCACGAGCCGCTGCGATTCTTCCAAGGTCTGGTGACCTGCGGCCTGCGGCCCTCTTCCCTTCTCCTCCAGCCGGGCTTCCGCTCGTGCGCGCAACTCCGCGGCGCCGGCCGGCGTGGTTTCCCGCTTCTTCATTGTCCCGCCCCCTGCTCTGATTGGGTTCCACGCAGGGTCGCCTCTAGCGTCTTGGCCTCGGTGATGTCAACAAACGTGATCACCACGCCATCGATGCGATTGTCGAGCGTGCGGTAGGGCATGATGCGCACGGTGAACCAGCGCCCGTCGCGGGTCGCAATCGGCTTCTCTTTGAAGACCAGGCTGCGCAGGACCTCGTGCGCAGCCTCGGCAAGCTCGGGGTAGATGAGGTCCGATGCCAGGTCGGTGATGGGCCGGCCCACGTCG
>PMIX01000030.1 GCA_003158395.1 Myxococcales bacterium | reverse complement strand
CCCGGCCCTTCCAGGTACTCCATGACGAAGAAGTGAAGACCGCGGTCCTCGCCGATGAAATAGATTTGCGCGATGTTGGGATGACGCAGCCTCGCCTGTGCGCGTGCCTCGCGCTCGAAGCGAGCCACCACTTCCGGGTCATGGGCAATTTCTGGCGCCAGTACTTTGATGGCCACCGGGCGTTCCAGCGAGGTGTCGCTGCCATAGTAGACCGCGCCCATGCCCCCGCGGCCGAGCAGACGCACGACCTCGAAGTGCTTGAGGCGCGTGCCTTCTAGCGAGTCGGCAGACGCCCTGGCCTCGGCTTCGGTCGTGTTCCTGACCAGAATCGTCGCGTCGAGAGAAGGAAGGCTTTTCTCTCCGTCGCCCATGGATCAACAGAATAGCGCAGAAGCCGCTGGATATGGGAACTAGCCCTGGGCGTGATTCCAAGGCGAGAAGACCTGGGCCAATTACCGGCGCAGCCCTGACGGTCGTGTGCCAATCCTCGGATGACAGCCGGGCGTCAGCTGCGCTCATCGTGTAGGCTGCTCCCTTTCCCGAAAGAGTCTCTTGCTTCCGGAACTGACCACCGATCCCTTGCCCGCCGCTCAACCAAGTTCAGCCCAGCGCGCCTCTGCCAGCCTGCTTGTGTCGGCGACTTTATTCGCGATCATGGCCATGCTGGCGCGGCTGGTTTCGCGCAGCATCCCTGGGCCGCAGGTGGCGCTGGTGCGTTTCTGCGTCGGGGTCGTGGCGGTGGCGGGCGCGTGGACGATCTTCCGTGTCGAACTGCGGCCGCACCGCTGGCGCTGGTTGATTGCGCGCGGATTTTTTGGCGGAACGTCTGTGCTGCTCTACTTCGCATGCATCGAGCACTTGGGGGTGGGCCGCGCCACGTTGCTCAACTACACGTCGCCCGTCTGGTCGTTGCTGTTCGGTTGGATTTTGCTCAAAGAGCGGCCACGCCAGCATGCCGTCCCTGCGCTGGTGTTGACCCTGGCAGGCGTTGTGCTGATCGTGGGCAGCGGGGGCGGCGCCTGGCGGCTGAGCGGCTGGGATTTGGTCGGTGAGCTGTCAGCGGTATCCGCGGGCATCGCGGTGACGGCCATCCGTGCCGCGCGCCGATCGGGAGACGATGGCACCCCTGCCGAGAGTCACTGGTCCGTGTTTGCGTCGTTCACCTCGCTGGGCGTGGTGGCCACCCTGCCGCCCGTGCTGCCACCATTCGGACACTGGGTCGCGCCCGGCGCTCGCGAATGGCTGCTGCTCCTTCTCGTGGGCGTGACCGGCGTGTGGGCCCAGCTCATCATGACCCGGGCGCTCAAGCACGTGACCGCCACGGCGATGGGCATCATCCATCAAGTCACGGTCGTGCTCACCGTGCTGGGTGGGCTGATCTTTTTCGGTGAGATGCTGACCCTGCGCTCGGCTGTCGGCAGCGCGATCACCGTGATTGGCGTGCTGTGGGTCGTCTACTCGGAGTAGTCGACCGGGGCCGGCGCAGGTCGCCCCTACGGCTCGTTGCCAGGGGCGCCGAAGCCCTTTAGCATCTGGTCGATGCTCTGGCCGGACTTCTGTGCGGGCACGCCCTCGGGCAGCTCACTCTCGCCTTCCAGCTCGGCGGCCTCGCCGCCGGTTTCGAGATCCTGACCCGGCATCGGGCTCTCGGCAGGCGCAGGGCCGAGGGTGCCACGCGCGTAGCGCAACATCGCGTTCACGGCGCTCACCTGGGCGCTGCGTACGCTGGTGACCGCGCGATGACGATGGCCTTCGACCATGATGGAGAAGGCCACCACGTCAGACTTGTCGCCCACGTAGCCTGACAGACACGACACACCGCTTAGCGTGCCGGTCTTGGCGCGCACTCTCTCTGCCGCGGACGATCCGAGGAAGCGATTGCGTGTCGTGCCGTCGACGCCGCCCACCGAGAGCGACTGGAGCAGGTCGGGCCCCACGCGCGGGTCGAAATACAGCCTGCGCAGCAGGTCCGCCATGGTGGCTGGGGCCACGCGATTCTGGTGGCCCAAGCCTGAGCCATTGGCCGGCAAGTAGCCCGACGGCGGCACGCCAAGATCGGTGAGCGCCTCGCGTACGGCGCGCACACCCTTTGCGGTACTCGCGCTGCCGCCGTAGGTTTCGGCGCCCGCCGCCTCGAAGACCCGCTCGGCCCACTCATTGTCCGAGTTCTTGTTGACCCGGCGAATGAGCAAGGGCAGGGGAACCGACTCGTGCACAGCGAGAATCGCGGGGCCAGGCGCCGCGCTTCCGCGGGTCAGGGCCATGGGTGTATCAGCAAGGTGGGTTGCCGATGCAAGCCGCAAGTTGATGTCCGCTGGCGCGGTGACCAAGTGATTGCGCCCCTCGCCGGTGTACACGCCGGCCATGCCGCGCACCTCGATGCCCGCCTGGACCAGGGCCGCGCGCATCAATACGGCCGCGTACAACGTGTCACTGGGCGGTGTTCGGCGAATCACGGTGCCATGACGACCAAGGCCGATCTTGCCCGTGACCAGGACCTGGATGTGTTCGCCAAGCCGTGACACGGACACCCCGATGCGGTTCCGACCCTTCCCCGTTACAGCCTGGTTGACAAGTCGCAGAGCATCGGAGGCGGGCCACAGAGAGGCGAGGGCGCTGGCGCCGACCTTCTCCCCCGGCCGCACATGTACTTCAATGGCTGACCAGCCCACCCGCACAGGCGAGCGGTCAGCGACAGTGGCTTCGTCAGAGCCGATGCGCCGCGGATCGCCGAGCACGCGGCCCTCGACGCGGTTGACGCCCTGGCGGGCCAGGTTTTCGGCCATGGCCTCGAGGTGTGTGCCCCGCAGCGAGGGATCGCCGTTGCCACGGAGGATCAAGTCGCCGCCAATCGTGCCATCTCGATCAGGCGGAGGCCCTGACAGTTCGGTGCGGAAGCGCCAGGTGCTGCCCAGGCGCAGGAGCGCCGTGGCGGTCGCCAGCACCTTCTGATTGGACGCGGGATCCATGAGTGCCGAGCCGCGTCGGCTGAAGAGCACGTGGCCGGTTGCCAGGTCGAGCACATGCATGCCCACGCGCAGCCGGCCCAACACTGTCCCCTGAACGACGCGAGTGAGCGCTTCCTGCAAAGCCAGAATACGCTCGCGATTGGGGTCGTCCCCAGTCGGCACAGGCGTTTCATTCGCGGTTGGCCCGGCCCCTGCGCTGGCGGCGCTGGCCTTGTTGGTTGGAACCGCGCCCGGGTTGCCGAGCGAAGACCGAAGCGCGGCCGGCTTGCTCGCCGATAGGGCAAGGGGCTTGCCCAAGGCTGGGACGGGTCCTGTCATCGGCTTGTTGGCGGATCTGGGAGGCATGGGCGCGAAGCGGGTTGCGCCGGAGTTGACAATGACGATGGGCGTGGGGCGACCGAGCTTGGCGGTCGGCGTGGACTTCGGCTTGGCCCCGGCCTGGCTTGCGGAGCGTGCGAGTGCCGTTGTACTGCAGATGTACAACCCCAACATGCCGACGGAGGCCAAACCGCAACGCAGAAGCTCAGCTCGTCGGCGGCCGGGAATGACTGGGCGATTGCCGGGGCTTCCGCAGCGAGCCGTGAAAGCGAGTATTCGATCTGGGTGCCTCATGTCCTCATCTCGCTACACACCGAAAACCCAAATCGCCGTCGCGATGCTGGGGATCCCAGGCGTTTCGGTTGGCCACGCGCGGCTCGACAAAAAAGCTGCAGCAGGAGCCGCCGCGCACTACCCGCCGGCTGGGGTCGCGATCGTACTTGTCCGCCGTCCACTCCCAGACATTGCCGGCCATGTCGTCGACACCATAGGGACTGGCGCCCTGCGGGTAGCTGCCTACTTTCGTGGGACGGCCCGGGTTCTTGCCTGCGCAAGGACCTTCGTCTTCAAAATTGCCCCAGTTGGCGCGGCTGCAGTCGAGGTCGTCGCCCCAGGGATATTCGCGGCCGTCAGTACTGCGCGCCGCCTTTTCCCATTCGTCTTCAGTGGGCAGACGACCGCCGGCAAAGGCGCAGTACGCGCGCGCTTCACGCCAGTTCACATTTGTGACAGGCAATTCAGTGTCCTGGCCCAGATCGATGGCCGGC
>PMIX01000240.1 GCA_003158395.1 Myxococcales bacterium | reverse complement strand
GCTGTAGACCCAGATGTTGCCGCCACTTTGCTTGATGATGCCGTACAAGGTGGAGAGCCCCAGGCCGGTTCCCTTGCCTTTCTCCTTGGTGGTGAAGAACGGTTCGAAGATCCGAGCCTGCGTCTTTGCGTCCATGCCGCAACCGGTGTCGCTGACCGCGAGCTGGACGTAGGGCCCGGGCTTCACCGCCACGTGGCGGGCCGCATACTCCTCGTCCAGATCCACGTTGGAGGTCTCGATGGTGAGCTTGCCTCCCTCGGGCATGGCGTCCCGGGCGTTGACCACCAGGTTCATCAGCACCTGCTCGATCTGGCCTGGGTCGGCCCGGACCCTGCCCAAATCTGGCGCAAGCACCTGGACATAGTCGATGTCTTCGCCCAGGATCCGCCGCAGCATCTTCTCGACCCCAGCGGCGATCTGATTCAGGTTCAGCACCACGGGCTGCAATACCTGCTTGCGGCTGAACGCCAGGAGCTGCCGGGTCAGGGCCACGGCGCGCTCGCCAGCCTTCTTCACCTCCCGGAGTTCGTCCCGGACATGGTCCTCCTCCCGCACCTTGGCCATTGCGAACTCCGTGGAGCACAGAATCACAGAGAGCAAGTTGTTGAAGTCGTGCGCAACGCCCCCCGCGAGGCTGCCTACGGCTTCCAATCTCTGCGAGAGGCGAAGCTGCTCTTCGAGGCTTTTGCGTTCCGCCTCGGCCCGCTTTCGCTCCATCCGCAGGCGCTGTCGCTCGAGCGCGCTCTGGACAGCGGGTCCCAGCCGTTTCACGTGCTCCTTGATGACGTAGTCCCACGCCCCGGCCTTCATGCACTCGACCGCCGTGTCTTCGTTCATCGAGCCCGTGACCATGATGAAGGGCACGTCTGGGCAACGCTCCAGCGCGAGCTTGAGCGCGGCCAGGCCATCGAACTGGGGCATCTTGAAATCGGAAACGATGAGCCCGGGGCGAAAGTCATCTAGTGCGGCGAGATACTCTTCGCGGATCTCCACTCGTCGGAACTCGCACGAGCCCAGCGCTTTGCGGATCTCCCGTTCGCTCAGCTCCGCGTCCGAGGGCAGATCCTCGACGATCAAAACACGAGTGGTCTCACTCACGCAGTTCCCTCCTCCCTGTCGCTGGCCCTCACCTATTTTTGGGGCTGGTTTACCAGCAGCCAGTACAGGCCCAGGGCGCTCACCGCTTCGGCAAAGGCGTCGAAGTCCACCGGCTTCACCACGTAGCTGTTGGCCGTCAGCTCGTGGAAGACCGCGCTTGCCATGGACCCCATGTCAGGCTCTCGACCCCGGCCTGTGTTTCTTCGTTGACGATGCGGAAGACTCGCGCCAGCGGCTGGCCAAGCGCCTCAGGTTCTCCCCACCCGGTGAGCGTCTGGGCCACCGGGTTCATCTGAAAGATGTTGCCGCCCGTGTCGACCGAGATCACCGCATCGCCGATACTCTGTAGCGTAGTCTTGAAGCGTTCCGCTTCCGCTTCCAGCGCTCTGACCCGGCTTCGAAGTGCTTCGTTCTCCCGGACCAGTCGGTCAGGCTCTCCTGTAGCGTCGCTCATCGCTCCGTCCCTTCGACACTGACTTTGCGGTGGGAGTATCTCATGCCGACCCGGATCACGCATGCACTCATTCGCCCTCCTCATCGCTCGGCGGAGGTGGCTGCGCGTGTAACATCCCGGGATACGGCTGGAAACGTTCGTGTTGGAACGCGGCTGATCATGCCGACCTACATGACGGTGCGGAATAAACGCGATTGGACGCCTGATCTGCGCGGCGGCCTCCGTGGGCTAGGGGATGGCGGGCTACTCGGCTGGCTCGCCGCCGACCGGCAGCCGGATCATGAACGTGGTCCCTTTGCCTACCTCAGTCTCGAACGTCAGTGAGCCGTGATGCTTGGTCACGACGATAGAGCGAGCGATGGCCAGGCCCTGGCCACTGCCCTTGCCTGCCCCCTTGGTGGTGAAGAAGGGGTCGAAGATGCGATGGCGGATTGCTTCCGGAACTCCTGACCCCGTGTCAGAAATATCGATACGCACCAAGTCGCCTTCTTTCAACGTCCTGATTCGAATCTTGCCCTTGGTCCCGCCCTGGCCCACCACATCGCCGATCGCGTGGGCCGCGTTGACGATGAGGTTCAAGAAGACCTGGTTCAGAGCACCCACATGGCAAAGGACGGGTGGCAGGTCGCCGAACTCGGTGGTGACGTCAGCCACGTACTTGTATTCGTTCCTGGCGACGTTGAGCGTGGTCTGCAAGGCCTGATTCAGGTTGGCGGGGGCCTTTTCCCTTTGATCGGGGTGTGCGAACTCCTTCATCGCCCGCACGATGGTCGAGATGCGGGAGATGCCGTCCTGGCAACTATCGAAGCTGCTGGGCACATTCGTGTCGAGGTAGGAAAGATCGATCTCCTCCTCCGTCTCCCGGATCTCGCTAACCAGCGCTTCTTGCCCGCCGGCTGCCTCAAGGATTTCCACGGCCCGCCGGTATTGGCTGACCAGTCGCCGGTAACCCTCGAATGCTTCCTTCAGGAAGTGCACGCCGTCACCCACGTACTGGGTCGGCGTGTTGATCTCATGTGCAATTCCCGCGGCGAGCTGTCCGACCGCCTCGAGCTTGCGCGCGTGTCCCAGTTCGATCTCAAACTGTTTCTGCTCGGAAATGTCCCTGACCGTTGCCTGCAAGAACGGCGTTCCGCCCCGTTCCATGCGGGTCAGAAGCACGGTGGCCGGAAACTCCTGGCCGTCAATCCGCCTATGCGTCCATTCGAAGTAGGTGGAGCCTTCGCGCAGGGCCGTGGCAATAGTTTCTAGGGCCGCGTCGGTGGACGCGCGCCCGTCCGGCTGTCTCTCGGGCGACAGATCATAAGGCGCGTAGGGAGTAAGGTCCGCAAGGCTCTTCGCTTTGAACATGGCCAGGGTAGCCGGATTGGCGTCGGCAAACCCCCAGGTGGGCGGCTCCAGCGTCATGATGGCGTCATGGGAGGAGTCGAAGAGACAGCGAAACTTCTCTTCGCTTTCCCGCAGATCTGCTTCGGCTCGCTTGCGCTCGGTGATATCGCGGACAATCCCCACCGCGCACCGGCGGTCATCGATCTCGGCCGGGGCCAGCGACAGCTCGATGGGGAACTCCTCACCGGACTTCCTGACCGCTATCAGTTCGATGGTCTTGTGTAGGGCGATCGTCTCATCGGTGGCCTGAAATGGCGAGAAAGCCTTGCCATACTCCTGGTGAAACCGGCTCGGCATGATGAGCGTGTGGAGGTTTCGCCCGAGAACCTCGTCGCGGGTGTATCCGAATATCCGTTCCGCCGCCTCGTTCCAGTGCCAAATCGCGCCGTCCTGTCCGATGCTGATGATCGCGTCCTTCACGGCAGCGTTGATCGCGGCCAGATGTTTGTGAAGTTGCTGTTGCTCGCTCAGTGCCTCGTGCAGGCGGATCTGCATGCGCACGCGCATGCGGACCTCGTCCATGTCGAATGGCTTCTTGATGTAGTCCACCGCGCCAGCGGCAATTCCCTGCTTGACATCACGTCCCTCAGCTTTGGAGGTGACCAGCGCGACAGGAATGTGGGCCGTATGCGGGTGGTGTTTGATCCGGCGACACAGCGCAAGGCCATTCAGGCCGGGCATCTCCACGTCGAGGAGAATCATGCAGGGTAGGCTCTTCTCAAGCAGCGCGACGGCTTGCCCCGCGTCCTGGGCGGTGAGCACATCGAAGTCCTCTTGGGACAGGATTTCGCTCAGAACCCGCAGGACCTGGATGTCGTCATCGACGACGAGAACGGTGTGACGCGAGTGCGAGGCGTACGGAACGGTGCGGGAGATGAGATCCACATGCAGCCGTCTTAGACGCAAGTGCGTCTTGATCCGTTCCAGAACTTCCTGCTCCTGGAATGGCTTGCAGAGATAGTCGACGCCACCCGCGCGAAATGCCTCGACCTTGTCGTCGGCACCCTGAAGCGCGCTGATGAAGATGACGGGAATATCGCGCAGCCGCAGGTCCTGCTTGAACTGTCGGCAGACGTCCAGGCCGGACATCTCCGGCATGCGGACGTCGAGCAGGACGAGATCAGGAGGGTCCGCACCTGCCGCCTCGATAGCGAGCTTGCCGCTGGTGACCGGTCGGGGCACGAGACCGCCGCGTTTCAGAATTGCGCCCAAAAGTCGCAGGCTCTCGGGGGCATCGTCCACGATGAGGACGCTGCTGCCTTCTACATCATCTGCCACTCTGCTCCTCCTTTCCTTCCCTGACTACGGTGGGCAACTCCGGCCGCCCGCCATCAATCGGCAGCCGGATGGTGAACGTGGTCCCTTTGCCCACCTCGGTCTCGAATGTCAGTGAGCCGCGATGCTTGGCCACGACGATGTCGCGGGCGATGGGCAAGCCCTGGCCCGTACCCTTGCCCACCTCTTTGGTGGTGAAGAAGGGATCGAAGATGCGACGGCGGATGGACTCCGGAATTCCTGACCCCGTGTCAGCAATATCGATTCGCACCATGTCGCCCTCTGTCAAAGTGCTGATGCGAATCGTGCCCTTGGTCCCGCTCTGGCCCACCACATCCCCGATGGCGTGGGCGGCGTTGACGATGAGGTTCAGGAAGACCTGGTTGAGATCGCCCGCATGGCAGGAGACGGGCGGCAGGTCGCCAAACTCGGTCGTGACGTCAGCCACGTATTTGTATTCGTTCTTGGCGATAGCGAGCGTGGTCTGCAAAGCCCGGTTCAGGTCGGCGGAGGCCTGTTCCCTTTGGTCGGGGTGTGCGAACTCCTTCATCGCACGCACGATGGTCGAAATGCGGGCGATGCCGTCCAGGCAGCTCTCGAAGCTTCCGGGCAGACTTGCGTCAAGGTAGGAAAGGTCGGCGTCCTCCTCTGTCTCCCGGATCTCGCTGACTAGCGCTTCGTGTCCGCCGCCTTTCTCAAGAACTTCCAAGGCGCGCCGGTATTGCCTGACCAGCCGGCGGTAGCCCTCAAATGCCTCTTTCAGGAAGTGCACTCCGTCGCCAACGTATTGAATCGGCGTGTTGATCTCATGGGCGATGCCTGCGGCGAGCTGACCGACCGCTTGCAGTTTCTCGACCTGGACGAGCTGAGCCTGAGCGGTCGCCAATTCGCGCACTCGCTTCTCGAGCTCCTGTTTCGTGACCGAAAGCTGCGACATGCTCTCGCTCAGCTGCCTGTGGCTCACCTCCAAGGCCCGGCTCTGCTCCTCCTGCTGCCGTTGCTGGAGACGGGCCTCGGCGACCTTCCGCGTAGCCAACCTCTGCAGGTACCACACTGCGACGTAGACGAGGAGCAGCGCCGCCAGCACGACGATGGCAAGGTGGCTCAAGCCGCTTTCACGTTTCACCGCTTCTCGCGCGGCATCATCCTGGTCCGCGCCGTCGACGTTGGCCGCCAGGATCGCGCCGCAATGCCTATCGATCTCATCGAGGCGCTCACGGGCCTCAGGTCGCAATTCCGGTCCCGCCGCCGTCCCAAGAACCCGATCGAGAAGGGCGGCCCATGCGGTGAGTTTGGTGGCGAGTTCGGCGCGGTGCCGATCCTCGGCGGCGGTCAGGGCAACCCCCTCAAGGAAGTCTCGCGATGAGCGCACCAACGCCGCGCTCTGTGACTTGAGCTCATTCTCGAGCTGCGGCCGATCCTCCGGTGGCACCAACCATCGCTCCAGCAGGGCCACATAGGTTTTCCTTGCGTCGCGCCGGATGTTGGTTACCAGCTCGATGTTCTTGCGCTCAGCCGAAAGACGTCGCGAAAGCTGGTCCCTCTGGTTGTCGAGGGAATGGGCGATCACCGACACGCTCGCGAGACCGAGCAGCATGAGGAAGGCCGGCAGGAAGGCCAAACGTCGTAGGCCTCGTCCGAGGTGAGAGCCTGCAGACGAATCGTTCGCCATCGACGTCGTCATGTCCCGCCCTTCGGATCGGATACGTCATCGACGGGCAGAAGAATCCTGAACGTAGTGGCCTTGTCGTTCATCGAGTGGCCTCTCCGCTCAACGCACCGCCACTAGGGCGCTTCTCTGTTTGCTCATGGCCTAGGCCCCCTTGCCTATCTCGGCAGCGACAAGCGGAAAGTGGAGCCCCAGCCGACAGTGCATGGCGCCATTGCGAACGGGTCCACGCGAGCCGGGCCGCTGACCCTCTCGGTCGGGCAGGCGCTTCCGGCCTCAAGCAGAGAAGCAGGGGTCAAGCCCAAGGTCGTTCTGCCGATGCACCCCGATATGGCTGAACGTTGAAAGGCGACCCAGGCCAGGTAGGCGGAAGGGCGGATCGTCGACCGCGAGGGGATCGCACAAGACATGGGACAGACAGCGAACACACTGAAACGAATCCTGTTCGTAGACGACGATCCGAACGTTCTCACCGGGCTTCGCAATGTTCTGCGCACGAAGCGCCGCGAGTGGGAAATGGTCTTCGCCATTGGCCCGGAAGAAGCGCTGGCCAAGCTGGCCGAGGGTCCTTTTGACGTGGTGGTCAGCGACATGCGGATGCCGCGCATGGATGGCGCGACCCTGCTTGCACGGGTCAAGCAGCTCCAGCCTTCGGCTGTGCGCATGATTCTTTCGGGTCAGACCGAGCTTGAGAGCGTGATGAAGTCTGTCTTCATTGCGCACATGTTCCTTTCCAAGCCTTGTGATCCGGCCCTGCTCCAGAGCGTGGTTGATCGGGCGTGCCGCCTCAACGCCATTCTGAGAAGCGATGAATTGCGCAAAGCCGTGGGCAAGATCGAAATGCTTCCAGCGGCCCCCAGGACTTACGTCGCGCTCAACGAGGCGCTGATGGTGCCTACTTGCAGTGTCGCCGCGGTGGTTCAGATTGTCGAGCACGACGTCGGCCTGTGCGCGAAGCTGCTTCAGCTCGTGAACTCGGCCTTCTTCGGGTTGCCAAGAAAGATCTCCTCTCTGGCCGAGACCGTGACCTACCTCGGGATCTCGACCATCAAGAACCTCGCCCTGGCCCTTGAGACCTTCTCGGCTGGGGCCGAGACCTCCGGCCTCTCGGAAGCGGCCCTTCTGGCGCTGCAGAACCACTCGCTTCTGACCGGCCAGATTGCGCGGCAAATGGAGACCAAGGACAAGAAGAAGGCGGAGGAAGCATTTCTAGCCGGTGTTCTCCATGAGGTGGGATGGCTGGTGAAGGTGAACGATACCGTCGCCCATGACGCTGGCGTCCCGGTCGATCGTGCGCTTCTCGGTGCCTATCTGCTTGGCCTGTGGGGCTCGCCCCACTCCATCATGGAGGCCGTCGCTTATCACAAGGAGCCACACTTGCTCGCCCATCCCGCGTTTGAGCTGGTGGACATGATCTACATCGCTGACCACCTGGCGACCGAAATGGGAGTCAAGGGGACCGACGCGCAAGAATTGGATCTCACCTACCTCGCCCGCGTGGGCATCGACGAAACCCAGCTTTCGGGCATGCGCGTGGCGGCGACAAAGACCGCAGGAATAACCAAGGGCGATTCCGCCTAGGATCAACATGGCTGACCAAATCCACATCCTGTGTGTTGACGACGAACCCAGAGTCCTCGAAGGACTGGTCCTCAACCTGCGGCGGCACTACCGGGTGTCGACCGCGACCAATGGCCAGGCCGGACTGGCGATCATCGACGGAGATAATCCACCTGCCGTGGTCGTCTCGGACATGCGCATGCCCGAAATGGACGGCGCGGCCTTCCTCAGCCAGGTCAAGCAGCGTTCACCCGACACCGTCCGGATCCTGCTCACCGGACAAGCCGACCTCGAGTCAGCGATCGCGGCGGTCAACCATGGGCAGGTCTTTCGATTTCTGACCAAGCCTTGCAACCCCCAGATCTTCCTTTCGGCCATTCAGGCCGCGGCTGAGCAACATCGTCTCCTCACGGCCGAGAGGGAACTGCTCGAGAAGACGCTGCGCGGAAGCATCAAGGCTCTGACCGAGATTCTGTCGCTCACGAACCCACTTGCCTTCGGGCGCGCGATGCGGCTCAAGCAGCACGCGGCGGATCTGGTGGCGGGTCTCGGCGTGCCACTCTCGTGGCAACTCGAAGTGGCAGCCATGCTCTCCCAAATCGGCTGTGTCACTCTTCCGGCTGCAACCAACGAGAAGCTCTACTACGGCAGACCTCTCAATAGCGATGAACTCGAGCTAACCCAACGGCTTCCGGCCCTCTCCCTCCAGCTTCTCGAAAGCATACCCCGGCTTGAGGCAGTGCGGGCCATCCTGCAAGCGCAGGACCACAACTTCGATGGTTCAGGGTCGACACACAGTTCCGTGCAAGGCGAGTCCATCCCCTTGGGCGCCCGGGTTCTTAGGCTGGTCATCGACTACGATACCCTTGAGGCAGCCGGAACGGATCCCGCCATGGCCATCGGCACCCTGCAGGGGCGCAGGGGCCGCTACGATCCAAAACTGCTCGATGCCTTCGCTCGTGTGAAGAACAAGGTGGCCTCACAGGGCCTGAGCGAGATCAAACTGGCAGCCGTCCGACCTGGGATGTTTCTCGTCCAGGACGTGATGTCGACCACGGGCTTGCTGCTGGTTCCCCGCGGCCACGAAGTGACGCAAGGGCTGTTGTACCGTCTTCGCAACATGGCGCCCGGCAGCGTGCGGGAGCCCCTTGTCGTCTTCGCCCCTGGGCAGCCGAGGAGAGACACGCTGAAGGGCCGAGGGGTACCGTGAAGACGGAGGTCTTTCCCTATGGCATCCGTCACGGCTGGTCTTTGTCCAGCCTGGACTCAGACCGAATCCTAGTCTTGATCTTCGAAGGCGCCAAGGAACCCCGAACCTTGACGCTCACCGCGCTCACGGAGAGATAGACATGCTTCATTGCCTCTTCGAACGCGAGTTGCGTCGGCTCGACTTGGGGCTGGACGAGCCCCCCAGCAAAGAGACCTGGAAGGCGCTGCTCGAACAGATTAGCCATGCCCACGAGGCGATCGACCGCGAACGCGATTTGGCCGAACGCTCGATCCAACTGGCCTCGCAGGAGATGCAGGAGCTGAATGCCAAGCTCGCGCAGGAGCGCGACAAGTTCAGCAGTGTCTTTCGTGCGGCGCCGGTCGGCCTGGCCATCGTTGACCGAGAAGGCCGGATCCTCGATGTGAACGATGCCCACGAGAACATCTTCGGATTTTCTGCGCGGGAAGAGGTAGGAAAGCTCTTCTCGGAAGTGGTCACTTCCGAGGAAGGGGCTTTCGCTGAAAGGCTCTTCGCTGATCTTATCTCGGGAGCGGCGTCAACCGGCCAGCACCGTGGTCGCGTGATCGCCAAGGACGGACATGTCGTGCTTGCTGACGCCAAGCTGACGCCGGTCCGGGACGCTGAAGGAAGAACGGAGTTCGTGATCGCAAGTGTCGTGGACGTCAGCGCGCAAACCCAACTCGAAATCGAGCTGCGCCATTCCCAGAAGCTGGAGTCTGTTGGGCGGCTTGCGGCCGGAATTGCCCACGAGATCAATACGCCGATCCAATTTGTCGGGGACAATGTCAATTTCCTCTCGGGCGCATTTGATGATCTCCTCGCGCTGTGCGAGAGCTACCGGACCGCATGCGCAAAGGCGGCCCATGCTCCCTTGTCTGCCGAAGACCTCGACGGGCTGAAGCGGGAGGAAGACCAGGCCGACCTCGAATTCATCCGGGGCAACGTTGCCACTTCCATTGCGTCGACCATTGATGGCGTCGGCCGCGTGTCGAGGATCGTGCAGTCCATGAAGGCCTTCGCGCATCCGGACCGCGGCGAGCGCGCGATAGCCGATCTGAATGCTGCATTGCGCGACACACTGACCGTGGCGACCAACGAGCTCAAGTACGTGGCCAAGGTGGAGACGGATTTTGGGAAGATTCCTTCGGTGCCGTGCTTTGTCAGCGATCTCAACCAGGTCTTCCTGAACTTGCTCGTCAATGCCGCGCACGCCATTGGCGACGTAGTCGGCAAGACTGGACAACTCGGAGTTATCCGCGTGCGTACCTATCAAGAAGGAAGCGTGGTGGTCATTGCCATCAGCGACACGGGGACCGGGATTCCCGAGGCGGTACGGGGCAGGATCTTCGACCCGTTCTTCACCACCAAGGAGGTCGGCAGAGGCACGGGACAGGGGCTCGCCCTGGCCCGTACGGTGGTGGTCGACCAGCACGGCGGCTCCCTGACTTTTGAAACCGAGACGGGCAAGGGCACGACATTTTTTGTCCGGATCCCGTTCGACTTCTCCGAGGTCCCGGACGAAGGCTAGCGACCTCGTGTCATACAATGTCTCACCGCGCTCAAGAAGATGCCCCATCTGTCGATGATCATCTTGCCTTGATCGGCCATTCGGCCAACCTGCGCCCGTGGTGACATGCGAACTCTCATAATAGCCGTCGCCTTGGGGGTGACGCTCTTCCCCCTTTCGCAAGCCTTTGCCGGGAGGGTCGACGGCGTGAAGCGGGCAGTGAAGGAGAAGTGCAACAAGGACATTCCCATCGACATTCTGCGGGATTCGGCGGTCAGGGCCTACGATTGCCAACCTGATGAACAAATCACCGTTGCCGCCTGCAAGATCAAGTGCCTTAAGGGCGGCTCTGGAAATGTCGTAGGACAGTAGCGCTGCAACGCTCTTGAGACAACATGAAAAGGGCCGTCGTTCTCTCCGTTCTGTCTTTGGTTGCGGTGCCGGCGGTCCGGGCCGACGAAAGCTCGCCCCAACTCGAGAGTCTCAACGAGAGAGTCACTGAGCTGGAAGCCGCCCAGGCGCTTAATCGCGTGCACCTTTCGGGCGTCTTCATCAACCGGTTCGAGGATTTCAGGACCACCTATGGCGTGCCGGGGCAGGCGCAAGACAAAGACAGGCTGGACGTATTTAGCACATTCCTGGCTCTCAACCTGGATTTCGACGTTACCGAACGTCTCAAGCTCTACACCACGCTGGGCATGAGCAAGTTTTGGCAAAACGATGGCCGAAATGAGTACGCGGGCAATTGGCAGGCATCCGAGGGTGGCTCCTTCGGCTACGCGGGTTCGACGTTGCAGGTGGACCGGGCCTATATGGCCTATGCTTTCTCCTTCCCTCTCACCCTGGCGGTTGGGCGGATGCCCACCAACAACGGGGTTCCCATCAATCAACTCGACGGGCTGGTTCGAGAGGGCACCTATCCGCGTTTTGCCTACAACGCGATCTTCGATGGGATCGCGGCGATCTTTGACTTTTCGCGCTACCTCCCCCTGGGAATCAGTTTCAAGCTCCGCGCCTTCTACACACCCAATATCAACATCGACAAGAGCAACCGCACCCGCCAATTGACTGACGGGACGGTCAAGGTGGACTCCAATACCCCGCAGTATGCGATTCTCGCGGAATTCTTTACCACCCGCCTTTCGCCGGTCGTCGAGACGCTTAGCCTCTATTACATGTTCTACCAGTACATCAACTTCTACAATGACGGTGCCAATACACCTGCGACGCCAGGGGCTGCTCCCAACAACCCGCTAGACTCGGCCACCGCTCACATGCTTTATCTGGGCCTAGAGGGCATCGGCCACATCGGCCTCAACGCCTCGCTCAGCGCGCTCTTCTATCACGACACCACCACGCTTTTGGATGGCAGCGGTGCCACCACGACCCTCAGCAAGGCCTATCTTCTGAATGTGAACCAACGACTCGATTTCATTCTAACTGGCACCGTTTTCGGCTTCGAACTTATCAAGACGGATCCAAGTTTCTATCTCGACGAGTGGACCTACCTGAACGTGATTCCGTTCTACTCGTCCCCGGCGAGCCAAGGGGTGCACGTCTTCGCTTCGGTGCCGCTGGGCGGCAAGGTTCGCGTACGCGTTGGTTGGTATCGGCTTCACTCGGACCCGTACAACGATCTCGTATTCAGCTCAACTGTCGAGAGTGACAGCAACTCCTTCTACGTCCAATTGCGCCTCGGGTTCTAACCAGGATCTCGCAGAGCGCGATCCAATACAGGGCTGGTTACCTATTCCACACAGAGACCACAGAGGAGCCTGCCGGCCGCAACCAAAGGGATCACTTCGGCCACGACCACGACCACGACCACGGCTTCTTGCAGCCATCGCAGTGTCCGTTCGACCGAATGCGGCGTGTTGTCGAACGCGTTATTCATGGCCAGATTGCGCAGGCCCAGGTCTTCATTGACGACCAAACCGCTGCTCTTGTGCCTGATGCGCGCGCTGATGTCTCGCAATCGTCTTCAGGGTCATCTGGTGCTATTAAGCACTTCGCCAATCTGCCGAGAAGCCATAGTAGCCCCCATGTTCGTCAGCGGGCACTGCCGGCGCGATTCTCGAAGCCTACCTTCGGTGGGCGTGCGCTGGATAAGCCGGGAGGGCAAGGGCTGCTCGGCGGAATTCCTATGAGCAGTGGGCTTTCGGTCATCCTCATCGATCCGGATGAGCAAACGCGCGAGGTTCTTATCTCGCGTCTGCGCATGCAGGGCTACCGGGCCATAGGATTCGTGGGGCCTGTCGAGGGGGCCAACGCCGCGCTGGGCAGCCCGCCGTCCGCGGTCATCGCGGATCTGTGGATGGCTGGTATTTCGGGGGTGCAACTCACACGGCTTCTGCGCGCCGAGCCTGCCACCGAGCGTGTGCCGGTGATCTTGCGTGGTCCCGACACTCCCCGAAACCGATTTTGGGCCGAGCGAGCCGGCGCTGCCGCGTACGTGGTCAAGGGTCGGATGGGGGATCTGGTGCGAGCCATCGGCCGTTCCATTGTGCCCGTGGCGGGCGAGGAAGATGGATTCTTCACGCAGCTCCAGGATGCCGAGTCAGCCATTCGCGATCGGATCGCGGCCTATCTGGATGACGCCCTTTTCGAATCGGTGCTCGCGGCCGAGGTGCGCGCTCTCTCAACCTGCGGAGCGTTCGATCGACTCTTCGATCGGCTCACCCAATTCGTCGCCCAGGTCATGTCGTACCGGTGGCTGGCCCTGTCGGTGAGTCGGCCCTCGCACCTCGGTCTGCACGCGCACCCAGCCGCGCGCGGAGAATGCGAGCGCGAAATGCGCCAGGCTCTCGATCTTCCCGCGGACACTGCGGTTCTGTGCATCGAGGACGAGGATGCCGCGGCGGATCCTGTGAGCGCCCAGCCGCTGGTCCGTTCCATTGAGTTCGGCCAGGAAATCATCGCCCGGATGGCTCTCAGCCAGAAGGAGGCTGGGGATCGGCAGGATGCGCGCATTCTGGATATCGTTGCTCGCGAGCTGGGCGGTCCCTTGCGCATGGCCCTGCTGGTCGAGGAAACCCAGCGCGCAGCGACCACGGATCCGCTGACCGGAATCATGAATCGCCGTGCGCTCCTCGCCGCCCTGGATGTGGAACAGTCCCGTTCCGAGCGCCACGGCTATCCCATGGCACTCGTGATGCTGGACGTGGATCACTTCAAGTCGATCAATGACGAGCACGGACACGCCATGGGCGATCAGGTGCTGGACGCGCTCGGCCGGCTGCTCGCCCACCATGCGCGCAAGACAGACATCGTGGGGCGTTGGGGGGGTGAAGAATTCCTGATTGTGCTGTCGGGTGCCCCTGAGTCGGGCGCTCGCATCGCGGCCGAACGCATCCGCGCGGCCGTGGAGGAAATGACGGTGCTGGACGAGAAAAGTCAGCGCGTGCCCATTACCGTCTCCCTGGGCATCGCGTGCCTTGAGATGAACGACAGCGTAGACGGGCTCATCGAGCGAGCCGACCATGCCATGTACCAGGCCAAGGCGGGTGGCCGCAATCGCGTGGTGGTGGCGCCCACCGTGCTGCGGCGCACGGGAACGGATTTCGAGATTCCCAGGAATCTCCTCTGACATGCGCAGGCTAGCAGACTTCAGCTCGTTCCAGGTTCCACCGAAAGAGCCATGAAGAGGTTGTGATGCCTGGTGATTCCAACACAGCGCGACTGGCTGAGATTCTCGCCCAGTGCACGGCCGAACTACTCACCAAATTGGGAGTGCAGCCCGAGCGGCTCACCGGGGCGCGGCAGCCGCCACCCACCGGCGAGAGCATCGCGGCCTTCAGCGGGTTCGGCAACGATGACCTTCGGGGCTCGTTCACCCTCTTGGGTCCCAGCAAGATCTTTGCACGGCTCCATCCCCTGCCTCCCACGGTGACGCAACGAGACCTGGCCGACTGGGCCTGCGAACTCGTGAACCAGGCAGTCGGCCGCTTCCACAATCGGTTGCTGGCCTACGGGGTCAAGCTGGCGCTTGGCCTTCCGCAGAGCGCATTGGCCGAGGAATTGCGCCTGGCCTGCAGCTTCCAGCCCGCTCGGAGTCCCATTTCATTCGCCATCGATGGTATGGTTTTGGAGGGCTGGCCTAAGCTTGTCATGACATCAAGGTTTCGACTTCCGGAAAGTCCTTTGAACGAAGAAACAGCGGCCCTCAGCGAAGGTTCCATGGTCATTTTCTAGACCCTGTAGCGCAATGTCATGAGCAAGAAATCCGTACTCATCGTCGACGACTCCCTCACGGTTAGGCAACAGGTTTCCCTGACCTTGAAGTCGGCGGGTTACCAGATCGTCGAGGCTTGTGACGGACGGGAAGGCGTGGATGCCCTGCGCGCCCACGCAGAGATCGCTATGATCTTGTGTGACCTCAACATGCCCTGCATGAACGGTCTCGAGTTTCTCGAAACCATCAAAGGCGACGCGAAAGGGCCGCCCGTGCCGGTGGTCATGCTGACCACGGATGGATCGCCTGATCTCATAACCCGAGCCAAGCGCGCCGGGGCCAAGGGCTGGATCGTCAAGCCGTTCCAGACTGACCTGCTTCTTGCGGCAGTGCGTCGCATTGCGGGCGATCCAGGCTAACCAGCATCTCATGGACGTGGATCAAAGTTACCTATTCCACACAGAGACACAGAGGCCACCGAGCCTGATGAGGAGAACGGAAGGGTTGGATCCCCTCCGAACCCCATAGGCACTAAACGCGGCCTGACGGAGAGAGCTATGNNGCGGAATGCTTGGGCTTCCGCTGGCCGGCCGCTTAATGCCTATGCCCTCCGAACCCCCTGTCCCCTCTGCGTTCTCGACGGCTGGCAGTCTGACGAGATGAATGACCTCCCCGCTCTGGTTGCGACCCTAAAGACCCACGCCGATTTGCCGAGTAGTTAGATAGGCATTCTGCTGGGCTGTGCAAGGAAGGAAGGCGATAGTCGTGACGAGGCTCACATACTGGCTGTCCCAGTTTTGTTCGTGGCACGAAAAGTTCAAGAATGGGACCCTGGGCGCGGATCTGCTGCTTGCCTACATGCAGGCGCGCGCGGACCTAGGTGCAGTTCTGGTCTTGGGCCAGCGACTTGAGATTCGCGCCAATGACAATGCGCGCCGGGCGGTTCGGGTGGCGCGCGCCATGCCGGTAGAATTCGATCTGCTTGGTGGCAAGGCTTCGTCTCTCACGCAGGACATCAGCGTGAGCGGCCTGTCTGCGCTAGTCGGCGAAGCCCCTGCCGTGGGGACGCTGGCTCCGTTTCGCCTGAAGCTTGGCCGCGACGTTCAACCCGTTGTGGGTCGCTGCCGCGTGGTGGCCAATATCCCATTGCGGGGAAGCGTGCGCATGGCAGTCACCTTCGAGGAGATTGCCAAAGAGGAACGCAACCGCATCGAAACCTTGGTCTGCGACGCGATTTGCTCCGACATCCGAGTGATGTTGCGTAGCGAGCAGCCGCAAAACTTGCCCGCGCCTCCGGCGCCGGCAGGGACTTGAGTGCGCACCCTTGGGGCCGCCGCCATGCTAGGTTCCAGCAATGCGTTTCGCCTCGCAGTCCGTTCTTTCCTGGACCGTGCTTGCGTTTCTGAGGGCTGCACTTTCCGCCGCCTGCGCCACGACCATCTCTCCTGAACGTCGCCAGTTCATGTCGGACTGCGCGACTCAATGTGACGTTGGCAGAGAACCGCCTCAATCAGGGCCGATGGGCCAGCCTACCAGCTCGCACAGCACGCTCAGCGACTGTGAGACGCGTTGCCTCGGCAAGTAAGCCTCCCGTTATGCCTGACCAGCGCCGACACCGCGGACGCCATCCGGCTGACAGCCTGCTTTTCGCAGCCGCCGAGGTGCCGGTCCTGCGCCAGGCGACAGAGGAGCTTTCTTGGCTTTTCGAGCGCGGTTACAGCCAGACTGCGGCGTTGAAGCTGGTGGGCGATCACTTTGGGCTGCGCGAGCGACAGCGTCTCGCGGTGTTGCGCAGTACCTGTGGCGAAAGCGCAGTTGCTGAGCGCTGCCGGCGGCGACTGAATGTCGCCGAGCTGCAAGGCCAGCGTTTGGCCGTGGACGGCTTCAACTGTCTTATCACCAGTGAAGCGGCCCTCTCAGGTGGTCTCTTGCTGCGCGGCCGCGATCAGGCCCTGCGTGATCTCTCCAGTGTGCACGGCAGCTACCGCCAGGTGCAGGAGACCGATCGCGCCCTGCAACTCCTCGGCGATGTCATCGCGGCTGCCGCCCCGGCCGAGGTGCGCTGGTTTCTCGACCGTCCCGTCTCCAACAGTGGCCGGCTGCGCGGCCTGATCGAGGCCATAGCCGTGGCGGCGGGCTGGCCTTGGCGGGTCGAGCTTGCCGACAACCCCGACCGCGCCATCGCCGCCACGGGTTGGGTGGCCGCCTCCACTGACGCCTGGCTGCTCGATCGCTGCCCGCACTGGGTGTGCCTGCCGGATGCGGTGGTCGCACAGGCGGGCGTCAGCCCTTGGATCGTCACTCTCGGCTAACGAGAGTCTGTAGGAAGCGTGCTGGCCACAAAGGTCGCATTATCCTGGCCCGGCTCGCGCCCGCCGTGCAACACTAACAGCCGCCGTGAACCCCGCCGACCAAACCGCGACATCCGCTGCGCCCCCTGTGGACGCGCCGATGGCCGGCAAGCCGCCCGTGCTTCTGCGGGCCACCCTCGCTGAGGTGGTGGGTTCGTCTATGCGTGTAGCCGGTTTGTCCGTGCTCGAACGAGCCATCAAGCAGTTGCATCGCCTGGACCACCATGTGGTGCTTGCCTCGGACGGAAGCTGTCGCCTGCCCCCCTTCTTGCCCGCCTCGGTGCGGGTGCACAAGGTGCCCAAGCCCGAGAACCTGACGGCTCTGCGCCGGGATCTGACAGGCGCCATCGAGGTGGGCGCCGACGAGGTGCGCCCCGCCAGCGGCTCGCTCGACGGCGCCTTGCGAGTGGTCGATGAGGCCAGCCGCCGCCGCGCCGAACGCGCCGTCTTCGCTGAGTTGCTCCGCGGCGATCTGGGCTTCGTCGCGCGCTATCTGAACAAGCCGGTGTCGTTCTTCATCACGCGCCACCTGCTTTGTCGCCTGCCGGTCACCCCCAACCAGGTCACCTTGGGCGCGGCTCTGGTGGGCCTGGCGGGCGTGCTGCTGGTGTCCAGCGGACGCCCCGCCCTGATGGTGTGGGGTTTCTTCCTTGCACACCTGCAGTCGATCCTGGACGGTTGCGATGGCGAGCTGGCGCGCGTGCGCTTTCAACAAAGCGCGCTGGGCGAGTGGCTGGACACTCTGGTGGATGATGGGCTCAACATCGTGCTTTTCGTCAGCATCGGTGTGGGCGTCTTCCGCGCCACCGGCAGCCCGCTGGCACTGGCGGCAGGTCTCTTGGCCGCCCTCCTGCACATCGGGTACGACGTGATCGCTTACCGCGAACTCAGGATCCAGGGCGGGGGGGGCGAGATCATCAAGGTGCGCTGGCACCTGACCGGCAGCTCGGACATGAAAACCCGGTTGGCCAAGGGTCAGCGTGACCCGCTCGCCACCGTCCACACCATCGGCCGGCGCGACTTCTTCATCCTGGCCTTCCTGGTCTACGCCCTGCTCGGCCTTCCCTGGCTGGCGCTTGTCCACGCGCTCCTTATCGCCGGGCCGTTGGCCGTGGTGGCAGGGGCGCAAGTTGTTTGGCGCCTGCGCGGAGGGCGTTAGTACCGCCTCTCGCAAGTTCGTAGCTGGTTAGGCGGCCTTCCGGGCCAGCGCTGCTATGCCCGCGTGCCCGTGAGCGGTAGCGTGGGCGGTAGCGACCAGCGTGGTGCGGCTTGCGTGGGCGAATTGCGTGCGCGGCCGACGCTCGCCGCCTTCCGGGCAACGCCCACGAACACGCTCTCGCTCACGCTCACGCCCACGCGAACCGCGGCCCGCGGCCCGCGTACCGGCCCTTCATGCGGCCCGCGATTTCCCGACAGGCTCTACCTGGCGGCAGCAGGAGCGGGAGCCGGGCCGGGGGCTGCGGCGGGCTCCGCAGCAGAAGGCGGTGCCAGCGGCGTCAGCGCGGGCAGGGGGCGGATCTGGATCGCCGAGGCCATCATCATCGGGATGAGCACGTTGTTCCGCTTGCTATCGAAGCCGATGTCCGCTGGCGAGGGTACGTTGGCAATCAGTTCCTTGAACTCACTGCCTGGCAGACCTCGGAAGATGGCCGCGCCCTCCCAACTGGAGATGAGCAAAGAGCCGTCGCCCAGCCGCACGATCCCGTCGAGCCCGCCCTTGGGTAGCGTGGTGATGGGACCTTTTTCACCCTTGGTGCTGACGTGGAAGAGCTCGTTGGCTTTCAAGGTCACGACCCAGACGCCCTCCCGGTCTGCGAGCAGACCATTGGGACTGTGCAGTCCCTTGTCTTTGATGAGCGGTTTGACTAGCCCCTTCTTCACGTCGATTGCATACACCGCATCGTCGCCGGTGCTGGCGAACCCGCTGGGGTCGGATTTCACGCCGCTGTCCGAGGCGTACAGGGTTTTGCCGTCGGGCGAAGCCGCAAGGTCGTTGAGAAAGACCGATTTGGCAACGCTGATCTTGCCCTTGGCCTTGCCGGTTTTGCGGTCGAACTTGCGAATCACGGTGAGATCCGCGACGTAGAGAATGTCGCCGATGATGGTCATCCCCTTGGGCGCCGACAACAGGGTGCTTTTCTTGCTGCCATCCACCCACTTGAGATCAAGGACCTTGCCATCGGGTCCCACCCTTGAAATGAAGCCGTTTTCATCAGCCGCACTGGGATCGCCATTGACGTTGCTGACGAAGTACACGTCCTGGTCGGAATCCCACAGTATGGACTCGGGCGACTTGAACTCCGGCTGGTCGGCGGCTGCGGGTGCTGATGCCTTGGATTCCGAGGCCGCCGAGGCCGCGACGGGTGCGGGGGGAGCGAGTGGTGCCGGCGCAGGCGCGGCTGCGGCAACGGCGGGTGCCACGACAGGGGCCGCAGCCACGGGTGCGGGTTGCGGAGAGTGGGAGCAGCCTGCGAACAACGCCATGGTGCCTGCGGAAAAGACATTCAGGGTGAAACCTCGCACGCGTTTCATAGGGCCTCCTGTTCTGGTTGCTGCTCGTGATGAGCAATGGGCGAAAACAGCCGAAGCCTAGACCCGACAGCACGGGCTCACAACCCCTATTGCCGCGCCTCTTCTCCTCCTATCTGTCCCTCGCCGCAGGCTGCCCGGTCGAGGGTGCTTGGGCCTGTTCACGAAGTCGGTTTGGCTTTTGAACCCTCGGCCACCTCACGAAGGCGCGCCGACACCAAGGGCAAGTCCCAAGGCTTCTCGTAGACCCGGATGCCCAGGCGATGGACAAAGGCTTCCGCTTCCTCGCCGAACGCGCCGCCTGACATGAACAAGATCCTGTCGGTCACCTCGGGCCGCTCCAGACAAAGCCGCTCGTAAAGCTGTATTCCGGACAGCTCTGGCATCATCAGGTCGCACAAGATGGCGTCGAATCGTTCTCCCCCGCGCAAACGCTCCAAGGCGGATTGGGCTCGAACCTCGACCACGACGTCGTGTTCACGCAACTGCCTGGCGACCGCACGACCCACGAGAGGCTCGTCATCGATGACCAGCAGATGGAGGCGTTTGCTGCTTGGCGAGGAATCGCTAGCAGCGGCATCGAGTCCGTTCGTGGCCTCGCCCATGAGGGGTGTGGCCACCGGCAGTCTGATGCGAAAGGTTGCCCCCTTGGCCGGCTCGCTTTCCACCTCGATGGTGCCCCCCGCATTCGTCACGATGGTGTAAGAGAGGGCTAGGCCCAACCCCATCCCCTCGCCAGGCTCTCGGGTTGTATAGAAGGGTTCGAAAAGGTGAGCCATGGTTTCGGGCGCGATCCCCACGCCATTGTCTGTCACCTCGATTTCAATCCAGGGATGCACGTGCCGAACAGCGAGACGCACGAAGTGCTCATTGAGTCTGCCTTCGGGGATGGCCTGACAGGCATTCATGAGCAGGTTGACAAGAACCTGGGCCAAACGCCCATCGGATATCGCCGCTTCCGGCGTCGGTTGGAAATCCCGCTCCAGCCTCGCACGGTGACGGATCTGGTTCCACACCAAGGTTGCCGCGGACTCTGCCACCTTCGACGGCTCGCAACGGGTCTCGTCCTGCCCAGGGCCGCGGGCAAACACGCGCAGGTCGCGCACGATGGCTGCAACGCGCACAGCACCATCGGTGGCTTCCTCGATGCAGCGGAGGATCTCTTCGGTCGCAGGCCCTGGCGGAAGCTTCAATCGAGCTTCTTTGAGATTCGAGATCACGTACGTCAGTGGGTTGTTGATCTCGTGGGCCACACCCGCGGCCAATCTCCCTGTGGCAGCCAAGCGCTCGAGAAGACCCATTCGCACTTCTGTCGCCTTCTGCACGCGCTCGGCCAGACGACGCTCCGTGACGTCCAGGGCGATGGCCGTCACACCGACGATGCTCCCCGACTCATCACGCAGGGGCCCCCAATGACTGTCGAACACGGCGTTGCCGTACTCGAAGCTCCCTGATACCACGTGCCCCTCCTTGGCCTGAGCGAAGTACTGGAGGATCTGCGCGTTGTCCTGGAAGAGCGTAAAGAGATTGGCTCGGACGATTTCGTCTGAGCTAAGGCCGAAGACGACCAACCCACGCCCTTCAGCGAGGGTAAATCTCCCGTCGTTATCCAGGGCCCACTGCACGACAGGAACGTTTCGCACCACGCGCCGATGGCGCGCTTCGCTGCGCTGTAGCGCCAGGGTGAGGCGGTTACGCTCCGCGGCTGCCGCGTGCAAGGCTGTCACGTCGCGACACATTGCGAGCATGTGGGGTTCGCCGCCAACGGTGACGATGGTGCAGGAGACTGAAAGGTCCACCTTCCGCCCCCGCGGGGTCGTCGCCTGAACCTCGATGTCACGGAGCGACCCGTTGTACTCGAGGCCAGAGCCGTCTCTCGCCCGATCGAGCGGCGGAATCGTTAAGTGAAGGTCGGCTAGCGTGTGCCCCACGACATCTGCCTCGCGCACCTGAAACAGTTTCTCGAAACCCTCGTTGACGACCACCAGGACCCCATCCGCGAGGCGCGACATGATCATGGGCTCCGGGCTGGTTCGAAAGGCCAATCGAAAACGCTCTTCGCTGGCGCGCAAGGCGCTTTCGGCTTGGCTGCGTTCACTCACCAGTCGATTGAAGGCCTCTGACAAGAGCCCTACTTCATCGTGAGAGGTCACGGGGACCAGCACCACATCCCTCTCGCCCTTGGTCAGCGCTTCCACCTGCCGGGTCATTTCCAAGAGTGGTTTCGTCAACCGTCTGGACATGGCCAGGACCAGACCGAGGAGCGCCGACGCCCCGATAGCAAGCGCGAGCAAGAGGTCGCGGCGCGCTCTGCGAAACGGCGCCGCGGCGGCTCGCGTCGGGTAGTTCACCGCCAAGAGCCAGCCGGAGGAGGGCACGATTGCTACCGCCGTAATCATCGGCAGGCCAGCCACGGTTGTCGTGTGCATCCAACCCTCAAAGCCACTGAACCCGCGATCGATTGCGCGGTTGGACCCCACTCCCCCTCCGAACTGGAGCACCCGCTTGGAATCGCCATGCATGATGACAGTGCGGTTCGGAGCGGTCAGGGAGAAGTAGCCCTCCTGCCGAAACTGCCTGCCCGAATAGGAACCAAGATAGCGCGGACCAAACAGATCAAAGGCACCAGACAGGTATCCCCATACGTGTCCCTTGGCCTGAATGGGGACCGTTTGCGCCACAGCGGGATGGTTTGGCGTCGAAAGAGACTCGAACGGGAGGGACACGAGGCGGTTCGCTTCGGTCAAAGGAAACGCGTAGTCCGCCTTCTCTAGGCGTTCCTGCTCGATGGGACCAAGGCTGGCGATGACGCGGTATTGGGCGTCGGTGACCTGCAGCCCCTCGCTAAAACTGGGCAGGAGGTGATCCTGCCGTTCCAGCCACGCCTGGATGCCACCCTGGTCGAAAGTTTCGCCTTCCACGTGAGCTGCGCAGGCACTCAAGAGGTCATGGGCGATGCGAACCTTTCCGTCAATCTCTTGCACCATGCTCCTCGCCACTTCGACCTGCTGGCTGCCGATGGTCGCATCCGACAACTGCTCAAACTGATAGGTAAGCCCCAGGAGCAAGAGTGAAGTCAAAACCACAAAGGGAACGACAGCGAGAGCCGCGAGTCTTGGTGCAAGGCTCTTGCGTCCGGGATTCCTAGGCCTTCGCACGACCACTGTTCTCGCCTCGCCCGATCTGAATTTGGACGCCACCTGGATCTTCACCTCGGCCGTCACCTCCTTGCGCAGAAGCAGACGGGCAAGTCTTGGGGCCGACGCTAGTCAAGACCAGAATAATCCTTGGCACCGGCCAAGTCCACCGGAATGACGAGCCGTGTTGCAAGAAGGTTTCGTGAGGGCAAGCTCTAAGTATAGCCGCTGTCCAGGCGAACTCTTATGGAGCACGCGACGCGACGCAAAGTTGGTCGGCCGCACGCATGCGGATGGAACGGGCGATGGTGCGTGCGTCGCCCGCAGAGATCGAAAATCGGCGCTTTTCAACGATTCTTAAGCGTGTCGTGCCATCGCGGGACTGGTCCCGCGCCGCCCAGCGCGAGCGGAATGGGGTATACTGCGTGCCCCATGCTCCAGAGGAGCTTCTCGGGACCCGCCGTTGGCGGCCGTATCCGTCTCCTGAAGTCGGGGGGGCGGGTTGGCAGGCGTGCCGGTGCGGGGGCGAAGGCTCTGGGTGCGTTCAGAAGAGGCCCTTGCGCACGGCTCGCTCCTTTTCAATCAAGGCGCGACCAGCGGGTTCGGCGATGACGGAAGCACAGGCCTCCCCCGAGCCGAGTCCGCCTCGCCGGGTCGTCAGCATTCGCGGAGGATTGTTGATTTCCTTCGCCCTGCTCGTGTTGTTGGTCCTGGGCAGCTTGTTGACCGCTTCGCTACTCGGCACCGCGCGCCTGGCGCGCGACGTCGCCGGATCTCTGATGTTCGGGTTGGGGCGAAATGCGGACATCCGGCTGCATGATCTGTTCGATCCAGTCGAGCAAAAGCTGGTCGAGGACTATGCGGCGATCCGGCAGGGGCGGTACTCGGCCAAAGACGGGGAGACGCGCAGGAAGCTGCTGGTGCCGGTGCTGTTCTCAGATCCGCACGTCAATTCGATGATGGTTGTCGATGAAACGGAGGCGGGTCTTCTTATTTTGCGCTACAACGAAACGGTCCGCCGGTCCGCGTTCCTGACCGCCGTGGCGGACCGGCTCCCGCCGCCCGATCCCGGTCGCCTGCAATTCATCACGCGGGATTTCCGGCCCCGGGAATGGGGTGAAACCAGTCACTTCGCGCTGTGGGACGACGCCGGACGAAGGCTCGTGCGTAGATGGGAGCAGCCCCTGCCCGGCTACGACGGTCGGCAGCGACCCTGGTACAAGGCGGCGATGGCGGCGTTTCGCGATCGAACCCTCCTCGAGGATCAGGCCGACGCCTCGAGCCTGGTGGGGTGGACGGAACCCTACACGCTTTATGTCTCGGGGAACCCCGGCATCTCTGCGGCGGTTGCCGCGCGCGACCCGGCGGGAGAAATGCAAATCGTTACCTACAATATTCCGCTGGACGACATCGCGCGGTTCACAACCTCGGCGCAACCTTCCCCGCGCGGGATGATGTTTGTGATGACCGAGGACAGGAGGCTGCTCGGGCCGCCTCGCGCTGGCCAAAGCGACGACAAAGCGGACGCCAACCTGCCCTCACTGAAACCGATCGCTGAAGCCGGCTTCCCGAACGTCGCCAAGGCAGTGGCGGCGTGGGAAGCCGACCGCCCGGGCCAGCCGGATCACTTTCGCCTCGCTCTCGACGGCGAGGCTTGGTGGGCGGGATTCACGCCTCTCACCATCGGCTCCCAGCGCCGTCTTTGGATCGGTATGCTGCTGCCCGAGTCAGACCTCATTCCGGCCGCCCGCGCGTATCAGGGACTCATCGCCGGGGTTGGACTTCTGGCCCTGCTTGTCGCCGCCTTGCTGGCGCTGCGCCTCGCCCGCTGGATTTCGAAGCCTCTGGCCGAACTGGCCGGACAAAGCCAGCGAATCGCTTCGCTCGACCTGACCGAAACTGCACCGGTGCACTCCCACCTGGGCGAACTCGATCTGTTGTCCACCACGCTTCGCCGCATGCGCGATGCCCTGCGCAGGCACATCTCGGAGCGCGAGCAAGCCCGTCGGGAAATCTTCGAGCGCGAGCAGCAGGTGCGGGCGTTGGCCGAGAATTCGCCCGACCTCGTGGTGCGCTGCGACCGCGAGGGACGCTGCCGCTATGCCAATCCCGCATTTGCCACCGCAACCGGGCTCTCCCCCGCGGAGGTGATTGGAGGGCGGATGGGCGATTTCGCGTTTTCCGCGAAACACAGGGCGCTTTGGGAGCGAGCCATCGATCAGGTTTTCGCCAGCGGCCAGTCCATGACCGTCGAGTTCGATCTCAAAACGCCTACCGGGCTGCGGCGCTTCGAATCGCGCGCCATTCCCGAAATCGCTGGAGACGGGGCGATCGCGTCCGCCCTCGTCGTCTCCCGCGACATCACCGACCGCGTCGCCACAGAGCGCGCCCTCCGCCAGAGCGAGGAACGCTATCGCACCCTGATCGAGTCGGCGATCATCGGCATCCTGGTCCACCAGGACCGACGCGTGCCCTATGCGAATCCGGCCGCGCTCGAGATGTTCGGGTACCCGACGGCGGCCGAGGTGCCTTGGCAGAGCGACTGGAGTGAACAGGTCGCACCCCCATTTCGCAACGAATTGCGTTCCCAAATCCAGGCCGTGCTCGGCGGAGTGCACCTGCCGGCTCATCCGGGTTGGCAGATTATTCGGAAGAACGGCTCGCACCGCTGGGTGCAGTCGAGCCTGACGCGTGTCGAATGGGACGGTGCCCCCGCCGTGCTCTCCTTCCTCCGCGACATCACTGACCTGCGCGACGCCACCGACCGGCAGAGCGCGCTGGAGGAACAGCTGCGTGAGTCGCAGAAGCTCGAAGCGGTCGGCCTGCTCGCCGGTGGCATCGCCCACGACTTCAACAACCTGCTCCAGGTGATCGGGGGCAACGCCAGCCTCGCGCTCGAACAGGACGACAATCGCGCCGAGCGCGAGGAGGCGCTCAGCGCGATCGTCACCGCCGTCGGTCAGGCCAGCCAGCTCACCCGGCATCTGCTTACCTTCGGACGCCGACAAGCGCTGCACTGGGAGAATGTCGAACTTAACGGCCTTGTGGCCGCGCATCTGGCGATGATCCGGCGGCTGATTCCCGAAAACATCAGCATCGATTTCCGCGCCGCCCCGCAGCCGGTGGTGACGGAGGCGGACAAGGGCCAGATCGAGCAGGTCCTGCTCAATCTCTGCCTCAACGCCCGCGACGCCATGCCCGATGGTGGAAAACTGTCGATTGCGATCGAGCGCGTGGCGCTCGACGCCACGACCGCGGGACAACTCTGCCAGCGGCCAGCCGGGCCGTTCGTCCGCATCACGGTATCGGATACCGGCCACGGCATGACCCCGGCCGTCCTCGATCGAATCTTCGAGCCGTTTTTCTCGACCAAACCCCGCGACAGGGGTTCCGGCCTAGGGCTGGCGGTCGTCTACGGCATCATCCGGCAACACGGCGGGCACATCGCCGCCCGCAGCGACCCCGGCCAGGGCACGGAGTTTGTCGTGCACCTGCCTTGTGAGACCCGCGAGCGCGTCCCGACCGAGGCGCCACGTGCCGAGCCGCACCGGGAGGGCCAGGGATCCGTCGCGGCCACGATTCTGCTCGCGGAAGACGACGAGGCGGTCCGCTGGGTCGCCGAAAAGGCCCTCGGCCGCCTCGGCGCGCGCGTGATTGCCGTGGCCGACGGACAGCAGGCCGTCGACCAGTTCGCCGCCAATCCCGGACGATTCGACCTACTGTTCCTCGACGTCATGATGCCGGGGCTCGGCGGTTTCGAGGTCGCTGCCCGTTGCCGTTCCCTTCGCCCGGACATTCCGGTCTTGTTCGCCAGCGGGTACGCCGCCGAATCGCTAGGGGCCAGGACCGAAATGACAGCCGCCGACCCAATCCTGCGCAAGCCCTACGGCGCAGAGGCCCTCTGGGCGGCCGTGCGAAGGCTCGTGGCAACCCCCGGGTGAGGCAAATGGGGTCAGGTTTGAAGGCTCCTATGCCGACTCGCCCGCATTGCCGCCCGTGCGCAGACGCGCGGTCAGATTCTGCACAGGCACCAGCTTGTCGCCGGACCGCCAGGCACCTGGCTCCACCTCGCCGGCGCCGCCGATGCTCATGCGGCCACTTGCCCGTTTGCCGCCGACCGCATTGTTGAGGAAGACCTCCAGGCGCCGGTTCTGTCCACCACTGCCATCGTAGAACAGGCTGACAATCGGCATGTCCAAGTCGGCTGATACGCGGCCGAACACTGCCGTGGCCACGGTCTCGGGCATGCAGCCAAAGGGCGCGCAGTTGACCACTAGCGCCGCACCCTGTTGCGCGAATTTGATGGCGCGGCCGATGGACAGCTTGCCCTCGCCGCCGCAATAGAACGCCATGTAGGGCGTGGCCAGCTTCATGCACTCCTGGAAGGGCGGCTCGTGCCGGTCGTCGAGGAACGGACTGGCCGCGCGCATGAGCTTCTGTTCCCAATGCCTCATCCAATGGTAGGTGACGAAGGTGTCGGCCTTGTCCCACGACATGATGGTCGAGGGAAACTCCTCCATGTAGTTCTCAATTGACGACGTGTAGAGTATCCAGTCGGTAATCGGGATCATCCACGCCTCGCCGCCGAACATCTCAACGGCGCTGATCACGTCCTCATTGGCGTAGACGTTGTTGCGTACGTAGATCTCGCCCACCACGCCGACCAGGGGCTTGCGCGCACCGGCCCTGGGAATCGCGGCGATCTTGCCGATGCCTTCGCGGATGACGGCGGGAAGGTCACTGTCTTGTTCCAGCGCCCGCGCCACCGCATCCGTCACCTGGGCCACCACGCGATCGGTTTCTCCGGCGTTTACCTCGTAAGGCCGAACCTTGCACTGGGCCTTGAGGATGATGTCCGCGCAGGCAATGGCCTTGAACAGCGAGCGCCGCATCTGGCTGTCCAGCCCCTGGTAGGCGTTGTTCGAGGCTGGCGCCAGGATGGCCACGTCCTCGAAGCCCTCGCGGTCCAGAATCTGTCGGTGCAAAACCGTGTACTGGCCGAAACGGCACGGACCCTTGGAACTGGGCATGAAGAAGGCGTGCCTGCTGCCCGCGGGCTGCTGGTGCAACGTCTTCAACAGCGTCCCAATGGTGAGCGCGCAAGGCAGGCACTCGGACCCGCGGGTGAGCGAGCGCCCCAGGTCGAACGACTCTTTGTCCTCGTCAGGCAAGGTGCGTGCATCGTAGCCGTGTTGCCGGAAGGCCGCCGCGAACAGGCGCGTACCGAACTGGTGCATGGGCGGGACCCAGATGGTGCGGCCGTGCAGATCCGAAGGCTCGATGTGCTCGCGCGCGCGTGCGCCACGTTCGGGCCGTGGCCGCCGCAACACATCGAAGTACGCCTCCAGGCGGGTCATGTACCCAGCGTCGGCGCCGTGCTCGTCCAATTCCAGCATGAGCAGCGGGCGGCGCCCCATGATCTCCTCGGCAAAGCTGAGCAGGAAGCTGTCCGGCCCGCAGGAGAAGTTGGTCAGGTACACCACGTCGAGCAGCTCGCTCTCGGCCGCCTGTTCCAGCGCCGTCAGGATCTTTTGGCCGTAGCTCCAGAAGGCGTTGCGGTAGCGCAGGCCGAGACGCCACAGCTCGGGCTGAAGGAAGTCCATGGGCAGGACCGTGCGGCCCATGTCCGCAATCTTCTGCGGCAGGCCCAAGTTGGCGCCGCCGTCGTAGTTGTTGTACGGCCGGCCCACCAGCAGGATCATCTTTTCGTTCTTGGCCTTGGCCTCTGCCAGGATCTTGGCCCCCTCTTCCTGACAGCGGTCTTCGAAGGCGGCCTGCGCCTGCAGACCCGCGCGCCACGCGCGCCGAATGTCGCGCGACGAGCGCCGGAGCGGCCGCGCCAGCTCGTCTGCCAGCGTCTTGATGATGTCCCGCTCGCGCATGCGCATATCCACCAAGGGAGAGAGCAGGCGCGAGTCGTCGATGCGGTTCATGGCCAGGGCGGTGCGGCTGCAGGCCGCTGTGCCTTGCACGTAGGGGCAGACGGCCGTGCCCGTGGTTTCTTCATTGGCCGGTGTGTTCTTGAGGTGCGGTACGAATACGAAGTCCACACCGTCCGTGACGGCTAGCTTGGCCACATGCCCGAGCGCCAGCTTGGCCGGAAAGCAAAAGTCAGCGCCTGCCATGCGCGGGCCCAGCTCGCGGATCTCATCCGTGGTCTGGCCCGACAGTTGCACGCGGAAGCCCAGCGTGTTGAAAAACCGCTGCCAGAGCGGATAGTATGTGTAGGTCAAAAGAGCCTGGGGAAGGCCCACCACCTGAGCATTGTCCGGAACCTTCACCCCAGCGCCGCCTTCGCGCCACAGACGCTGGCGCAGGCGCAAGGCCCGGTCGTATGGGCTCCTGCGCACCTTTTGCTCGTTGGGATCGCGGCCGCACATGTAGCCCCACGAGGGCGCGCCCTGCACGCCCTCGATGTCGGCAAACGTGATGGTGCAGTCGTTCTGACAGAGACTACAGGTCTCCTTGCGCAAGCTCACCTTGCGCTTGTCCAGGTCGANNGCCACCAGCGCCTTGTTCCGCGCCGTGGCGCCCTGGAACATGATCCGTTTGCGGCTGCGGTGGCGGTTGCCCACGACTTTGTTCAGGTAGTTCTTGGCCACCGCGACCATGACCGCGGCCAGGGCCTCGGGCCGGCTGGCGCCGGCCTCGATGAAGCGGACCACGTCCTGCTCCATGAAGACGGTGCAGCGGTCAGTGGCGCGCGGAGGCCTCACCCCCAGCACGGCCTGGCCCACGTCGCCCACCTGGTAGCCTAGCTTGTTGGCCTGCTCCTCGATGAACGAGCCGGTACCGGCGGCGCACACGTAGTTCATGTTGGCGTCGCGGATGTGACCGTCCACGATGTGCATGTACTTGGCGTCCTGGCCGCCGATTTCGAAGATGGTGTCGACGGTGGGATCGGTGAAGGTGGCGCCTGCCACATGGGCGCTGATCTCGTTGATGATGGCGTCCGCACCGATCACCTCGCCCACGATCTTGCGGCCGCTGCCGGTGGTGCCCGCGCCTAGGACTTCGATGCGCCCGCCCTTCTTCGCCTCAAGCTCGCGCAAGGCGCGGCACAGCTTCTGGGTGGCGCCCACCGGATCGCCGCCGGTCTTGCGGTACACGTCGACCAGCAGCTCGTCCTTGTCGTTGACCAGCGCCAGCTTGGTGCTGGTCGAGCCGATGTCGATGCCCAGGTACACCCGCAACACCTGGCCCGCGGGCCAAAACACCACGCGGACCTCGTTGCCTTCCGGGTCGGTGTAGGACTCGGCCAGGCGAAAGTCGGGGTAGGTGGACTTCTCCAGGGTCAACGGCCAGGGGTGGTATTCCACGTCGCTGGCCGTGGCGATACGATGCAACGACTCGCGCGACGGCAGCCGCCGTGGCACTGCGCCCAGGGCGGCGGCGCCCAAGGCGGCCACCAGATGGGGCGAGCCCGGCACGCGCAGCAGGTTGGGGAAAACGGCGTCCAGCCAGCGCAGGACCTCGCGGTTGAGCGCCACCCCTCCAATGATGGCCGTGGGCGCATCTAGGGGGCGCGCCCGCAACAGGGTTCCGATCAGGGTGCGGGTCATGCCCCGGCAAAGGCCGGACCACATGGCGGCCTTGCTGTAGCCCTCCTGCTGACGGTGGATGAGGTCGCTCTTGGCGAAGACCGAACAACGGGTGGCGATGGAGGGCGGTTCGGCCACGCTGCCCACCAGGGCCGGATCGCTGCAGTCCAGCCCCAGACGCGCGGCTTGTTCATCGAGGAACGATCCGGTTCCAGCCGCGCACATGGAGTTGGTGGCGTAGTTCTGAAAGTGCCCCTGGGCATCTAGCTGCACGAGCGTCACCGACCCGCCGCCGATGTCGATGATGTTGCGAACCTCGGGGAACTGGGCGTGCACGACGCGAATCTGGCAGGCGGCAATGTCCAGCCGCCGGGTCTCAAAGGCCTCGCAGAAGCGGGTTGCGTTCAGCCCGCAGAAACCAATCGCATCGCCAGGTCTAAGATCCAGCTCGCGTAGAGCTCGTTCCAGCACCGGAGCAGGCTCTCCCTTGTGTCGGGCGTAGAAGGACTGAACGACTCTGCCGGCGCTGTCGATCCGAACCGCCTTGAGCGATACGGCGCCGATGTCGACTCCTATTCTTCCCGGTTGCTCCACGGTCACACGTGTTTCCTGAGGTTGGTGTAGGTGTCCGCCGGTGCGCGGCATCCTTACCACAGAACAGTCGCTGAGGCTAACCGGAGCTGGGCGGTTCTGGTGCGAAGCGCTACTTGCGCGCGAAGATGCGGCCCAGGCGTCGCCAGAGTGACAGGCGGGCTTGATGGGCCGCGGTGGGCTTCGCCGCCGCGGCCGGCGCTGCAGCGGCTGGGGCGGACGCCGTCTTGCTCGCTGCCGAGGGCACCGGTTTCTGCTCCCCCAGCGTGAAATCCTTGGTCACCGACGCGGCCAGTTTTTCCGCGGTCTCGCGCAGCTCGGCTTCTTGCTCGTCGGTGAAACCCAGCGCCTCGCGCGCACGCGCCAGGGTTTCGGGTGCCACGCGGTCGCAGTGGCCAGCCCCGATCGTGACGCCATGGCCGAGCTCGCGACTCAACTCTTCGGCGATGGCGACAGCAGCAGAGAGGGGATGGGGTGGCCCACCGGCGGGGAAACTGTGATGGTTGGCCAGCACAGTCTGCATGTCAGCCGGCAGCTTCCATAGCTGGGCTATCATACCCGAGACTTCCTGGTGCGTCTGGCGCAAGACCTCGTCGAGCACCCCCGGATTGATGGACGGCTCGTCTTTGGGGCGATCGGACAGCACGAGCAGCGTGGCCGCCATGCCGATGTCGTGGAGCAGGCCGCACAGGAACGCCGTCTCGGTGTTCAATGCCTTGCGCGAGGCTATCAGGCGGCACAGGTGCGCGCACAACGTGCTGTGCGTGCGGATCTGCTCCATCGCCCCGGCGTAGCGGGCTGAGCGAAACACCCGCATGCCCGCCGCGACTTCCCAGACCACGCTGGCCAGGCTGCGCATGCCCATGCGGACTACCGCGACCCGCAACGAGATGTCGTCTTGGCCCCAGCCGCCGTAGGCCGCTGCGCCAGCGACGCGGAGAACCTGTGCCGCCAGCACCGCGTCCTTTTCCAGCACCTCGACCAATTGGTCTGCTCCCACGTCGGAGCGAAGCGACAACTCATGGACTTCCAGAGCCACCGTGGGCAGAAGAGGCGGCCGGTAGCCGGGCGACGAAAACACACGTCGCAGTTGCGTGATAAAGGCGATCACCAAGGCCATGTCGGCCGACGGCGAGATCGCGTCCGAGAAAGCCCCTGATTCCTGTGGCGCAGGCTGGACGCTGGCCTGCACAGGGGGGGAGTTACGCTCGCTATTCACGTGCCTTTGGGGATCATACACGCGCTCTGCTGCGCTCGGCCAGAAAGAAGCACCAAAACGCGCAGCGTCGAGCAGGCTGCCATGACTTCAAGGCCGCGAGGGAGAGTGCTACCTTGGTGCCCATGATTATTGCTGGCGACATCGGCGGAACCAAGACCGTCCTCGCGCTCTTCGAGACCGCGGGCGAGGATCTGCGCTGCGTGCGCGAGGCTACCTTCCCCAGCCTCGAATACCATTCGCTCGAGGCGGTGGTGGACGAGTTTCTCTCGGCCACCGCACGGCCCACACTGACTGGTGCCTGCTTTGGCGTGGCCGGGCCGGTCGAGAGCGGGCAGGCCCGGCTGACCAACCTGCCCTGGTTGCTGGACGAGGAACATCTGGCCAAGGCGCTGCAGGCGCCGCGAGTGCGTTTGCTCAATGATCTGGAAGCGGCCGCTTTCGGCATGCTGTTTCTTGCGCCCACTGATTTCGAAGTGCTGCAGCCGGGGAAGGCTGGCGTTCGAGGCGACATCGCGGTCATCGCGCCCGGTACCGGGCTGGGCGAGGCCCTGCTCCACTTCGATGGAAAGCAGTACCACGCCATCCCTTCGGAGGGCGGACACGCCGATTTCGCCCCGCGCACGGACGACGAGATCGTTCTTCTGCGCCACCTGCGGACCGCCTTGGGAGGGCATGTCAGCTATGAGCGCATCCTCTCGGGCGCTGGCATCGGCAACCTTTATCGGTCCCTACGCAACGAAGCCACCACCCGCGAGCCCCCCTGGCTGGCCGAGCAGATCGGCAGCGGCGATCCCAACGCGGCGATCTCGGCAGCTGCTCTGGCCAACCGCGATCCGGTATGCGTGCAGACCCTGCGCATGTTCTGTGCCGTGCTGGGCGCCGAGGCCGGGAACCTGGCGCTCAAGGGGCTAACCACAGGTGGCGTGATTATCGGAGGCGGCATCGCCCCGAAGATTCTGCCTGCGCTCAAGGAAGGATCCTTCCTGGCTGCACTGGCCGACAAGGGGCGGTTCTCGGACTGGGCGAAGAACTTGCCGGTGCGGGTGGCGCTCGATCCGCGCGCACCGCTCATCGGTGCCGGCCGCTACCTGGTCAGCAGCGCCATTCACCCCGGCGCACGGGCGTAGTACCGCGATAGCCGGAGGCAGACGACTCCTTCTACCGGCTGGCCGAGCTTTCGAAACGTCGCGGGCCTTCCCTGTCAAACCGTCAGATCGACGACATCGCCTGGTGGCCGGTGAAGCCTGTTTCCCTGACGCTTCGGCCGGTGTAATCTCCCCCGCCATGAAGACAGCCATCATCAAAAAGGTCGTGGCGCGTGAGATCCTCGA
>PMIX01000422.1:7339-7545 GCA_003158395.1 Myxococcales bacterium | reverse complement strand
ATGAAGAAGGCCAGCGAGAGCTACCTGAAGAACATCCTGGGCTACACCGAGGATGAGGTGGTCTCCAGCGACTTCATTCACGATCCGCGTTCCAGCATCTATGATGCGGGCAGCTCCATGGAGCTGAACCCGAACTTCTTCAAGCTGGTAAGCTGGTACGACAACGAGTGGGGCTACAGCTGCCGCACCGTCGAGCTTCTCTCGTA
>PMIX01000422.1:0-7226 GCA_003158395.1 Myxococcales bacterium | reverse complement strand
GCCCCTACTTCCTCTTGACCTCGTCCAGCTTGACGGCAATGCGATCGATCGCCCACTTGCCAACCACGAAGATATCGGGCTGATTGTTCGCCATGACGTAGTAGTTGCTCTTGTCAGCGGTTTCGCCCCCGACCTTCAGCGCGCAGGCATGGCCCTTGACGTTCGACTTCACGCTGATGGTGATGGCCGGCTTGGCCAGGCCGGTCGTCTTGGGCGAGTTGTCTTCGGCATATCCCTGCGCTTTCCAGTCAAGGAAGAAGCCCGCGATCGCGTTGGCCTTCGAGATGTCCGCGGGTGTACCGGCCGGCTTGGTGAGCTTCCAGGCGTCGTCTCCGGTCTTGCCAGGGGGTCTGGTCAGCACAAAAGAATCCTTGTCCCGCGCCACCGTGACTTCGGTGACCTCGCCGGCGGTCAGGTTGCAGACGGCCTTGTCGCGGAAGTCCATCGGGCGCTTGCTGAGCTGCTCGATGGTGTACTTCTTGATCAGGAACACCTGAGGCTTGTCAGCCATCTTGATATAGGTGTCGTCGGCGCCCTTCTTTTTACCAATCAGCACCCGATATTGCTTGCCGTTGCGGAGCGAGACCGTGATGGTGTTTTCTGGCGAGTCCAGGCCGGTCTCCCCCGGTTTGGCGTCGTCGACGAACTCACTGGCCAGCAAAGTGGAGAACGTCGTAGCCACGTCGGTGGCCATCCTCTTGTCAAAGGGCTCGACCTTCACGCTGGACTCGACGACGCGCCATTCAGGCGCCGCGCCTGCGTCGGTGGGAGCAGGCCTCGATATCACGATTCGACCCCGCGTCTTGTGGGTGACCTCGATCTTTTCCACGTCCCTGTCCTCGAATCTGGCGATGTGCTTGTCGCGCCAGCCGAGCATCTCTTTGTCAAACTGGTATTTGAAGAATCCGGTCGCTGCCCAGACGTCGTCCTTGCCCTCGAGGCGCAGCAGGGTCTCGTCGTTCGCGGCCTTGCCCACGTGCAGGTCGGCCAGGAGCTTGTCACCCTTCTTTACCGCCACGCGCAGACCACCATCCGCTAGCTCAAACTCACTGTGTCGGCTCTTCTGGTCGGAGACGATGTCGTGGAAGTCGAGTTTCTCGATGGCTTCGAAGGCTGACTTGGCGCTGTCCTTGTCCGCGGCGTAGTCGATCGGTTTCACGATCTGGTAGCCATCGCCTTGTTTCTTGATGACGGTGGTGGCGCCGCCCTTGGTCACTTCCAGGGTATCGAAGTCGCCCGTCTTGAGCTTGGGGATGGGACGCGGACGTTCCCCGGCGGGCCGGGTGCCCTTTTCGGGCGCACGCAGAAGGCCGATGGTGACGAGAACAAGGCCGGCGAAGATGGCACCGGCGATCAGGGCTTTTCGATTCATGGGCTACCTCGACTGGCTAGATGGTCTGAGAGCTGCGGGCCATGCGGCGTAGGCGCCAGCGGACCACCCCGTAGGCGCAGAACAGCACCGGCAAGCCCAGGATGTTGACCCACTTGAGCGTGCTGGCTTTGGCTTCGGAAACCACCCCCAGGGGGCGGTTTCCCATCGACTTGGAACGGAGCGGGATGAGGGCCTCATCCTCCACGGTCCAGCCGATGGCGTTGTGGAGCATGAACGCGCCCGCCTCGTAGAAGGGGAAGGCGCGCGAAAGTTGGACGTAGTCGTCGTTGGCAAAGTCCGAATCGCCGATGACCACCAGACGCACGGGCTTCTGCGATTCGGAGGGGGGCTGCTTTTCGGCCGTGGATACCCCGGCCTCGGGCCCCTTCACGAATGCACTCTTGAGCGGTCCCTGATAGGCGTAGCCAAAGGAAAACGGGCCACGGTCCTTGGATTCCTCGAGCTTGGTGGCTTGGTTGAGGAGGAAGAAACTTGCGTGCTTCCAACTGCTTGGGCTTGAGGATGCCAGCTTCCAGAGCTTGCCCCCTGCGGGCAGGTTGCCGCCTGCGAGAGGGCCCACCAGGTCGACCGTGCTGGCCAGCGGGAAAACCAGACCCCGTATGCCATCCAGGATGGAAATGGTCTGGCTCTTGGGGATCTGCACGCCCACCCATATCGGGAGCTGCGTCAGGCCGCGTCGTCCGCCACCCATCTCGACCAGGCCGGGCATGGCCGCCTCATTGTCCGCAATCACGTCCTGACCAACCTTGAAGCCATAGGTCTCGAGAAGCTTGTCCAGGCCGGTTTGGTTGATCTGCACCATCTTGATTTGGCCCATCCCAGCCTGGGCAAACTGCTGCTGGCTGGGCGAGCTGACAGCCATGCCGTCGTCGAGAACGACGGCACCGCGGCCGGTCATCAGGAAGCGGTCAATCTCGCGCTGGCCTTTCTCGTCAAGGGCCTGCTTGGGGCCGCCGATGACCAGGGCGTCCACGTCAGCGGGGATCTCGGTTGTCGACGGGTTCACCGTAGTCAGGTCGTACTCTTGTTCTAGGACCTGCTTGAGGGCACGGAAGCCCTGGTTGGTGTCGGACTCACCGTGGCCCGTGGTGAAAGCGATCTTCTTCTTCTTCACTGTCAGCTTCTTGATGAGCGACGATATCTCGAACTCAAGACCCTCGGCTCGGCCGATCTGCGGGATGGATTCCATCTTGTCGCCGTACAGCAAGCACAGGCCCAAGTAGTAGGAGCCCATCTCGAACTTGGTGCCGCGCAGGACCTGGATCTGGATCTTGTCGATCTTGCAGCGACTAGCCTCTTGCTCAAGGTTCTTGTCCGCGCCCGGGTCCAGCGCCTCCCAGCGGAACTTCCCATTGGAGCTGGTACGGTACTCATCGACCAGGTCGCGCACGTAGCGCGACAACGTCTTCATCTCTGGGGGCAGGTCCGACGAGATCAGGGCTTTGACTGTGAGGAAGTCTGGGAGCTTCTTTACCAGGTCCCGTGAGGCCTGCGACAGGGTGTAGACCTTGGTCTCGGTCAAATCGATGCGGCCGAAGAACCGCGTGCTGATCAAGTTGATCAGCACAATCGCGCCGACGACAAAGAGGGCGTAGAGGAGGGCGCTGGAGGCGTAGGCTCGCTTCTTGCTTGATGTGGTCGACATGGTTCACTTCCACTTCCGAGACTCGAGGGAAACCGTGGCGATGACCAGAGAGACCACCATCACGGACAGGTAGTAGATGATGTCGCGCGAATCGATGACGCCCTTGCTGATGGCCTCAAAATGGGACTCGACGCTCAGGTAAGAGAGCACAGGCCTGAGGGACTCAGGCGTAAAGGGCAACAGGCGGTAGAAAAGATAGAGCGCAAACGAGATGGCGAAGGCGATAATGAACGCGACGATCTGATTGCGGGTGAAGGTCGACGCCATGACGCCAATAGCCATGTAGGTCCCTCCCATGAGTAGGACGCCCAGATACCCGCCTATGGCCGGCCCTTTGTCGAGTGGCCCAACGGCCATGACAGTAGCGGCGTAGCACAAGGTCAGGCCCACCATCACCGCCAGCAGGGCCATTCCCGCCAGAAACTTGCCGACGATGACCTGCCAGTCGGGCACCGGCATTGTGATCAGCATCTCCAGAGAGCCGCTGCCCTTCTCCTCGGCGATAAGTCGCATGGCCATGGCAGGGACGATGAAGGCGAGCAAGAGCGGCATCAGATTGAAATAGGACCGCAGGTCGGCTTGCCGCTCGATGAAGAGCGAGCCGAAGAAGAGGTAGCCCGCCAGCAGCAGGAACACCGTCAGGACGATGTACGCAATGGGCGAGTTGAAGTAGGTGCGAATTTCCCGTTTGGCGATGGTGAGGGCGGCGTTCATGACTTGACCTCTTCCCGGGTGGTCAGGTTGCGGAACACGGTTTCCAGGCTGACGGCTTCACGGTGCAGCTCCAGCAGCGTCCATTTGTTGTCCACGGCGGCGCGGAACAGGACCTTGCGCAGATCCTCATCGCCAGCCGCGTCCAGGGTGAAGGAGTGGGCCCCGTCTTCGCCCCGCACGGGTTCGCAGCGGGACACACCCTTGATGCCTACCAAACGCGCCTTGACGGCCTCCGCAGTAGTCCCGCTGGCCTCCATCACCAGGCGGTAGCGGCTGCCTCTTTCCCGCGCACGCAGCTCATCGGGCGTGCCGTCGGCCACCAGCTTGCCGCTGCTGATGATGAGGATGCGGCTGCAGGTGGCCTGAACCTCCGGCAGGATGTGGGTTGACAGGATGACCGTCTTCTCCTTGCCCACTTCCTTGATGAGCTGGCGAATTTCGACGATTTGGTTGGGGTCGAGCCCGCTGGTAGGCTCGTCGAGGATGAGGATGTCCGGGTCGTCGAGCATGGCTTGCGCCAATCCCGCCCGCTGCCGGTAGCCGCGTGACAGCTCGCCCACCAACTTACCTGCCACTTCATGCAGGCCGCACCGGCCGCCAATTTCCTTGATGCGCTTCGCGCTGCGGTCGGAAGCCATGCCCCGCATGGCCGCCGCGAACTGCAGATACTCGAGCACGGTCATGTCTTTGTAGAGCGGGGTGTCTTCAGGCAGATAGCCGAGGTGCTTGCGGACCTCCAACGAGTCGTCGAAGACGTCGAAGCCCGCCACTTTCGCCCGGCCGCCGGTGGGCGCCAAGTAGCAGGTCAACACCTTCATCGTGGTCGACTTGCCCGCGCCGTTGGGGCCTAGGAACCCGAGCACCTCGCCCTTGCGCACGTTGAACGAGACGTCGTCTACGGCGCGCGTGGCGCCGTAGACCTTGGTGAGGTTCTCAACCTGAATCATCAGCTCTGGCATTTGATCCTCATTGAATTGTTCAGTCGGAGCCGCCTGTGATACCCCGGGCCAAACCGCACACGCCGGGACTTTATTCCCGACTTCCCGGCCGCAGCCTATCTGGTAGCGCTTCCACGTACTGCGGGCTGGCCATCGGTGTCAAGGGATGTCCGCACCGGCTTCGCTATCGCGGGCTGCGGTTCGACCGGTCCGCAATCAGGACTGGTCCGAGCGGCGCGAGGCTATGCAGCCATCGAGTAGCGACCGCCTCGGTGGCTGGCGTGAAGCGCGCCCCTGGGGCCGCGGATTGCAGAATCGTGGCTGCTGATTGTGCCATTGTTTCAACGTGTTGTGTACTGTTGCTGAACTTTTCCTTGAACGATGAAATGGCCTCGTCCGGCAGGGGTTCGACAGGGCCTGGCGCCTGTCCCAGCAGAAGGCGGACCAGAACGGTTCGCGCTAGCAGGCCGGTGTCCAGAATAGCGGGATCAGCGATGCCCATGACGCCCAGGCGGGCAGGCGAAATATGTTCCGGCCGCACGCCCAGGCCCACCACAAGCGCGAGGGCTGCCCCGGCTCGTTCCATAGCGGTCGTGGCCGTGGCCAGGTCATGGAGGCTTCCAAAGGGACGCTCGCCTGCGCTTGGCGGTTGGTCGAGCAGGCGGGGAAAGAGGGGGCGCAACCTGGTCAGGGCGCCGATGACCTCGGCGTCCTCAGGCTCCCACAGGTCGACCGCGGGCCGAAGTGCAGCAAAGGGGCTGTTGCGCACGAGCGACCGTGCGAGCTTTTGCAGTTTGCCCACCAGGCTGACGCCCAGACGGAAGAGCTTGGTCAACGGGACTCGGCGCACGGCAACCACGCCAGCGGCATCGTCCCCTCGGCTGAGGAACTCCACAGCCAGGTCGAGCGTAGCCGCCACGCGCGCGAGCACGCGTGCCACTTCCGGGTCGTCTCCGGGCGAGACTCGGTCTGCGGACAGGACCCGGTTGCACAGCGCCACCAGGTTGGCGTGCAAGTCGGCCGCCTCTGCCGCTGACGTCAGACCTGCCACGGCGCGGGCGAACGGCGTCGTGTCCGCAAGGCGATCGGCCATGACAAGGGGCAGGCGCAGCAGGTGGCTGTCTGCAGCCGGTTCGTCGCGCGGCCGGCCGGAGCCGACCGGGCCTGTCTCGGGTTGCACGCTGGCCGGGTTCAGCTCGCGATACACCTCGAGCGCCTCGTAGAAATCCACGAAACCCAGGTCGGCCATGCGTCCCGATCGCCAGCGGAAAGCAGTCTCCTCAAGTTCCACGTCGATTTCCGAGCGCATGCCGACCAGGAACCGGCGCATCATGGTTTGGTCTGCGCGGTAGAGGTTCTCGATCAGGTGCCGGGTCGTCCGCTGGGTCTGCTCATCGCCCAGCAATTCCAGAGTGAAGAGGCGATCGGGCGTGTCAAAGAGGCTGCCCTCGGGTTCGTCAGGGGGTTCCTCCAGCGACAAGTCGTAGATACGAGCGCGCTGGCGAATCAGCAAGGCGAGCAGCTCGACATCAAGGCCCCTCGCCCAGGCGGCTGCGGTTTCGTAGGGTGCCTCCGCTATGGCTTCCAGCCACTCGTCGGCGCGCCCAGCGGAGATCCGGTCGCGGTCCCAGATGGCGAGGTCAAGCGCCCCTTGCACCTGTTCGGCCGTGCCGTGGCTCATGATGTCAAGGGCGTCGGGAAAACCCAGCTCGTGCACGACATAGAAGAACTCGTCGGCCGGCAGGCTGCGAATGGCGCTGGCCGGATCGGTCGCCGCAAAAAGCGCGTCGGCGCGCCGGCTGCGACGGAAGCGGTCGAGTTGGGCGCGGGTGCGGGTCAGGGCCACGATACGGCCCTTGGGGGCTGGTTTGGGTGTCTTGCTCACCCGCTCACTATGAAACACTGGCGGTCGCCATTCCACGGTCGGCGGGGGCGTTTCAGGTTTGACAGCGCGGCCAGGTTCGGCGATACAGCCCCAGAACATGCGCCTGCTCCCGCGAGAAGAGTCCTTTTTCGACGACTTTGAGAAGCACGCTGCAAAGACCGTGGAGGGCTGCCGCGCCTTCCTTGAGATGGCGGAGGGCACGACCGATTTTGGGGTGGTCAGTGCGCGCATGAAGGTCATCGAGAGCGAGTGCGACCACATCACCCATGGCGTTGTCGCGCGTCTGCACAAGACCTTCATCACGCCCATCGATCGCAACGACATCTTCCGCTTGATTTCGAAAATGGACGATGTGATGGATTTTGTGGAGGCGGCGGCTCAGAACCTGGTGGTGTACGATATTCACGAGCCCACGCCGGAATTGGCCGGCCTGGCGCGCACGCTGACGCAGGGGGCGGAACGCGTGCTCGAGGCGCTCTCCGGGCTGCGCAATCTGAAGAATCCGGCCTTGATTCTGGAGAAGTGCGTCGAGATCAACCGACTGGAAAACGAGGCGGACGTGCAGTTGCGGACAGCCATCGCCAAGCTGTTCAAAGAGGCGAAGGACCCCATTTTTGTCATCAAGTGGAAGGAGATCTACGAGCTGCTCGA
>PMIX01000346.1:2892-5012 GCA_003158395.1 Myxococcales bacterium | reverse complement strand
CCCCCCAGGGGTGAGCGGCCCGCGACCCGCTCTTCCCGCAAAACGCACACGAACTCACTCACGCCTACGCTCTCGCGAGCCGCGACCCGCTAGCCGCGGGCCAGCCTGCGCAGCGCTCTCGAATCTCCCGAGAGGCCGCAGCTAGCCTTCGTCTCCGGCGGCGGCGGAGTTTTCTTCGCTTACCTCACCGCTGGTCGCCATCTTGGGGTACCACCCCTCGAAGACCTCGGTGATCTGACGCGCCTGCTTCTCGCTCGACACATTGAACGACGATTGCTTGCGATAGGAGCCGTGGAACTTCTTGAAGCGTACGATGGCGATCTTCGGGGCGCGGAACGTGCCACTCGCCTTGTCCAGCTCCTGGTAGAGGAACATCAGGGTGGCCCACGAGCCTTTGGTCAGGACGACCTTGTCCAGTTGCTTACGGACCAGCACACCCTCATCTTCGTAATCGTACGTCAATTCATCCAGGGTCTCAGCCATGATTCCTCGTTTCAGGCGGACTTGCGGCCGGCCGGCTGGGCCGGCCGCCGCAGGCTTTGGGTCAGGCGGCGACGGTCCTGTGGTGACAGTTTTTCAAACTCGATTCCCATGCCCGCGGGCATCTTGCCGCCCCCGCCCCGGGCGACCCACGCCACTCGGCCCCGGGCAGCCAGCGGCTCGCCTGTGGTCAGCGGGATCTCCAGACTCAAGGCCTCGCCCACCTCGAAAAGGAGGTTGGACTGCAAGAAGGCCCCACTCTCGGACAGGTCGGCCATGTTCAGCCGGATCCCAGCCGCGACCCGGTTGCCAGCAGCGCGCACGACCACGGGCAGGAGCGCATCCCGGCGGGGAAACCGCCGCGTGTCGCAGCGCCCGGGCGGAGTCACGGACGCAGGTCCACCACTGTGGAGGAGCGCACCTCCACGGAAACACGCGTGGGCGGGACCGCCGCCATCACCATGCGGCTCTCGCGCCACACAGCTTCAAGCGAAACCGGAACCCCTCCCGCCGCAGCCGCCATGCGCGCCAAAAGGTCGTGCGGAACCACGACCAGCCCTCCTGCGCCCACCGGACAGGCCACCGCGACTGGCGCGCCATAGGGGCGGATCTCCAGGAAGGTCCGCTCGGGGCCGGTCACCTGCAGTACCAGGTCGCCTGAGCTTGCAAGACGGGCTCCCGTGGCCAGTGGCACCTGGTTTCGATCGAGGACGCGCGGCGCACCTGGCACGGTCCGGATGACTTTGGCCGGCCGATCCGCTGGGCCGGGAAGATCGATGGCAAGCGCCTGAGGAACCTCAGCGATGTCCACCGGGCCCGCCTCGGCAATCACGCCGCCCACGACTTCGGCAAAGGGCGGATACACGCGCGGAGCGGGACGCAGCCCGGGGCCACTCGGGCCGAGGGCTACCGATACGCCACCCAGCTCCTCCAGGTTCACCGCACCACCCTGGGCGCGAAGCGCTCGGGCCTGGCCGGCCACATCACGCAGCTCACACGGACCATCAGGAGCGGGCGCCACCAGGGGGTCCACCACGCCCAGCACGTCAGTGGCGGGATGATCAGTCACATTCGCGCGGAAGGCCAGCACGGACAGGGCAGGAGCGCCGGTCGTGGGAACGTCCAAGCGAACCGAAACCTCGGCAACCCGCTGGGTGACCGGGACGGACCCGTCTCTCACATGTGCCCCGCTCTCACACGCAAGGAGCAGCGGGCCCAGGACAAGCATCAACGCCTGTGCGCGGGTCGCGTACGAGGAGGAGAAGGTGAGTCTTTGTGCGAAGGAAGGCATGCTCGGAACGACGTGGCGACTGATTATAGACAGAATCAGTGCGTCACGCCAGTCGGGATCACGAACCGTGGCGCTAGACGCAGAGGGGCGCGCAGTCCGAACGCAGCGCGATGGAAACGCCGGGCGGGAGCCAGAGGATCGCGTCCCAATGCCATCCCGCCGTCAGCCAGTTTACATTGCCGGCCGCATGGGCCATGCTTAGTCCACGTCGTTTAGATCGCAGGAGAAACAAATGACCCGTGAAGGTCCGAAGCCCACATGGCCTTGGGTCCTCTGTGCTGCAGCTTGTGCGGCAGCCGCGGCTGCTTGCTCCGCCCAAGCCACCGTGAGTCAAGTCCAGCCACAGGTG
>PMIX01000346.1:0-2875 GCA_003158395.1 Myxococcales bacterium | reverse complement strand
GCACCGTTTCCTTCCGAGCCTTCGCCACCATGCAGGCGGGCGGCGGGGAGGTCGAGATCACGGATCGCACGGTCTTCTACGTTCCCGACAACTATCTCGTGGGCACGTTCCCGCTGGATGGTAGTTCCACGTTCACGACCCGCCTGCCGGCCAGCGCGACTGATCCACCCCAGCGCGGGGGCGCGCTGACGATCCAGGCTCAGGCAGCCAGCACCGACATTCCCATTACCACTGTCACGACAACCTTGACAGTGAAGATCGTCTGCTCGGGCCAGGCCGCGACCGGCTCTCCTGGCGCCACGCCGGCCCTTCCCAGCAATCCGGGGTCCAAGTTCACGGGTGGCAACAGTGCAACCCTGGCTCCCACGCTGGTCTATCCGAATGACGGCGTGCTGCTTCCTCCCAACGTTCAACAGCTTGAAGTTCACTTCATGCCGGGAAGCAAGACCGGCGAACTCTATGAGATCTCGATCCTGAGCGACTTCTCAGAGTACCGCGCCTACACGCGCTGCTACGCCGATCCCACCAAGTTCCTCGCAGGGACCTGTGCCTTCGTGCTCGATCCCGATACGGTGAATGTGATCGCGGAAAGCAACCGCGGGACTGATCCGGCCACCCTGGCGGTGCGCGGAACAGACGAAAACGGCAGCGTCGGCGGCTCGGCGAGCATCAGTGTCCAGTTCGCTGCCGACCGCGTGGATGGAGCGATCTACTACTGGACCACGACCCAACCCACAACGAGCATCATGCGTTTCGATTTTTCTTCCCAGTCCGCCCTCGCTCCGGTTCTGCAGCAGACCGATGGCAATTGGCGCTGTGTCGGCTGCCACGCCTTGTCCCGGGACGGAACCCGCATGGTGGCATCGGCGGGTGTTTCGTCTGACGGCTATCTCATCTACATAAACGATCTTTCCAAACCAAAGGCTGCAACCGGTTGGTTGACCGTGGACGGAAATAGCTACGGGACCGCCGCACAGAACCGGGTGCTGACGGTTTCGTTCAATCCGGACGGGACCCAGTTTGTCGCCGACGCACCCGTGGGCGATTCCACGCTGGGGGTCAACAAGTTGGCCTTCCACGATGGGGGCACTGGCGTGCGGAAGAGTTCGCTGGATGTGGGTTTTCCCGTGAGCTTCCCCGATTGGTCGCCCGACGGCAACACCATTGCCGTGACCCATATCTACGGGCAGAACTCATCGACCATCGAATTTCAGGAGGGCGGTATTTCCGTGATTCGGAGTTCAGCCACCACAGCCACCGGGTGGGCCGCCGAGGAGGTCGTCGTGCCGCACACCACCGGCAAGAACCGCTACACCCCGAATTTCGTGCCTGACTCGTCCTTCCTCCTGTACAGCGAGTCGACCAGGCAGGCCAGTGACTGGGATGCGTTGGTCAACGCCTACGCTGATCCTTCGGCCACGGTCTGGGCCGTGCAGCCCAAAGCCAACGCAACGCCTGTACTGCTGGCCCGCGCGAACGCGACCGGCGTGGCCGACAAGCTCACCCTGACCGATGCACGCGATCCTACCGTGGTCACGCGGATTTCCAGCGGATTACTGATGAACACCTTCCCGAAGGCTGCGCCCTTTGAAGCCAAACAGGACGGACACAAGCTGTTCTGGTTCACCGTGGCCTCGCAGCGCCGCGCCGGCTTGCGACTTTTCAAACCCAACCCCAGTGTCGTGGGTGACACGCCCACGCAGCTCCTGCTGTGGATGTTCGCCCTCGATGCCGACCAGGTGCTTGCCGGGAAGGACGGAAGCTATCCCGGCTTCTTCCTCCCGTTCCAGGATCTGACGACCTCCAACCACATGGCAGCCTGGACGCAGAAATACGTCTCGGACAACCCGCCGCCTCCGCCCCCGACTCCGCCGCCGTTGCCGCCGCTCACGGTGGTGCCACCAATTCCACCAATTGTGTATCAGTAGATCGCAGCAGCGTGGGACGGCGGGCTACCCGATCCGGCTGGCGATGCGATCACCCAGATTCGCAACCAAACGCTCGACCAGGGCGTCGTCCACCGACAGGAGTTGCTTGCCTAGGGACAGACGTTGCTCGATTTCCTCGGCGTTGATGGGCCCCACGAAGATCCCTTCGCGCTTGGCCAAGGTGTCGGCCAGGAGCACCACGTTGGCGGTCGAGAAGCGATCGCCCTCGTCGTAGTCGGCCGAGTTGCGGATGGCGTGGGCCACAGGNNAGGCGCTGCTCGGCGTCGAGAAGAGTCGCGGCCAGCACGGGACGGCCCACGTCATGCAGAATCCCGCCCAGGTAGGCGGAATCGGGGTGCAAGGCATGAACCCCGCTGGCCAGATCGCGCGACAGGACGGCCACAGCCAGGGAATGGCGCCACAGATCGCGGCACATTTGGGCAATGCAGGGATCGCGTGACTCCAACACGTGGTGAACCGCGGTCTCCACCAGGAAGAGACGCAACTCCTCGGCTCCCAGCCGGGTGACACAGGTGAGGACGGAATCGAAGCGCGACAAACTTGCAAAAGCCGCGCTGTGGGTAAGACGGATCAGACGTGCGGCCACGATAGGATCGGTTTCGATAAGCGCCGCGATCTGGGGGAACGAAAAGTCGTCGCGGCCCAGCATCGCTAGGGCCCGCGCCGCAACCAGGGGCATGGTGGGCAGTTCCAGGGCGTTGCTCTCGATGGCGGCCAGAATGCTCTCTTCTACCCGCGTGGCCATCTCGCGGGTGAGCGCGACCTCGCCTTGGAGAGCCATGAGAGCAGAGGGACGATTGACAGGCATGGTCTTCCTCACGAATGTTGTGGGCTAGTCAGACGGCTCGGTACCGATGCGCTTCAGTTTGTCGATCAACGTGGTGCGGTTGAGACCAAGAGCCTCGGCCGCGCGTGTCTTGTTGCCG
>PMIX01000342.1 GCA_003158395.1 Myxococcales bacterium | reverse complement strand
TAGCCGCTGTTGGTGAGGCCCGTGGCATTTTGGTCCGTCCACAACTTGCCTGATTTTCCCAGCGATTTCACATCGGCTACCACGAGAGAATCGACTTGGTCGCGGTTCTTCGGCCAGGCGCCAGCGTTGGCCAGGACATCGGCGTATGCGTCTGCCGCGCTGGTGGTGGGCAGGCTCGCGGTGTCTGTGGAGTTCGCCTTGCTCGCCTTGGTCGTACCGCTCGGCTGACCTGCGTCCGTGCCGTTGAGAGTGCCGTCCGCATTGCTGTCGAGAAGATTCCCGCTCACGTAGACGGTTTGCCCGGCGTTCATCTGATAGAAATCGTCTCCTGGGGCATTGGTCGACGGGCCTGCGATGAAGTAGTTGTCGATGATGTCGTGCCAGTTAGAACCGCCGGTATCCCCGGCACAATAGGCGTACTGGTAGTTGTAGGCCACGTTGTTGACGAACTGGGTGTTGGCCTTGGCCAGGGGCAAGCGACCATGGGCATTGGCCCAGAGGTTGGCGTACCAGGTGAAGAAGCCGCCTCCCTCAGTGTGGGCCCCGAACTGCTGGTGGGTTGGGTCCGCGTTGATGGAATACTGCATCGTGATGTTGGTCGCCCCCACCGCGTCGATGTTGTTGTACTGAGCGAACTCGATCGAGATGTGATCGAAGATCATGTTGCTGCCATTGAGCAGGTTGATCCCGCTTTTCCTCCAATCGGGGTCGATGAGGCCCTGGCGGAAGCGCACGTAGCGCACAATCACGTTCGATGCAGCGTTGAACGAGACCTCGAACCCCTGAAAACCAATGCCGTCGCCAGGCGCCGTCTGACCTGCGATGGTCAGGTTGCTCTTGACTGACACCGCCGTTGTCAGAAGGACGTACCCGCCGACGTCGAAGACCACGATGCGGTTGTCCGCACTGACGGCGTCGCGGAAAGATCCTGTGCCGGTGTCGTTCAAATTGGTCACGTGGTAAACGGCATAACCTCGGCCGCCGGTTGCCTTCTTCCCGAAACCGAGCGCGCCGGGAAATGCCACGGCCGGGCCAGACGGAATTGTCCCACCTGAGCCGGATTGGCCTGCGCTGCCCCCGGAACCCGTGGCCCCGCCCCGTGTGGTGACGCCTCCCGAGCCTGCAATGCCACCTGAGCCGATGGTTCCGCCCTTGCCCCCTGTCGCACCGCTTGCGCTGGTCGTGCCTGCCAGCGCTCCGCCCTTGCCACCGGCCGAGCCGCCGGTAACGGTGCTACCGCCAGCCACTCCGCCAGTGGCAGTGCTGCCGGCAGCCGCTCCGCCAGTAGCGGTGTTGCCGGCCGCTCCGCCCGTGCGAGTCGTGCCACCAGTCGCGCCACCTGCGCTCGTGAGTCCGCCAGCGCTGATCGAGCCGCCAGTAGCCGTGCTGCCGCCGGACCCCACCATGCTGCCGCCCATCGTCCCGCCAGCGCTGGTCGCACCTCCCGTGGCTGTCGCACCGCCGCTGCCCGTGCGTCCGCCGGTTGCGCCACCCGAATTGGAAATGCCGCCCGTGCCGTTCTCACCTCCAGTGCCCGAGACCTTGGAACTGCTGCCTCCCGCGCCTCCGCTGGCTTGAGTTCTGGCACCGTCAGTCGAGCACGCGCCAACAAGGGCAGTGCCCAGGATCGTGATGCCCAGCAAAACCTGGCAGTTCCTCATGATGTGGCCTTTCTGAATGTCCTCACATGGCGCCAAACCAGAACATCTAGATTTTGGCGTGCGAAGGTGCAGTCGTCGCGAACTCATTCAAAGAATTCGTCTCCTGCTGTGTGAGAAGGGCGCCCTCCTTTTGCACGAAGAATTCTTATAACATATAGGGGCAACGACCCGGTAGAGTGGGTCATCGCGGTCCAGAAAAAGCGCTGTCCAACCTTGACTCATAGCAATAGAGAGGTCGCCCAGTGCAAGTGCAAGCACCCTAGAATCGTTGAGGAAACCTGCCCTGCGCTAGCTTGTTTCGGCGTTTCATCGGATCGACCACGACGCATGCCAGCCCAGCTACGCACGAGGACCTTCGATATGATCCCGTACGCGTGGAGCACTTTTCAATGCGCGTTTCCACACCCACCGGCAAGCCACTATAATGCTGAACTCGGGAGGTCATCTTGATGCATGCACCCGTTTCACCGAGTCTTCGTCGTTGGTGTGGCACGACGGCGCTAGTCATTGCAACCATGGCCGCAGGCTCGGCCGTGGCGGCTCCGCTTGCTTTCCCCGGGGCCGAAGGCTTTGCCGCTACGGTCACCGGCGGGCGCAAGGGCCAGGTGGTTCACGTGACCTCCCTGTCCGATTCCGGAAGCGGCTCTCTGCGCGATGCCGTCAGCCAGGGCAGTCGCATCGTGGTGTTCGATATCAGCGGCGTGATCAAACTGGCCGACGTCCTCGTAGTCGGTGGCGACAACATCACCTTGGCGGGCCAGAGCGCCCCGGGCGATGGCATCACGATCTATGGCAGGGAAACCAGCTTCAGCAGCCGCAGCAACATCATCGTGCGCTATCTCCGTTTCCGTCAGGGAATGACCGACACATCGGGCAGCGCCAAAAAGACCGTCAACATCACCGACGGCCAGAACATGATCTTCGATCACGTCTCCATACAATGGGGACGCTGGGACAACTTCGGCATCACCGGTACCAGCAGCACCGTGACCCTGCAGAACTCGATCATCGGCGAGGGCGTGCCTCCGCAAAATTTCGGCTCCATCATCGATGGAGAGCAGGACATCACCATCGCCCACAACCTATGGATCGACAACAATGAGCGCAACCCCAAGTTCAAAGCGAACGGAGAGTGCATCAACAACGTCGTCTATGACTGGGGCTCTGGTGGCGGCATTATCGGAGGCCACTCAGGCACGGACTGGTACGAGGACTACATTGGCAACTATCTGATTGCTGGCCCCTCGGCCGTCGACAAGTTCTTCACATTCTACACCAATACCGACCACGCCTACCAAACCGGCAACATGGTGGACGTGAACAAGGACGGCCAACTCAATGGACGGGCAGTGGTCAACGCGGATTTCGAGGGTACCACGCCCCCGACGTTCGAGACGGCAGCGCACAGCAAGCCTCCTGTGCCCGTCACGGTGCTAAGCGCAGAGGATGCCTATGCGCGCGTCGTGGCCCAGGCCGGGACCTGTCAGCATCGGGATGCCGTCGAGTTGCGACTTATCGGCCAACTCACCTCGCTCGGAACCAAGGGGGCGATCATCGCCGACGAAAGCGATGTGGGCGGCCAACCAGCCATGACCCAAGTAACTCGGCCCGCGGGCTTTGATACGGACGGCGACGGCATACCGGATACCTGGGAGACTGCGCATGGACTCAACCCGAATAGCGCCAGCGACGGCAGCGGCGACTACACCGGCGATGGCTACACCAATGTCGAGAAGTACCTGAACGAACTAGCCGATCTCGCTTGTCCAGGTGGCACGACCACGCCACCCGAAACTGCCGACGCCGGAACTCTCCATCCGGTCGACGCCGCCGTCCCTCCCGTCGACGCTCGCGACACACCGGCAAGTGGTGGCGTGACAGGAACCGGCGGCATTACGGGAGCCGGCGGTGCCGCAACAACTGGGGGCGTGATGGGCACCGGCGGCGCTATGAAAGCTGGCGGGACCACGGCGGGCGGTGGAGTGACGGAATCCGAGGGCGGGTCTGGAGGCAGTGGAATGGGTGGCGCAGTTTCCATGGGAGGGAGGGTCGGATCTGGCGGCGGGGTAGGAACCGGCAGCAGTGCCGCGACCGGTGGAGCAATCGGAGCTGGCGGATTGTCTGCAAGCGGCGGGGTAGTCAGTACTGGCCCAGTCGGAGCTGGGGGCAGGGCCGGCACGGGCGGAACTCCGGGGATCGGTACGACGGGTGGCGCGACGACCGTGACCAGTGGCGCCCAGGCAAGCAGCGGCGGCTGCTCCTGTCGCACTGCCGGGGTCGAGACAAGGAGCTACCGAGTCTTTGCGTTGCTTGGGTTTGTCATGGTCGCCCTTCGGCTTCGGAAAAGGCGCTCAATGACCGGGGCGGAGGGAGACGGAGGGACGTCGACCGTCACCGGTGCCGTCCGGAAACCCATGGTCGAGATAACCGCACCCGAGTGCTCGTCACCGTCGGCCAGCACGGGAACGCCGATGGGGTTTTGGCTAGGCACAGGCGGAATCCCCTAGGACTTCGCTTTCTTTGAAGGTTTCGACTTGCCAGAACTGTTGAGGGCGACTGCTTGGCGAACGAGCGCCTTGAAGGCGGACTCGTCAACGTCTTCTCCTTCGTGGATGTCGATCGCGCGGCGTGTGTTTC
>PMIX01000270.1 GCA_003158395.1 Myxococcales bacterium | reverse complement strand
TTGGGAACCCTTTGAGGGTTCCCACGTAGATCGTCTCAGTACAGATACATCACGCGGATGCGTGCGCTATACATGTAATCGCTCCACGTGTTGGTGCTCGGGGTCGCGAAGCTCACTACGTAGTCCGACCGGGCATAGGCGAGCACGGCCTTGACGAAAAGCTGCTTGGCCACGAGGTACTGAACGGCGATGAAAGTCTGCAAGTGCGCAGTCTGGTCGACATCGCCACTGGAATCCCTATGACTGTCGTCCTGCCTCGTCCAATTCACCCCACCGCCGAGGAGCAAATCATCGAGACCTTGTGCGTGGGGGGCAACAATCCTGACAATGCGGAGGTTGGCGAAACCGCCGACACTAGTCGTGTTGTAGGTCCCCAAGCCGTTGGCGTTGCCGTTGTCGTCGGTTTCAGACGTCCAGCCTCGGCCAATGTTTCCGCCGAACTCAAGGTAGGGCTCGCAGATGATTTGGACAGCTCCGCCCACGCCGTATTGCTTCTTCCTGTACTTGCTATCCTGCTTGACCTGAATCGCGTTTCCGCTTGCGTCCACCTTCGTGCTTCCGTCGGCGTTGGTGGCGGTCACGACCTGGTCCTGGCCCCTGGTAACTTTGACGTACTCCCCGCCACCTTTGACCTTGAGCCATCCAAGGTCCAGGATTCCGACCCCGCGGCCACCCAATGAATTGTCGCTATTCGTCTGCACATTCGCGGTTCCCAGTCGGCCGAGAGCCTCGAAACGCAGGATCCTGAGTGGAAAGAAATGCACCGCCACGTTGCCGAGTCCCTCGCCAGTTGGCCGATCATGCAGGTAGGTGACTCCGTAGTAGTCGGGCTGGTTGACGTTGCTGCCACCGAGGCCCTCCTGGGTGGCGCCCCTTCGCTCGAGGGTGTTGATATCTAGGCCCATGCCTGTGTGGTAAACTTCCCAGCCCTCAAAGCGGCCGACTTTCAGGTCGAAGCTGTTCCACCATCCGATGCGAAGCCAGAGATCATCCGTGTCAACGATACCAGCGCCAGGGTCTGACTGTGACTTGCTCTGGGTCTCGTTGGCGACCAGCTCGGCCTGTGCCTGGACGAAGAACCGGCCACTGGCATAGGTTGGCGTCACGCGCAAGACCGCCCGCCCTTGTTGTAACCACCTGACCGTGTTCGGCGCAGCGGGGCCACGGGTGATCTGCTCGTAGCCGGTGTCGACCCACGCCGAGCCGGAAACACCGACCCCGGTTCTTGTCATGAGAGGCCATTGCAGGCCGTGAAAGGATGGCTCGAGCCACAGCGATCCACCGTACAGGCCGCGCATGCCTGGATAGGCACCAGGCCCGAGATGTTCGACGTACTGAGCGGGTGGCGGCGGGACCAGGGCAGGCATCGCCTCTTCTTCTGGCGGGAGCGGGGGTGATGGCTCCGGTTGGGGTGGTACTACGGGACTTTCCGCGGATGGCGCGGCAGGGGGCGCGGACGGCGGCGCCGAAGGTGGAGCAGAATCAGGAGCGGGTTTCGTTTCGGCAGGGGGAGGCAGGGGAGTCACGGTCAGGTCGCCCTTGGGTGGAGGCTCCCAGGCCTGGCTTGCTGCGGAGGGCGGGGCGGCGCCGACCGCCGCGTCCGCCGCCTTGTTCTTCTTGGCACCGGACGAACTCTTCTTCTTGGCCGCTTCCGCCGCGGGGCTGAGGATCAGGACGATCGCCGACGCCAAGCACAAGACGGCCGACNNCAGGGTCAAGAGACTCCGCGGGCCATCACTTGACTGTGAAGGTGTCAGAGAGAGGCAAGGTGGCCGAGCTGGGGCCAACCATGACCTTCACCGTGCCGGTTTCGACCGACCAACCGCTGGTGTCGTAGAATTTGAGATCGGCAACGCGGACAGGGATCGTCACGGTCTGCTTTGCCCCAGCAGCGAGCGACACCCGCGCAAAGCCCTTCAACTCCTTGGCCGGCCGCTTCTTGGTGGTATTGGGATAGGACACGAACAGGAGGACCACCTCGTCCCCTGCCACGGTTCCCGAGTTGGTGACATCCACCGAGACGTTCACCACCGCCGTTTGGGTCGCATCGCTACAGGGAACCACGAGGTTGCTGTAGTCGAACTTGGTGTAGCTCATGCCATAGCCAAAGGGGAAGAGAGGCGCGATGCTCTTGTTGTCGTAATAGCGGTAGCCGACGTAGTAGTCCATGGTCGTGGTTGTGCCGGCATTGAACGTCGGCAAGTCGCTCAGCTGCTTGGGCCAAGAGATGGGCAGCTTTCCGGAAAAATTGGCCTTGCCAAAGAGCAACTGGCCCAAGGCCGTGCCCCCGACCATGCCGGGGTACCAGGCCATCACGACCGCCGAGACCGAGGACAGCCAAGGCATGTCGATGACGCTACCGCCTTCGAGCACCACCACCATGGGCTTGCCCAACGCGGCCACGTCAGTGATCAGCTTGTTCTGAGTGCCCGAGTTCATCTTGCCGTCGAGCGAGAAGCTGGTGCGGTCACCGCTTCCATTATATTCCTCGCCCTCGTCATAGGGGGTGAGCCCCGCAACCACGACGATGAAGTCAGCACCCTGGGCCGAGGCCGCCGTACTGCCACTGGTCACGGTTACGCCTGACCCTGCGGCCGCTTGGATACCAGCGAAAGGTCCAACCGCCTGGCTCGAATCGAAATTGACTCGGCTGCTGCCCACATCGCCAACCCGAACGCCGGTCGCGAAGTTGATGGTTCCCTTGTTCACGTCGTCACCGCAGTTGTTGATACCAGGGCCAGTGGCAGTGCCATAGCTATCCAGCGGCGCACAGTAGCTCTCGGTCAAGCCAACAACTGCAATCTTGGTAACCGTGCTCTTGATGGGCAGCGTGTTGTTGTCGTTCTTGAGCAGGACCATCGACTTCAGAGCGGCCTCTTGCGCGATGGCGACGTGCGCGCTGTTGTTGTTGATGGAACCGCCGCTGAATCCCACGCTAGACTTCTGCAGCCCGGTGCCCTTGTCCACGCCAAAGCGGTATTTCTGCTCCAAGACGCGTTTAGCCGACGTGTCGATCAGGCTCTGCTGCACGGACGACCCGACAATAGTTTCAATCGTGCTGTATTGGAAACTCCAAGGGGCCTCCAGGTCCAGACCCGCGTTAATGGCCTGGGCCGCAGTCGTGGCACTCGCCCCCTGTGCCAACTTGTTTCCACCGGGCATCGCCCACCAGTCGGATATCACGAATCCATTGAAACCGAAATCCGTACGCAAGATGTCGGTGAGAAGGTGGGCATTCTGGGTGCAGTTGGTTCCGTTCACCAAATTGTAGGCTGCCATGATGCAGGCTACGCCCCCGTCCTTGATTATCATCTCGAAATGCCGCGCATAGATCTCACGCAGGGTTTGCTCGTCCATCGAGGCATTGAGAGACGCTCGAAGATTCTCGATGTTGTTGGCAGCGTAGTGTTTGGCGCATGCCGGCACATAATTCTGCACACCTGCGACGATGGCCGTGCCCAGCCGACCTAGCTGGAACGGATCCTCGCCGTAGGTCTCCTGCGCGCGTCCCCAGAGCGGGTGTCGCAGGAGGTTCACTGTCGGAGCCAGCAGCAAGGTCTGCCCTGCAGCCACCATCTCGTCGCCAAGGGCTTGGCCGATCCGGTACTCGAGATCCACATCCCACGCCGCCCCGCGCGCCATGGAAACCGGGAAGACGGTGGATTTTGCGTGCGAGACTCCGGTTGCGTTGATTTTTGCATCCAGATTGACCCCGCGCGGGCCGTCCCGGTAGTAGAAGCCATTGATCGATTTCGATTGGTTGTCGGGCTGGCGGAAGACGTCGTTCCAGTCCGGGGTAGCCGCAGGAGTAGTGCCGCGCATCTGCTGGGCCTTCTCGGTCAGTGACATGTTCGCAACCGTTGTGGCGGCCTGGGTTTGAAACTTGGTGTGCTGGTCGGCTGGATAGCCTGGCATCTTCGGATCAGCGGCCGGCGGCTGGGTGCAGGACGTCTTGACAGCTGTCGAGGTGCTTGAGCTGCTCGAACCTCCGGAGCCGGCCGAGCCGCTGCTGCCGCCTGAGGTCTTCGTGCCACCCCCGCTGGTCGTCCCGCCCGCGCCACCGGCACTGGTCGTGCCGGTCGTGCCACCCCCGCTGCTGGCGCCCCCCGCACTGGTCGTGGCGCCCGCGCCGGTCGTGCCGCCTGCGCCGCCTGAGGCGGTCGTGGCGCCCGCGCCACCCGCGATGGTCGTGCCACCTGCGCCACCCGCGCCGCCGCCCGGGCTAGTCGTAGCGCCGGCACCCCCAGCGCCGGTCGTGCCGCTCTTGCCGCCTGCGCCACCCGGCCCCCCCCCAGCCGGAGTGCCCGCGTTGTTTCCGCTCGATCCACCACCAACCCGCCCTCCGCTGCCCGATCCGCCACCCGCGTTGCTGCCGCCGTTCGGGCCGGCTCCGCCTGAGCCACCCTTGTTCGAGGCGGACAGCTGGCAGCCGAGTAGCGAGCCAGACAAAATCACGGCGAGAGCCGCGCAACGCGAAAAGCCGGGAAGAAGCTGTTGCATGTGGGAATCTCCGACGTTTCTTGGGGGACAGATTACGCTTTCATTCAGCCATTGCGCGCAGCCCGCTCGCTATCTTGGCTGTCCTGGAAGTTGGGCACGCCGCGCAAGTGGTCCCAACCACGAGAGTTATACACTCCGCGCGTCCAACATGGGAAGAGTCATGGTCGCACCGTGTCGCACCGAAGTCTCGCGGGTCAGCGGATCGTCACAGCACGAAACCTGGGTGAAACGCTACTCGGCCGGCGAGGCAGGTTGGTCGACTTGGCCGTTCACGCTCGAGCCGCTAAAGTCGGTCATCGGCATCGCTCATGGGCGAATCCGGGGCTATCACGTCACCAGGACCGCTGCCAGCCTCCCTTCGCTCGATGCGCGATTCCTTTTCGCGTCCTCTCCCTTCGAAACTGGACCTGGTGAGACACGTCCGGCCGGACACTTCAGACCGGACAGGTCTCTCCCTGCTCACTGCCGACCCCGACGCTGCCACTCCTATGGGCACTTGTTGCTGATGTTGCAGTCTCCGTTCGCGCACTCGCTAGCGACCAGTAGTCCAGTGCAAAGACCGCCCGTGGGCGTGGACGGGCAAACGCCATTCGTGCACGATCCGTAGGCACAATCAGTGGCATTGACGCAAGGCCAACGGCCACTCATCTTGCACTGACCGCTCACGCAGATCTGTCCCGCATACGGGCACTGTGCCCCGGTTCCGCAATGACAATGATTGTCGGCGCCGCAGTCAGGGGCGTTGGCCGGGCAAGCCCCGGTCCCGGTGCTGCAATTGTACGAGCCATCCGAGTTGCAGGCTGCAGGATCTGAGTCAAAGCTGCAACTGTAGCAGCCAGGAGTCGTCACCGCCAACCAGCACGCCGGCGAGGTGATCGGGCAGGTGTAGCTATTGGCGCAGGGGCTACACTGGGGCGTCGGCTGAACAAAGCTGCCGGTGCACGCGCCGTTAGAGCACTGGGTGGCGCTGCTGCACAACCCGCCCTTCGAGGTACAGGTACCTGCATTGCAGTAGTAGTCATGCGCGCAGTCGGAATCCACAAAGCATGACGTCTTGCAAGCAGTCGAACTTGCGCAGACCAAGCCTGGCGCGCCCGCAATGCCGCAGTATGGCGCCGATCCACTGTTGTCAGTCACGCACCCAGCTGCGCCTGCGGTAGTACCGTTGCACTTCTTGTTGCGAATCGTCGACGGCGAGTACCACTGGCCCGCGATCACCCCGTCGGACTCATCGTTGCTGCAGACGGTACCGCAAACAGTGCCGGACGGGCTAGGCTGGCAGGCCCCCTTGCCGTTGCACCCGCCGTACATGCAATTCGCCGTCGACGCCGTGCACGATGGATCGGCGGTGCCCTGGGCGACAGGGCTGCACGTTCCTTGGCTGCCGGACACGTTGCACGACGCGCACTTCCCACAGGACGAGAATGTGCAGCATACGCCATCCGTACAATACAGGCCGGCCGCGCATTGGGAGGTTGCCGTACACGCCCCGCCCTTGGCCGTGCCAGGGGCGCAGGCAGCTCCGTTGCAGCCGTATGCACATTGCGTCGGCAATGGGGTCACGCACGAGCCACTCGTCGAGCACTTGGATTGGTCAGTGAAATAGCCGCCAGCGCAGCTTGGTCCAGGAGCGCACGAATACCCATTCGGCTGCTTGTTGCAATTGCCGGAACCATCACAGCTTCCGGTCAGGCAGCTGCCGGTACAGGCAGTATCGGAAGCATTGGCAGCCTTCGCCGAGCAGGTCCCCTGGCCGTTTCGATTGCACGCCATGCAAGGCAGACACGAAGACGTCGAGCAGCAAACGCCGTCTACGCAGTTTCCGCTGTCGCAGTCGGAGGCGGCGCTGCAAGTAGGGCCAAGCGCCTTCTTCGTGCCGCAGATATCACCTGTACCTGCACAGACGTAGGGGGCGCAGGACTTGGTCGCGCCCGCAACACAGGCGCCTGCGCCATCGCAGCTCTTGGGGGTCAAGGTCGCACCCGAGCATGTGGAGCCGCAAGCAGTTCCCTTGGCGGTGTACTGGCAACCGCCGTTGTTGTCACACATCCCAGTCAGTCCACAGGTCGCGGTCGAGGCCGTACAAGCGTTGTGGGCAACCTTTCCTGCCGCAACGTTCAAACACTGCCCATCTTGTCCAGTGGTCTGCCCATTCAGAGCTATCGTGCATGCCTGGCACCCCGTGCACAGTTTGTTGCAGCAAACCCCATCGGCCACGATCCCGGACGTGCACTGGTAGCCCTGGGGGGCAGCCGATCCGTTCGGTAGTTTCGCCGCACACGTGTTGGTCCCCGTGTCGCAATAGCTCGTCGTGTCGCAGTCAGTCTGAGCGGCGCAGGTCTTCAGACACCCCGTCGTTGCACATTGGAAGGCTCCGCAGTCCTGTGCCTTGGCAGCCGGACAGGTCCCGGCACCGTCGCAGGTCGCCGCGGGCGTGAACGTCTGTTTGTCGGCACTGCACGAGGCCGGGGTACAGATCTTGCTGTTGCTCACCTTGCGGCAGGCCCCGGCGCCGTCGCAGGTGCCGTCGTTGCCACACGGGTTGGTGGCCGTCTCGTCTGTGCATGTGTT
>PMIX01000398.1 GCA_003158395.1 Myxococcales bacterium | reverse complement strand
CGCCATCGAGCCAGACCGTCGCGCCGCCCGGCGCGGTTTTCACTTGGAGCTGGCCCGCCGGCAGGGACGGAGGTTCGGGCGGCTTGGGCGGGCGCAACTCGGCAGCGCGGCGAGCAGCCTCGGCCATGCGGCGCGCATTCTGTCGCTCACCCTCGGCCCGGTTCTTGGCCCACTCCCGATTGAAGAAGACGCCCGCAACGGCCGCAACAATCAGCAAACTGACCAAAGGTATGAGCGCCAGCCGTGACATCTTGCGGGCCAGCGCACTCCGGTACCAGACCGGAAGCCGTAAGCGGCGGCGGCGGCGGCGCTTGACCTTACCATCGGCCCCGACCTCGACAGACTCCTGCACGTCATCGTCGTCGTCATACACAGCGCCGACGTCCGGATCATCGGCCGAGATCTCTGACCGCCCGGCCTCCTGCCCATCGTGTTCCGCTGCATCGCCAGCGCCGGCATCCTCAGGTGGCGACGTTTCGAGAGAAAATGGCACGACAGGCTCGACGACCGATTCCTGGGCGGGCACGGAACCAGCCGCGGCGGAAGGGTGCTCATCCTCGGTCGTGGCTTCGTCCAGCGAGAAGGGAACCACAGATTCGGCGCCCGCAGTGGATGCGGTGCCCGCTGGCGCTGCCACCAACGGGCTGCCGCCGGCGGCCTGCGAACCGGCTGACCCCAGACCGGAACCAGCGGCCGGCCTCGCGCCCGGAGCGTCCCCAAACGCCGCACGAGGGCGCGCAGCCGCGGCCACGGGACCAGCCTCGGCAGCCAACATCGCGGCCGAGATCTGTCGCGCCACGTCAGCCGCAGACCTCGGCCGCAGGCCTGCATCCGGCGACAACAACTTGGCCATCACGGCGTGGAGCCAGGGCGGCATCTGTGGCAACGCGGGCACGCCGGCCGCGATCTTGTCCCTGAGTGCGTCAAGCGTGTCCGCTGCGAAAGGCGGCCTGCCGCTGAAGAGAAAGAACATCAAGGCACCGATCGAATACAGGTCCGACGCGGGCACAGCGGCCGCCCCCGAAAGCTGCTCGGGCGCGGCGAAGGACCACCGGCTGATGAAGGTGTCGTTCCGTGGCCGCACCGCCTCTGCCAGACCGCAATCGAGGAGGAACACTTCGCCGTCGGGCGACACCAAGACGTTGCCGGGATTGAGCCCGCCGTGGACACGCGGGGCCTGAACGCGTGCGTGCAGGCCAGCCAGACGTTCGGCAATCTTCCGCCCGAGCAGACCTACCAGGCGCGGATCCATAAATCCGCGCGCCGCCGCCTGGCCGCGCAACTGCGCCAAATCCACGCCGGCCTTGAACTCGCAGGCCGCATAGATTTGGCCAGGACCTTCGCACAGCTCGACCACGCGCACAAACCCCGATTGGTCGAGCCCAGCCAACCGGCGCGCGGCCTCGACAAAACGGGCCGCCAACTGGGCATCCCCGCGCCCCCGTTCGCCCCGCAGCAAGGTCACCACGAACCGACGCTCGTCGGCGCCTGGCTTCACGTCGGCCAGCCGCGCCCGGTAGGTTTCCGTGGTCCCGCCATCCCCTAGCAGGGCCTCTGTCTGGAAACGTCCGAGGCGGAGGACTCTGGTGTTCATCGGCCGCGATCCTTGATGATAGCTTGAGCCTGTCGTGAAACGAGCGGCCAGCGGAGGTCGGCTTGCGTGCGCGGTAGCGTGAGCGGTAGCGACCGGCGTGCAGCGCCCTGCGTGGGCGACTGGCGTGAGCGTGAGCGTGGGCGGAGAGCGGTATTCCGGCCGGGTTCCGCCTTGCGCGGACCGCCCACGAACTCGCTCCCGCTCACGCCCTCGCGACCCGCGGCCCGCGATCCGCGACCTGGCATTCCCCGATGGGCTCTGGCAGGCCGGCCGGCCGGGCGGAATGGGCCAAGTCTTTCGACCCACGCGCCCATCACTCTGCCTCCCCCATTCGCCACTGCCGCATCACTTCGTAGACAACGACACCCACAGCGGTGGAAATGTTGAGTGATCGCAGCCCCGGATCCACCATGGGGATGCGCGCCGTGCGGTCCGCATAGCGGGCCAAAATGTCGGACGACAGGCCCACGCTCTCGCGGCCGAAAACCACGACCACGTTTTCTGGGAATTCGATGTCCCACAGGGTCCGCTGCGCCGATGCGGTGAGGAAAACGGGCGCCCCCAGACGCGGCAGCTCCGCCTCGAAAGCCGGCCAACCCGGCCACACGCGCAGCCGCACCCTGGGCCAGTAGTCCAGGCCTGCACGTCGAAGATGGCGGTTTTCGAGCGTGAAGCCAAGCGGCTCGACCAGGTGCAAGGTCGCTCCCACGGCCAACGAAGTGCGACCAATGTTGCCGGTGTTCCAATGAATCTCCGGCTCGACGAGCACGATGTGGAGTGAGGGCACGGATGCCCCAGTGTAGCCTGTGCGCGGTGCGGAGGTTGCCCGGAATGACAGTGGAGGAGATCCGTGTACGTTTCCGGGGAGGTTCTCCCGGATAGCCAGTGCAGGTCGGCCGCCGTGCGCGTGAGCGGTAGGGTAAGCGTGGGCGACCAGGGGCCCGCGGGCCGCGTGGGCGGCTGGCGCGACGGGCGAGCGCGAAGCGCGAGGGGTGGGTAGGGTGGGCTGTCCGTCCCGAAGCCCCCCAGGGGTAGGCGGCCCGCGGCACACCCGGCCGCTCACACTTTCCGCCTTACGCGTCCCACCCACGAACTCGCCCACGCCCTCGCCCACGCGACCCGCGATCCGCGGGTCGGCCTTTCGGGCGGCCCGGAATTCCCGACGGGCGCTACGTCACAGGCGTCGCTACGGCAGCGGCGGCGCTGGCGTATTTCGCTACCATGCGGCTCACGCGCGGGATGGCCGCCTCGGTGTGCTTCTTGCCCATGGGCCGCAGCTTCTCGTAGGCGCCCCTGACGATGTGGTTCTTCGCTCGCTGCGCGCGCTGGTCGGTAATGCCCAGCAGCGCCTCGGCGACCTCGCCGGCACGCGCGTTCATGTACGCAGGCACCGGCTCATTCTTGGCCACCGCAGCCTGGTAGAATGGGTCCAGGCGATCGGCAAAATCGTCGAGCAGTCCGTCGATCACTTCCGGGATGAAACCCGGCTTGATCGCCTTGACCACGGCATAGGCAGCCTTGATAGGAATGCCCATCAGTCCTTTCGAGGCGACTTCCTCCTCAATGATCCGTTCACAGTCAACCACCACCTGCTTGCGCGTTGTGGGCGGGCCCAGAATCTCTTTGAGTGTGCTCATGCGTGGCACTTTACCCCGATACGGCCTTTCGTGGTACCCATGCAAGCTGTGACCCCGGGATCCCACGCCAGCCTCCCGCAGCGTCCGGCCGCCACCCTAGCCGTGCTGACCGGCGTGAATGCGTTCAACTACCTGGACCGGTTCATCACGGCCCCGGTGTTGCCACTCATCATCGCCGGCCTGCACCTCTCGGACGCGCAGGCCGGTTTGCTGCAGACTGTGTTCATCCTGGTGTACGCCCTGGCCTGTCCCCTGTCAGGCTGGCTAGGCGATCGGCGGGCTCCCCACGCGGCTGTTGACATGGGAACCCTCAAAGGG
>PMIX01000059.1 GCA_003158395.1 Myxococcales bacterium | reverse complement strand
GTGGCGAGATCACGGGCCACGACTAGCGCAGACAGGGCGGCACGGCTGCTCAGTGTGTATCGCACCGCCTCGAACGAGACGACGCCTACCAGAGCGCCGTCCTCGCCCAACACCGGCAGGCACGTGAGCCCGCTGGACGAAAAACGCTCAAGGACCGCGGCAAGCGGCGTTCTTTCGCTCACCGGCTGGGGCGGCGGGCTGGGACGCAGGGCCAGGATGTCCTGGACCGTGGAGCGTTCGAGCAGGGTCCGAATGATTCGGCGCTGGTGCGCGGGAGAGGACAAGCGGGCCGGAAGCTGCTTTTCGTAAATGGTCCGGTTTCTGACCAGCAAGAACCCCAGCATGCACACGAACATCGTGGGCACCAGGAGTTGGTAGTTGCCGGTCATCTCGCTGACCATGATGATGGTGGAGATGGGAACGCGAGCTGCGGCTGCGAAGAAGCCTGCCATGCCCACCATTGCAAAAGCGCCTGGGTCAGGCACCAGAGCAGGCTGCCATCCGTGGAAGATCAATCCCACGGCGCCGCCAAGCGAGCCGCCGATCACGACCGCCGGTCCGAAGACGCCACCGCTGCCACCCGAGCCAACCGTGAATGAGGTGGTCAGCATCTTGGCGCAAGCAATGATGAGCAACGAGATGACCGTGCCTTGTCCCTGAAACGCACCCTGAACCACGCCCAAGCCGGTTGACAGCGCCTCAGGCACGAAGAGGCCGACGGCGCCCACGATCAGGCCTCCCAAAGCTGGCTTCAGCCACGGCGGCATGGCCAGCTTCCGGAACCAGTCGCGGATTCCGTAGAATACTCGGGGATAGGTGCGGCCACCGAACGCCACTACCAGCGCGAGCACGAGGTACGGTCCGAGCTCGAGCGGAGTTCTGAAGCGAAAATTCGGCGTCTCGAACAGGGGGGTCCAGCCGAAAATGGAGCCGAAGGTGCTGTAGGCAACGATGGAGGAGAGAATGGCCGGCGCGATGACCTCGTATTCGAGGTCCACCTCGCGGTAGAGCACCTCGGCGGCGAACAGGGCGCCCGCCAGCGGAGCTCGGAAGATGGCGCCAATGCCAGCGCCCAATCCGGCGGCCATGAGCGTGCGACGCTGCCGGGTCGACAGCCCGAGCCAGCCCGCGACCGTGGACCCGAGACCCGCGCCGATCTGGGCAATTGGTCCTTCCCGCCCGGCTGACCCGCCGGTGCCCATGGTGATGGCGGCAGTGATGGCCTTCACAAAGGGCACGCGAGCCCGAATCTTGCCGTCGCGAAAGTGATAGGCGTCGATGGCAGCATCGGTGCCGTGTCCCTCCGCCTCGGGCGCCAGCCAAAACACCAGCAGGCCGCTCACCAGGCCGCCCAGCGCGGGAAGGACGAAGAGGATCAGACGCGACAGCGGACGCGCAGATGCGGCGAAGAGCGGAAGCTCGCCCAACGGTCCGGGCGGCCGGTATCCCGCCATCCCGTCGAGAAACCGATGCTTGGAGTACCCGAGCAGGTAGTGAAACCCTGCTGCTCCAAAGCCGGCGATCACTCCGACTATCGCGCACAGAACCAGCAGTGTCCCAAAATCTACGAAGTGGCGGCGTAAGGCTAGCGCATTCCGGTCGGCGGGTGAAATCACTGCGAATCCTCTGGCGTTTTCATAGCGCACGCGATGCCAACTCCCCAAGATCGTCGACGACTTTCCCGGGCACGCTCACCCAATTTGTGACGGGCCACGTCGACGCTGGCGGCGAGCGAAGTCATCATCGTCTCTTCAATCGTCGCTCTTCCAGCGCTCTCTTGGCGGACCAAGTACGTCCAAGACTGGTTCGCATCTTGCAGAGTCCTGGAGCGCTGGCTTGTTCCGGAACACCCTGCAGATCTCCACAACAACCGTAATAGCAACGAGTCGCCCTCATCGAATAGTGCGTCCGAGGAGTTCTTTCCCCAACCGTCGCCGTTGGGAGGCTCGTCGACGACAAGCGTGAACATCCATACATTCAGATCACACAGAAAGGAAGCAAATGAAGAGCACATCTCTGGTCACGCTGGTGCTGGCGCTGGCTTTTGGTGGCTGCGCCACCAGCAAGGAATGCAATCAGAAGGTCGCTGACCTGGAGAAGACGCTACAAGCGAAGGACGCAGAAATCCGCAGTCTCCAGGCAGAGCACGAAAAGTTGAAGACGGACGAGGCCAAGGTAGATGAGCTTAGCAACGCCAATCGCGCCCTGTCCCGGGAACTCCAGGACGAGATCAAGAAGGGGCACATCACCATCGCAGATCTCAAGGGTCGACTGACCGTGTCCGTGGTCCAGGAGGTTCTCTTCCACTCTGGCAGCGCTGAGATTCATGCAGAAGGAAAGAAGGTCCTCGACAAGGTGGCGAGGGGCCTCAAGGGAATCGACGACCGGCTGATCATGGTGGAGGGGCACACCGATGACGTGCCGATCGGCGCGAAGATCGCCGAGAAATTCCCAACCAACTGGGAGCTTTCAACCGCGCGCGCGACCACGGTCGTGCGGTACCTGCAAGAGAGGGGTGTCGCCCCCAAGCACCTTGGCGCTGCGGGCTTCTCCGAGTATCGGTCTGTAGCACCGAACGACTCCGACAGGAACCGCCAGAAGAACCGGCGGATCGATATCGTGCTGACTCCGGAGCTACAGAAGGGGAAGGCAGAATGAGGAGGTTTCCACCTGCGCTCCCCGCCAAGGGGCACCCGGGGCGTGGCAGGATGTCACACGAGGCGGAATGCCACGTTGCCGGATCTCTTAGCGCCTCGTCCAATCGTCGCCTGTTTCTCGGACAGCGGCCGATTGGCGGCCAAAGGAACCACATCCGACCCGCGCAGCATGCGGCACGGGGTTTGCTTGACGCCCGCAGCAAGGTAACACGTCCATGCAGAACGCCAGACACATTCTTCGTTTCGACTCGGTCGTAATCCTGCTCGGCCTGGCCATCACCAGTTGCAAGGCCGAGTACCCGGCTTGCGATTCAGACCGCGACTGCAAGAGCAAGGAGTTCTGTGTCGACAGGAAGTGCCAGCAATGCCGGAACAATGGGGACTGCGGCGCGGGCCGCACATGCGGCAGCGGTCGCTGCTCCCCGATCGTGGGCTACTGCCACGACAAGAGCGAATGCGCCGGGGGCCTGGAGTGCATCGCCAATCACTGCAGGACTTGTCAGCTCGATAGCGAATGCCCCATCTGGACACGCTGCGATCAGGGCCGTTGCATCAAAGCATGCACCGCCGACGACAACTGCCGCCGTGGAGAGACGTGCGTCAACGGTGCATGCGTGGCTCCCAGAAGCGAGCCTGAAACGAAACATTCCTGCTCGCCCGAGCCAGTGTACTTCGGTTTCGACAAATCACTGCTGACAGCGGAGGCCAGAACCACGCTGAAGAAGAACGATGATTGTCTGAAGAACGCGAACGATCCCCTGACGCTCGTCGGGCATGCGGACCCACGAGGCACTACAGAATACAACATGGCTTTGTCCGATCGGCGCGCGCAGGCGGTGAAGGACTATCTAGGACGACTGGGCGTCAAGCCCAGCCGGTTGCGCACGGTGCCGCGCGGAGAACTCGATGCCACCGGCACGGACGAAGCCGGCTGGGCCCGCGATCGACGTGTCGATTCGGAATGGCGGTAGGAACACACTTGTCTAAATCAACCGATTCGCGTCACAAACCACAATGAAGGAGAAAGTCATGACCCGCAAATTCAGCACATTGATGTCTCTGCTTCTCGGCGCAACGTTGCTCGTCAGCGCCGGATGTGAAGACGAGGCAGGCAAGGCCGCTCTCAACACCTGCAACACAAGTCTCGAGAACGCACAGAAGAGCTCGGCCGCTCAAACGACTACTGTGAACCAGCTCAAGGCTGATCTTGCTCAGGCGCAGGCCAAGGTGCAGGAGTTAACCAAAGAGAACGAGCAGCTCAAGAACCCCAAGATGGGCAAGGCCGAGACCTCTGCCGCCAAAAAGCCTGCCGCTCCAGCCAAGAAGAAGTAAGCAGGTCGGCGGACTGGGAAGGCAAGGACGTGTACACCAAGATCTCCATTGGTAGGGCCATTGCGGGGATCATAACTATCGTATGTACACAATATGCCAATATCAGTTGGCCATACATCCTTTGGCCATACTTCCTTGCAGGAGTATTTGGTGTCGTCCCTAGCCAAAACTCGATCCGCGTCGCCTCCATGGCCGACGGTGGCGGAGTCGGCCAGCACCCATCGGGCTGAAGGGTCCACGGTCCCTTCTGACTTGGGGCATTGTCACGTGATGGCTGCCATCCTCTTGAGCTTC
>PMIX01000079.1:4142-4420 GCA_003158395.1 Myxococcales bacterium | reverse complement strand
GGCAACCCCGCGACCGGCAACGGCGGCGAGCGCTTTCAGGTCATGGTTCATGTGGACCAGGATCCGCTGGCGCCAGACGGCGTTGTCGCTGCCACGCTGGATGATGGGGTACGCGTTTCCGCGGAAACGTTTCGCCGCATCGCCTGCGACTGCGGCTTGGTGGCCGTGGCCGGTGACGGCGCCGAATTGAACATTGGCCGCCGCGCGCGTTCGATTCCGCCCGCAATACGGCGGGCACTGGCTTTGCGGGACCGTGGTTGTCGCTTCCCGGGCTGCAC
>PMIX01000079.1:1252-4089 GCA_003158395.1 Myxococcales bacterium | reverse complement strand
CTGCCGGCCGAATTGCCGCGGCAGATGGTCGGGGACGTGCTCGAGTCGCTACACGAGTGGGCCGCCGACCGCGGGCTGGACCTTGGGGCGGACGGCAATCTGCCCCTCTGGGATGGCACGCGGCCAGACTACGACTGGGCCGTGGGCGCGCTGCTGAGGGCGAGCTAGAAATGCGCCGAGATGCCCCAGTTCACGCCGAACTTCGTGACGGTACTGTCCCCGCTTTGACTGCCACTGCTTAGCCATTCTTTATCCGTCAGTCAAGCCCCTTGCCGCCGGAAGCTAGACAGGACAGAACTACCTCCTCGAGGCTGAAGTTTTATGCCCCAGGACAATTCCGATCGCCGACTCGCGAGCGGCAACGAAGCCGTTGCGCAAGCCGCTCTTGACGCCGGCGTCGCGCTCGGCACCGGGTATCCAGGCACGCCGTCCACCGAGATCCTTGAGGCCTTCGACGCGCTCGGGGGACGGGCGCAGTGGGCGCCCAACGAGAAGGTCGCTTTGGAGGTCGGCATCGGCGCCGCCTTTGCTGGTGCGCGCGCCCTGGTCACCATGAAGCACGTGGGCCTGAACGTGGCAGCGGACCCCTTGTTCACCGTGGCGTACACCGGCGTGACCGGCGGCTTGGTCGTCGTTTCGGCGGACGACCCAGGCATGGCGTCCAGCCAAAACGAGCAGGACAACCGCCGTTTTGCCCTGGCGGCCGGCGTGCCCATGCTGGAACCGTCCGACTCGCAAGAGGCCTACGACTTCACCCTGCTCGCCATCCAGATCTCCGAGCGCTGGCGCATCCCGGTCCTTTTGCGCATGACCACGCGCGTGTGTCACTCGGCGACCGTGGTGCAGACCAAGGGCCATTTCGCGCCGCCCGCGCAGCCGCCGACCTTTGTGCGCGATGTGCCCGGCCGGGTGATGATCCCAGCCTATGCGCGGCCCGCGCACCATCGCCTGCGCGCCAAGCTGACCGAAATTGCAGCCTGGAATGAAACCGACGGTCCGACCCAAGTCGTCGACGGCGAGGACGATCTGACATGGGAACCCTCAAAGGGTTCCCAAACCCTCCCGCGATGGTCCGCCGCCGGCGAGGGCGGCGGGCTCCCCACGCGACTAGGAATCATCACTTCGGGGATCTCGTACGAGCATGTGCGTGAGGCGGCACCGCGGGCCCGCGTGCTCAAGATCGGCCTTAGCTATCCCCTGCCCATCGAGGCCATGCGCCGCTTTGCCGCGAGTGTAGACCGCTGCCTGGTGGTGGAGGAGGGCGACCCGTACCTCTATGAAGCCGCGCGCACCGCCGGCATTGTGGTCGAGCAGAAGCCCGCGATGTATCGTTTCGGCGAGCTGAACGTTGGTCGCGTGCGCCGTATCGTGGCTGGCGACGTCTCGCCCGAGCCAGCGCTGCCAGCCGGCAAGCCCCCTGAACTGTGCCCGGGCTGCCCGCACCGAAACGTGTTCGAGGCCCTGCGCGACCTCAACTGCATCGTGGCGGGCGACATCGGCTGCTACACCCTGGGCGTACTGCCGCCCTTCTCGGCCATGGACACCTGTGTCTGCATGGGCGCGGCCATCGGCGTCGGCCTGGGCCTGCGCCANNGTGCTGGTCATCCTCGACAACGGCACCACGGCGATGACCGGAATGCAGGAACACCCTGGCACGGGACGCAGGCTCGACCACGAGCCAACCGGCCGAGTGGTCTTCGAGGATCTGGCGCGCACCCTGGGCATCAAAAATGTGCTCACGGTCGACCCCATCGCGGACTCGGAGGCCATCACGCGCGTCCTGCGCGAGGCCCTGGGGCGCGACGAGCTGTCGGTCATCATCGCGCGCCGGCCGTGCCTGCTGGCCGCGGGCGCCATCAAGATTCGGGAGAAGAAGGCCAATGCCGGGCGCTAGCGCCGTGGTCAACGTGGTGGTCGCGGGCCTAGGCGGCCANNCTGGACGTGAAGAAGAGCGAGATCCACGGCATGAGCCAACGCGGCGGCTCGGTCTCCAGCGACGTGCGCTTCGGCGAGCGCGTGTTTTCGCCAATGGTGCCGGCAGGCGAGGCGGACTACTTGGTGGTGCTGGCGCCCAGCCAGGTCGAGGTGGCGCGGCCAGTGCTGAAGGCCGGCGGGATCCTCATCCACCCGGGCCTGGTCGACGAGACGCGGCTGGCCAACAAACGCAGCCTGAATGTGGCCTTGCTCGGAGTGCTTGCTCGCCACCTCGATCTTGCAGAGAATCTCTGGCATGCGGCCATAAGGGCCGCTTTGCCCGAGAAGCTCCACGCCGCCAATCTACAGGCCTTCGCCATCGGAAGGAACCCATGACCTCGCCTTCGCCAGACCGAAAGCTCACCTACCATCCGGCCAGCGCACCCGACTTCGTGCCCGCGCCGCTTCTGCGCAAGCTGCAGCACGATCGCTTTCAGGCCATCGTGGCCCATGCCACCGAGCGGGTCGAACTGTTCCGCGAGCGCATGCAGAGCCGCGCACTGGCGGCGTCTGACATCCGATCGCTCGATGATGTCGCGCTCTTGCCGTTCACGACCAAGGCCGATCTCCGTGACACGTACCCCTTTGGCCTGTTCGCAACCCCGATGCGCGATGTGGTGCGCGTGCACGCCTCCAGCGGGACCACCGGCAAGCCCATCGTGGTCGCCTACACCAAGCAAGACGTCGAGGTGTGGACTTCGGTCATGGTGCGCAGCCTGGCGGCCTGTGGTCTGCACGAGGGCGATATTATCCAGAACGCCTATGGCTACGGACTTTTCACGGGCGGACTGGGTGCCCACTACGGGGCGGAGGGCATCGGCGCCGCAGTGATCCCCATGTCCGGCGGCAACACCGACCGGCAG
>PMIX01000079.1:0-1145 GCA_003158395.1 Myxococcales bacterium | reverse complement strand
TCGGCCCGGGCGTGGCCATCGAGTGCCCCTGTCACGAGGGCCTGCACATTTTCGAGGATCACTTCTACCCCGAGATCATCGACCCCGACAGCGGGCGCGTTCTGCCCGAAGGCCAGGAGGGCGAGTTGGTGCTGACCACGCTGTCCAAGTGGGCCATGCCCATGATCCGCTATCGCACGCGCGACATCACGGCGCTCGTCCCCGGGGCGTGCGGCTGCGGCCGTTCCCTGCGGCGCATGCGACGCATCGGCCGGCGCAGCGACGACATGCTCATCATCCGCGGTGTCAACGTGTACCCATCGCAAATCGAGGCGGTGCTGCTGGAGGTGGAGGGCACCCTGCCCCACTACCAGATCATCCTCACGCGTGAACATGGACTGGATCAGGTCGAGGTGCAGGTCGAGGTCACGGCCCAGGTCTTCAGCGATCGAGTCGGTGCCCTGGAGGCGCTGGAAGAGAGGCTGGCCGACACTCTGGAACGGGTGCTCGGCATCCGCATCGCGATCACGCTGGTGGAACCGCAAACCATCCAGCGCAGCGAAGGCAAGGCAAAGCGGGTCATCGACAAGCGAGGTCAGACATGAAAATTCAACAGCTTTCGATATTCGCGGAAAACAAGCCCGGCCACATCGCCGCCCCCTGCCGCCTCTTGGCCGACAACTGCATTGATATCCGGGCTCTGTCCGTCGCGGACACGCAGCACTTCGGGATCCTGCGCATCATCGTGTCCGACCCGAACCAAGCCACGAAGGTGCTCGAGGCGGCCGGCTACGTGGTCAAGCCCACCGAGGTCCTGGCGGTGGAAGTGGAAGACCGCCCGGGCGGGCTGGCCAGGATCCTGTCCGCCTTCGAGCGAACCGCAATCAACATCGAGTACATGTACGCCTTTCCCTTTGGTCATGGTGAGCGCGCCGTACTCATCTTCCGCTTCGACGATCCCGACGCTGCTGCCCAGGCCCTGCAATCCGCGGGCGTCAACGTGCTGGCCAAGAACGAGCTCTTCAATCGCTGATGGCTGTCGCGAAGGGAATCGTTGAGCAGATCGAACGTGCCTCGTGGATCCGGCGCATGTTCGAGGAGGGCGCGCGCCTGAAGAAAGAGCGCGGCGATGCCAACATCTTCGACTTCACGCTGGGCAATCCCGA
>PMIX01000272.1 GCA_003158395.1 Myxococcales bacterium | reverse complement strand
CTGAAAGAGCAGACTCTCGACAAGCTCAAGGAAGGACAAATCGTCGAGGGTATCGTCAAGAACCTCACCGAGTACGGAGCCTTCATCGACCTCGGTGGCATCGATGGGCTGCTTCACATCACGGACATGTCGTGGGGGCGGGTGACTCACCCGTCGGAACTCTTCCAGGTGGGCGACCACGTCCGCGTCAAGGTCCTGAAGTTCAATTCCGAGACCGAACGGGTCTCACTCGGCCTCAAGCAGATGATGGAGGATCCCTGGACCCACGCGCAGGAGAAGTATCCGCCCGGCACCGTGGTGCGCGGCAAGGTGGTGTCGCTCAAGGACTACGGGGCCTTCATCGAAATCGAGCAGGGTATCGAGGGCCTTATCCACATCTCCGAGATGTCGTGGACTCGCAGGGTCAAGCATCCTTCCAAGATGCTGGCCATCGGCGACACGGTCGAGGCGGTGGTGCTCGACATCGACCCACGCCAGAACCGGATCAGTCTGGGGATCAAGCAACTCGAGCCCAACCCGTTCGCGTCGCTCAAAGAGAAGTATCCGCCCGGAACCGTGGTCAAGGGTGTCGTGCGCAACATTGCCGACTTCGGCATCTTTGTGGAGATCGAAGAAGGCATCGACGGCCTGGTGCACGTCTCGGATCTTTCCTGGACCCAAAGGGTCAAGCACCCATCCGAACTGTACCAGAAGGGTGACGAGGTGGAGGCCGTCGTGCTCAACATCGAGTTTGACGGCGAAAAACCCAAGGTCTCCTTGGGCATCAAGCAGCTCGTGCCCGACCCGTGGGATCGGATTCCCTACGATTATCCAGCGGGCAAGATTGTCGAGTGCAAGATCCTGAAGGTGCTTGACTTCGGGGCCTTCGTCGAAATCGAGAAGGGCNNCGTGTCCGAGTTCTCCGACGAGCGCGTGGAGGATCCCAAGCAGTTCGTCAAGCCCGGCCAGACGCTGAAAGCCGAGATCATCTCGGTCGACGGCGCTGAACGAAAAATTGGCCTCTCGTTCCGAGGGGCTACACGCGCCGAAGAGGTGGCTGACGCCCAGGGGTTCAGCGCCGGCGTTCCCACTGCCACCCTCGGCGATGTGATGCGCGAGAAGCTTGCCGCGCTTGCGCCCAAGAAACCGACGGAGTAAGCGCGACCATCGAGCGGACGTACAAAGTTTCACCGGGGCGACACCGTCTCCACGCTGACCTGCGGGCCCACCAAGAGCGCTCCCCCATCTGGGACCCAGCACCAGCCGGCGCGTTTGCCCGCGCGATGGTCGGCTTCTAGGATCACAGCCTTCAGTTGATCGTGCGAAATCACGCGATCGCGTTGTCCTTCGGATCGTTTGCCACCACAGACCAGACAGGCTGAAACGCCACGGATCTCGAGGTATTGGACGGGATGACCGTGCGAGAGCGCCACGAGGCAACGGCCGTTGGTCGCCACGGCCGCCAGCCTGGTGGACGCCGCGCCGGACGCCGCCAGCAGCCGATCAACGAAGGCAAGACTTTCGCCGAGCGCGCGATGGGCCGGCTCCGGCTGCGCTGACAGCGATTCGAGCAATCCGGCGTCGTGAAGGAAGGCTAGAAAGAGATGAAAGACCTGCTCACTGGGCGAATGTCCGCGGATATTTCGACGCAGGAATTCGGGAATGCTGTCGAGCAGCCGCCTGTGGATTTGCGCGAAGTCGCCGAACTCGCCCACCGCGCCGAAAAGCCAGTAGCGAAAGCGAAACGGGCCCGCATTCGCTGCGCTGGCCCGCTCATCCTCGCCCTGCGTGGCTCGGCCCAGGAGGGCGTCGGCGCGCAGGTCGTGGGCCAGATCGTAGAAGTCCACTTGGGACGAGCCGCTGCGCAATCGTTTCTGCAGGAGCACGTCGCCACCCTGGACAAAGCCGAGTCCCCAATCGGCCGCCGGTCCCGCCGAAGACATGTGCAGAGCATGGCGTGCGGGGTAGAGGGCGCACGCAAGACGGTCTGGGTCGTTTCCGATGTAGGCAACCAGCCGGCTCACGGTATCTCCTTAACTAAGTATAGGCCCCCGCAGGCGCCGCTGCCTTGATCAGCGACGGAAACTCCCTGGGTCCAAGGACGCCAGCGGATTGCAGCCGCGGGCCACAAGCCCGCCGTTACGCCCGCAGCTGCAGGAGCCAGTTTGCCACGTCGTGGACGACCTGCTCGCGTTCCGGTTCGAGAAACAGTTCGTGATAGAGCGATTCATAGCGACGAACTTCTGCCGTGCTGCCCGAGGCCTGCGCAAAGGCCAGCGACGCCTCTGTCGACACGATGCGATCCTGGCCCGCGACCAGAATCAGGGTGGGCACGGGCAATTGGGCGGCCATGAGACGCAACGCAGCCTGGGTTCGCAGAACGCCCGCGAACCACCCTGCGGTGGCCACGTGGTGGACAAGAGGATCGCGAAGAAGGTTGGCCACCACCGCCGGACTTCGCGACATATCTTCAGCCTTGATGCCGTTCTCCATCGTCAGGGTTGGGCTCAGGCGGGCAAATACCTCTGCCGCGGCGCGCTTGGGCATAGATACCTTCATCTCCAGCTCCAGCCACGGCGCGGCGGCGACCAACAGGTCAGGCTGGGGTTGACTTTGCCTTCGCAGTACATAGTCCAGAACGATCGCGCCGCCCAGGCTGTGTCCCATCAGGGCCCAGGGCACCCTGGGTGTTCGCTCGCGTGCCCGGCGTGCCACCAAGCTCAAATCTACGTGGTAGTCGTCGAAGCGGTCGACATGTCCGCGCCGTCCTTCTGAACGGCCGTGGCCGCGGCAGTCGAACTGAGTCACCGCGATCCCGCGCGCGATCATCGCCCCGGCCACGTGGCGATAGAGCCCGCAATGGACACCGAATCCGTGCACCGTCACCAGGACCAGCCTGGTTGGGACAGCGGGGCTAAAGTGCTCAACGTGCAGCGCGACGCCTCCCGCATCGATGCTCTCTTCGTAGCTGGGCTCACACACCGCGTCCATAGCCACCGGATACCATAGACGCGACGCTGGCCGCAGGCCATAGTGCAATCCGTCCCCGATGCGCATCACCGAGATCTACGCCAGCATTCAGGGCGAAACGCAGTACGCGGGCATCCCGTGCACCCTGGTGCGAACGACCGGCTGTGATCGGCGGTGCTCATACTGCGACACGACTTACGCCTTTTCAGGCGGAAGACAGATGAGCGTCGATGAGATCATGCTGGAAGTTCGCCGGCTCGGCCTCACCACGGTGACTCTCACCGGTGGAGAGCCGATGCTGCAAACGGAGATTGCCGTCCTTGCCGAGCGTCTGGTGCGCGAGGGTTTCCGAGTCACGCTCGAGACGTCGGGGGCTCATCCGGTGGCCCATCTGGCGCCTGCAGTCATACGCATCGTGGATATCAAAACGCCCGGCTCGGGGGAGGTTGAGCACAATTTCTGGGACGTCCTGCACGGCCTGCGACCGCAGGATGCGATCAAGTTCGTCGTGTGCGACGAGGTCGACTACTTGTGGTCAGCCGAGGTGGTGCGCAGCCGTGGCCTTTGGGGACGGGCTGAGCTTCTGTTCTCGCCAGCCGCGGGGAAGCTCGACCCCCGCGACCTGGCGGCGTGGATCCTGCGCGACCGGCTTCCGGTGCGGCTCAACCTGCAACTCCACAAGTATATCTGGGGTGCTGAGACGCGGGGCGCATGATGGAACAGCTGCGCTAATCCCATGCCCCTGGCGAAGCGTGCGCCCACTCGCCATTTTCGCATTGACAGTAGATCCGGTGCCCTGCTAGCGTCCAGCCGCGCCAGGTAAGCTAACCTAGCGAGAACCTTTGGGAAAGACGACGAACTTTGCCGGCGGCTCAAGAGGATTCCTGATCACAATGGGGACTTGTCTTGCTCTGTTGATCGATTCGGGGTGCGCTTCGCGCCCCAAGCGGGATTCCGAGCAATCGCAGATCAGGTACCAACTCGCGGCCGGCTACTTCCGCGACCAGCGAGTCGAAGCCGCCATAGAGGAGCTCCAGAAGGCGCTGGAAGCCGATTCGGAGAACGCTGACGCCTACAACATGCTCGGAATCATCGCCCTCCGGCAGGGGCATGACTACGTAGCCCAGCTCGAAACGGAATCCTGTCTCAAGGCCAAGGACGCCGAGTTGGTTCGCAACGAGGCCCAAGCGAAGTTCAAGGAAGCCGTCAGGAATCTGCGCAAGGCTGTGGAACTGCGACCGGAATTTCCCGAGGCCTGGAACAACCTCTCGGTAGGCGAACTCCAACTCCAATCGTGGGATGCGGCCATAGAGGCAGCTCAGAACGCGCTGAGGGATGCCGCGTATGGCACGCCCGAAATGGCGCGCGCGAACCTGGGGTGGGCCTACTACCAGAAGAGGGACATCCAGAATGCGTGGAAGGAGCTGCACGAGGCAGTAAGTCGCGCACCCGGTTTCTGCGTGGCGAGCTACCGGCTTGCCAAGGTCTACGTGGACCGTGGCGAAATCGACCAGGCGTTGGACGCATTGGCGCCGGTGATCTCCGATGTCAAACGATGTCCCATCCAGGAGGCGCAGCTTCTGGGCGGATTGCTTAAGGAACGCAAGAGGGAGCTGGCGCCGGCACGGGAACTCTTTCAGCGTTGCGTCGACATGGCCCCGCGCAGTTGCATCGCGGGCGAGTGCCGGCGCTACGCACAGTTGATCCAGTGAGATAAGAGGTTCTTGGCGAATGGAAACAGCAAACTTCGGCACGGTGCTGCGGGAAGCTCGTGAACGACGCCAGGTATCGCTGGCAGACGTCGCCCGGCAGACCAAGGTTTCGGTTTCTGCGCTGCAGTTTCTCGAGGCGGGCAAGCTCGCGGATTTGCCCCACGAGACCTTCGTCCGTGGATTCATCCGTTCATATGCTCGGACCGTGGGAATATCCCACATCGAGCCGCTCAGTCTTTTCGATGAAGCCGTGGCCGCGCGTCGCAACGCCGAGACTCCGCCCAGTCTGTCGCGTGCCCCGCGTGTGCAGACGGCGCCAGTCGTCCCGCCACCCGAACCGAACAGCGAAGACGACGCGCAAGGGGCGCGACATGGGATTGGCTTGGCGGTCTTCGTGATCATCGTCCTCCTCATCGCGACCATCACGCTCTCCCTGTTCCTGCGTCAGCAGCCGCAATCAGGTGAGGGCCTGAGTCTCGAATCGGCCAAGGTTGCTCCCCAATTGATTGCCAGACTCTGACGGTGCATGGGCGCCAGCCGGCCCAGCGGCGTGGTAGCCTGATCCCGTGGCATCCAGGTTCGCGACGAGAGCCATTGTCCTGCGGACCGTTGTCTACGGCGAGTCGGACCGGGTCGTAACCCTGCTCGGGCCAACCACCGGCCGACTCTCGGCCCTGGCCCGTGGGGCGCGCAGGAGTACCCGGCGCTTTGGCGGAGGTCTGGGCATGGGTGCCGAAGGCCAGGCGGCGCTGCGCGAACGGCCAGGGGCGGATTTGCTGCTGTTGGAAGAGTTCGATGTGCAAGAGGCGCGCCTCGGACTGGCGGGCGACATGGGCAAAACGACCCACGCGGCCTATGCCCTGGAATTGTGCGATCGCCTTTGCCCGTCTCGGCACGCAGAGCCGGCGGTTTTCGACTGGCTACGAGAATTCCTGCTGCGGTTGGAAGCAGGGCGGGCCAGCGCGGAGCGCCTGCGCGTATTCGAGCTTGGCCTCCTCGCCCGGTTGGGGCTCGGCCCAGCGCTCGACCGCTGCGCGGTCTGTGGTCGCAGCGATCTCGGCGGAGAGAATACGCGCTGGCACCCGGAGCGGGGGGGGGTTGTGTGTACATCCTGCGCCCACCGGGGCGACATCCTGACCGCAGAAACACGCCGGGCGCTCGCCCGCCTGGCTCGGATGGCGTTGGCCGACGGAGCGGCGGTGACCTTGGACCGGGAAACGAATTCCGGATGCCGGCGGGCAATCCTTGGGCTGGTACGCAGCCACATCGCCGGGCCTCTGCGTTCGCTGGACTTCATCGAAAAGATGGGCGGCGACAGGTAGTTACCCTTTCCGCACAGAGGACACAGAGGACGCTGAGTCGGAGGAGGATGGGGTGGGATCGGACATGCGCTCTCTGCATCCTCTGTGCCCTCTGTGTGGAATAGCTAGCTACGCGGTTGGCTGTCGACTGTCGCCACTCTCTCAAGTAGATTTCCGCCCCATGCCAGCGTCATCCCTCGAAACCGTCGTCAGTCTCTGCAAACGCCGCGGATTCGTCTTCCCGTCTTCCTCCGTGTACGGCGGGCTCGGGAGCACCTGGGACTACGGGCCCTTGGGCGTGGAACTCAAGAACAACGTCAAGCGCGCCTGGTGGCGCTCAGTCGTGCATGAGCGAGATGACATGGAGGGGCTGGATGCGGCCATCCTCATGAATCGCCTGGTCTGGAAGTACTCTGGCCACGAGGCCACCTTCTCGGATCCGATGGCCGATTGCCGTGCGTGCAAGGCCCGACCGCGCGCCGACCACGTCTTTGCGGCGCAGAAGGGACGCGATCCGAAAGGCCTGGCTGAGATCAACGCCGCGATCGCGGCGAAAGAACTGACTTGCCCGAAGTGCGGATCGAAGGACCTGACCGAGGCTCGTCCTTTCAACCTGATGTTTCGCACCAGCGTCGGGCCGGTGGACACAGGAGACGAGTCGGGACTGGTCTATCTGCGCCCCGAAACTGCGCAGGGCATTTTCGTCAACTTCGGCAACGTGCTCGACACCATGCGGCGCAAGCTGCCCTTTGGCATCGCCCAGGTGGGCAAGGCATTCCGCAACGAGATCACGCCGGGCAACTTCACTTTCCGCACGCGCGAGTTCGAACAGATGGAGATCGAGTATTTCGTGCGGCCCGGCGAAGACGAGACGGCGCACGAGATGTGGATCGCCGAGCGCAAGAAGTGGTACTTGGATCTGGGTATGCGGGCTGACAACCTGCGCGTGCGCGAGCAGGAGAAACACGAGCTGGCCCACTACGCCAAGCGCTGCGTGGATCTCGAGTACCTGTTCCCCATGGGCTGGAGTGAGTTGGAAGGCATCGCCAACCGCACGGACTTCGACCTCAAGGCGCACAGCCGGTCGCCGGAGAACACCGATGCCGTGGGCGAGCTCCACTACTTCGACCCGGAACAGAAAAGGCACTACGTTCCCTACGTAATCGAGCCGTCGGCGGGCGCGGACCGGGCAACCCTGGCGTTCCTCTGCGATGCGTATGACGACTCGCTGGTCAAGGAGCCGCCGGCGGAGGATACGGCCAAGCTACGCGAGCTGGTAGAGAGTTTTGCCCGCTCGGTGGCACGACGCGAGGGCATGGACGCGGACGTGAAGCAGCGCCTGCAGGCCGCGTCCGAATCCATTGCCGCGGGACTGCCGGCAACGCTGCCGAGGCTGATCGGCCTGATGGATGACGCGGACGCGAACAAGATCGAGGTCATGAAGAAGGTGCGCGGGGTGGGGGAGAAGATTGCCGATGAGCACACCCGGACGGTGCTGCACCTTCACCCTCGTTTGGCGCCGCTTACCGTTGCCGTATTCCCACTCAAGCGCAACGAGTCCCGGCTGGTCGAATTGGCCCGCAGCATCAAACGGGACCTACAGCGGGCTGGCTTGCGGGCCGTGTATGACGACACGGGCGCGATCGGAAAGCTCTATCGACGCCAGGATGAGATCGGAACGCCATGGTGCATTACGGTCGACTTCCAGAGCCTCGAGGACAAAACTGTGACCGTGCGCGACCGGGACAACATGCAGCAGGAGAGGGAACCGCTCGGTGAGATAGGTCCGACCCTCCTGGCGCGGCTCCGCTAGCTCCTACCGCCCTCTGCAGGGCTTTCCATCGTTGGCGCTCCCTGATAGAAACGGCGCCGTTCACATCCACCCGAACCCCCAGAAACAAGACCATGAAAAAGAAAACAGCCCCAGCGTCCAAGAAAGCCAAGCCCAAGTCTGCAACCCCCAGGCGCAGCAAGCGCATCTATTTCTTTGGCGGCGGCAAGGCCGAAGGAAACAAAGATATGAAGAATCTGCTCGGCGGCAAGGGTGCCAACCTCGCCGAGATGACCAACATCGGTGTGCCGGTTCCGCCCGGCTTCACCATCACGACCGATGTGTGCACCGAGTTCTATGCCAACGGACGCAAGCTCCCCAAGGGACTGGAGGACGAGGTGGGCGCTAGCGTCGCCAAGATGGAAGCCCTACTCGGCAAGAAGCTCGGCGATCCCAAGAACCCACTGCTGGTTTCCGTGCGCTCGGGCGCGCGTGCCTCCATGCCTGGGATGATGGACACCATCCTCAACCTGGGCCTGAACGACGAAACCGCCAAGGGCTTGGCCGAGGCGTCGGGTAACGAGCGCTTTGCCTACGACAGCTACCGCCGCTTCGTCGCCATGTACGGTGACGTGGTTTTGGACATGAAGCCCGAGCGCAAAGAGGACCATGACCCCTTCGAGGTCATTCTTGCCGCCAAGAAGAAGGCCTTCGGCGTTCAGGTCGATTCCGAGCTTCCCGCCTCGGCCCTCAAGGAACTGGTCGAGGAGTTCAAGGCCGAGATCAAACGCCGCAAGGGCGTGGAGTTCCCGACCAAACCCCACGACCAGCTCCGGGGTGCCATCATGGCGGTGTTCAACTCCTGGGAGAACAACCGCGCCATCGCCTACCGCAAGCTGAACAACATTCCCGCCTCCTGGGGCACCGCGGTCAATGTGCAGGCCATGGTCTTCGGCAACAAGGGCGACGATTCGGCGACCGGTGTGTGCTTCACGCGCAACCCGGCCAACGGCGAGAACGAATTCTACGGTGAGTACTTGATCAATGCTCAAGGTGAGGATGTGGTCGCCGGCATCCGCACGCCGCAGAAGATCATCGAGCTGGGGAAGAGTTTCCCCAAGGCGTACCAGCAGCTCCTCGATATCCGCAAGAAACTGGAAAAGCACTATCGCGACATGCAGGACATCGAGTTCACCATCGAGAATACCAAGCTGTTCATGCTCCAGTGCCGCAACGGCAAGCGTACCGGATTCGCCAGCGTGCGCATCGCAGTCGAGATGGTGGAAGAGAGACTCATTTCCAAGGAAGAAGCTCTTCGCCGCGTCGAGCCCGAGGCACTCAACCAGCTTCTGCGTCCGGTGTTTGAGACGGCCGCCAAGCAAGCCGCGGTGAAAGAAGGGAAGCTTCTGGCCAAGGGCCTGCCTGCCGGCCCTGGCGCCGCCACGGGCCGTGTCGTGTTCTTTGCCGAGGATGCCGAGTCGTGGGCCGCGCGCGGCGAGAAGACCATTCTGTGCCGGCATGAAACCTCGCCTGAGGACATCCGCGGCATGAACGCGTCCGAGGGCTTCCTCACCGCATTCGGCGGCATGACCTCGCACGCGGCTCTGGTGGCGCGGCAGATGGGCAAGGTATGCATCGTGGGCTGCGATGCGGTCAGCTTCGACTACCACAACCGCACCATGAGCGTGAACACGGCCCGCGGGCCGGTGGTGCTACACGAGGGTGACTGGATCTCCATCGACGGATTCACCGGCGAGGTGATGAACGGTCGCGTGGACACCACGCCCTCCGAGGTCATCCGCGTGCTCATCGAAAAAAATCTGGATCCCAAGGACGCGCCGGCCTATCAACGCTACGCCCGTCTGCTGGGCTGGGCGGACAAGATCCGTCGCCTGCACGTGCGCGCCAACGCTGACCAGCCGGATCAGGCCGCAGCGGCGGTGGCTTTCGGCGCCGAGGGAATTGGCCTGTGCCGCACCGAACACATGTTCTTTGGCGAAGGCAAGATCGGTCCCATGCGCGAGATGATCGTGGCTGAAAACGAGGCCGCGCGACGCAAGGCCCTGGAAAAGCTGCTGCCCCTGCAGCGGGCTGATTTCGCCGGCATTTTCCGCGCTATGGGCAAGTTGCCCGTAACCATCCGGACCTTGGATCCGCCCCTGCACGAGTTCTTGCCTCACGACGAGGCGGGAGTGCTGGAGTTGTCCCGAGCTACGGGCAAGTCAGTGGCCGCGGTCGAGGCGCGGATTCACGAGCTGAAGGAGTCCAACCCCATGCTGGGTCACCGCGGTTGCCGTCTCGGCATCTCGTATCCTGAGATCACCGAGATGCAGGCGCGTGCCGTGTTCGAGGCGGCCTGTGACGTAGCCGCGGAGGGCACGGTGGTCGAGCCGGAAATCATGATTCCGCTGGTCGGCAGCAAGAAAGAGATCGATCACCAGGCGGCCATCGTTCGCCGCGTCGCCGCGGAGGTCTTCAAGGAGAGGGGGCGCAAGTTGAAGTACTTGGTGGGTACCATGATCGAGGTGCCGCGCGCAGCGCTCAATGCCGGCGCCATCGCCGAGACTGCCGAATTCTTCTCTTTCGGCACCAACGACCTGACTCAAACCACGTTCGGTCTGTCACGGGACGATGTTCCCAAGGTGTTGGCCGACTACCTGGCCAAGGACATCTACGACGTCGATCCGTTCGTCAGCCTGGATCGGGACGGCGTCGGGCAGCTCATGCGCCTGGCGGTCGGCACCGGTCGCAAGAGCAGACCGAATATCAAGATCGGCATTTGCGGCGAGCACGGCGGCGATCCAAGCTCGGTCATGCTGTGCGACGAGCTGGGGCTCGACTATGTTTCGTGTTCGCCTTATCGCCTGCCCATCGCGCGCCTGGCGGCCGCCCAAGCCGTGCTCAGGAAATAGTGGCTCGCTGCCCATCAGAGGGACTAGAGACATCAGGAACGTGCGACCTACCGACGGGGGACATCCCCCGATGAGATCCCCCGTCGGCCGCGTCCCGATTTTCTGGCTTCCCGCGCTTGGGGCCCTTGTCCTAGCCGGAGCCGGTTGCGGCCTGGGCCAGACCGGGATCGACCCGCCCTTGGACCAGATCTTCTGGCCAGGTGGGCTTGCAATTGACCCTGATGGCAACTGGCTCTACGTAGTCAATTCGAACAACGATCTCCGCTTTAACGCGGGGACGCTGCTCGCAATTGACCTGCAGAAGGCGAAGCGCGATCGAGAGAAGTTGCCGGCCGCGGCGGGCTTGCCGTCCTGGCCGGCGTGCAGCACGACCCACTTCATCGATGACAGGGCAGCGGAAACCCTCGCCGCGAATTTGGACGAGCCTTGCTGCTTTGATCTGCTGCGCCCGCGTGCCCTCAACTGCAACGAGCGGGCCTACGTGCAAGCGGATGTCACGGTGCAGATTGGCAGTTTCGGTGGCGATGCGGCCATCCAGACCTATCAAGGCGCGGATGGCCAGTCGGTGTGTCGCATCTTCATAGTGGTTCGGGCCGAACCTTCGATCACGTTCGTCGACATCACCAACAGCACCGGTTCGGTGCACATGCGCTGCAACGGACCACGCCAAGCCGAGGATCCGCAACTTCGCAATCCATTCTGCGACGACAACTGGCGCGTCCGTCGTCCCGGCGGAGCGGCCACTACCGACAATGTCTTGCCTGAAGAGCCGCATTCCCTGGCTCTCGATCAGGAATTGGGGATTCTCTACGTTAGCCACCTGACCATCGCGGCGAACCGCCAGATTGTGGGTGGCGGCATTTCAACCACCGACATCAGCAGCCTGGTGGACCCCCAGGCACCCAACACCATCAATTCGATAGCCCGGGTGGTATTCCCGACCAGTACGGTCCAGGGTGTCACGGCCCTGGCCCTGGACGATCCCGGGAATCCTAGCGGCGTGATCTACGCGGTGGCCCGCGCGAGCCCGGATATCACCGGCATGGTGTTGCAGTGCCAAGCGCCGGGGCAACACTGCGACCCGATCGCTGCCACGGCACGTGATCTTTCCTTGGTCCCGGGCGAACAGATCAAGTCGTCCGCCTTCTTGCCATCGGGCACGGATGTGCGGGGATTTCTCGTGTCGCCTGACGGCAACCAAGCCTACGTCCTCTATCGCAACTCACCAGACATATCCACCTCCACCGATCCAGCCGCGCTGGTCGTGCTCGACCGTCGACTGGACCAAAACGGCGAGCCCTCCAGCAGTCCAAGCGCCATTCTTGAAATCTGCAGCGGGGCGAGCCACATGCAGTTTCACGATGCTGGCCGCGGGAGCCTGCTCTTCATCACCTGCTTCGAAGGGGGTCAGGTCTACGTTGTCGACCCGCAGGCACCCCTGGTCGAGGCCATCATCGAGGCAGGCCACGGCCCTACGGCCCTGACGTTCTCGCCCACCGATCCGACGATTGCATTCGTGGCCGGCTACGCCGACAACAATGTGTCGGTCATTGACCTTGCGCCAGGAAGCCCGACCGAGTACATGGTGGTGCAGAGGCTCGGCTTCCCCCACGCGGATACGCAATGAGATTGCGAGTCGGTCCGACGATAGTGTTCTGTGGCTTGTTTGGCGCGTGCAGTGCCACGCCAACTGTCATACCCGCACGCAACCTGGAGCGGCCTGGCGACATGGGGTTCGTGTGTCTGGCGATCGATTCCGACACCGGGACCCTTACCGGCCGGCCCATGCGTGTCTGCCACCCGCCGGGCGAGAAGGACCCGGTGATCCAGCCGGCGGGCACGTCGTCGCGGCAATTGGGCACCTTCGCTCTCGTGACCAACACTGCCCGTGGCGAGATGGCTGCGGTGGATATCGACAAAGGCCGTCTCGTCGACCTCGATCCGGGCGTGTTTGGTTTCAACATGGTGCCCGTCGGATCCATGCCTGAGTCGCTGGCTGCCAGTGCGGATGGCTGCTGGGTCGCCAGTGCCAACCGCGATTCCTGTGATCTCGGGCTGGTTGATCCGTCGCGCTTGCTGGCATCACTGCTGTTCAGCCCGGCTGAACCCGCGACCGGAGTCGGCAGTCCGGTGACACGGGTGGTGCCGAAGACAAGATCCGGGCGCCCACTCAATGCCGGTCCGAAGGAAATCGTCTTCTTGCTATCCAAAGTTGGACTGTGCCAGGCCGAGCAAGCCCCGCCGGCTTTGGTGACCTTTCCGTCCTGTGACCTGGTCGCGTTGCTTGACATGCCGTCGGGGACCATCAAGGACTCGGTCTTCATCCGTCCCGACGGGGTCATCTCCGCAGGCGATGAACCGAATTGTCCAGCAGATTGCGCGCCTTCGACCGTCGCAGACGCGGGGACCGTGGTGGATGATGGGGAGGGGGCGGCCGCGCCCGCCGATGCTGGCGAAGCCGACCAGGGCGCAGTGGACGTGGGAACAAGTTCACTTCTGGCCGTGGGCGCGTTGGCCCTGCTTCCAGACAGCAGCCGCGTGTACGTGGGGGCCAGCGCTGCCGACGACTTCCTCACGGCCTTGGACGTCGTGGACGGTGCCCTGGTCATACCGGCTGGCGGCGGGCACATCGCGCTCGAGCCAGGAGCAATCGGGATTGATCACTTGCGTCTCTCAGTCGACCCCTTCAACCCCGTGTCGATCACCCTGGCCGACGGCAGCGTGATCGACAGCCAAGGGAGTTTCCTCGCTGGGCGGGGCCGGTTCCTCTATGCCTTTGCGCGCGACGGATCAGTCCGTGTGGTGAACGTCGGCGTGCAGCCGGAACAGGAATGCGACGTCAACGTCGAACCTGATCGGGCCAAACTGCCGGCCAATACTGGGTGCTTCCCGGTCAACCCCGCGGCGCGGCGGCCGCTCGCCCAGGGGCCTGGAATTCGCATTCCCACGCTTCCGGTTCGTACCGCGGCGCCGCCCATTGCGCGCGACATCGCGGTCGTCGATTTACCGGTGACTGCGGCTGGCATCCAAAAGAATCCCTCGACGCTTTCCGGCCAGTTCGCGTTCTTGCTCGCCTCGAATGACGCCGTCTACATTCTCAACCTCGCGCCCACCACGCTGGCCGATGCCCAATCGACCGTGGTCATCAACGAAGACAACACCCTGACTCACTCGTTCCGCGAGCTCCGCGCGACCGGCCAGTACACGGCCGACACCCTGGCCCTGTCCTCCACGCCGCCGCTGCGCACACCGGTCGCGTCCGACCTCTTGTTCCCGACCACGCCCATTCTGTCTTCGACAAGTGGCCCCCGACTGGAGGAAGTGGAGAACGATTCCTCGGCGCCCGCGAGGGGGAACTCGATCAACACCACCACGAACTACTGGGTCAATTTCCCGTACCAGGCGACCTACGTGTCGCGCGCATTCACCATCGCCTGGGAAGCCACTCTCCCCAGCACGGCGCGCAGCTCGGGCACGCTCCAGGATCAAACGACGACGGGCACCTCGGCCGGTGCCCTGGACGATGTGGGAGCCGACTTCTGCGCCAACGGCGTAGTCACGGGCGATCTGGTGGTCTTGCCAGGATGCACCGCCGACACCGACTGCAGCCCACAGGAATTCTTTACATGCCATCAGCCGATCGGAGGTGCGACGGGCCTGTGCCTGCCCAAGACCGCCAAACAGGACCTGGTCGACGCGTGCGCCCGCTTCATGGGCAGCCGACGCCGCTACGAAGTCCTCGCGGCGACGCCTACTCACCTGACCCTCGGCTTGCACCTGGACGAAGTGCCCAAGACGGCATTCAATCGCGTAGCCGCGACCGACACTGGCAACGATGCGGAATGCCAACCCACTGCCGCGCACCGAGTTTCGGGGACGAATCCAGGCTTCCAGTGGCAACAGGTGTGGCCGGGCGAGAACTTCAAGCGTTGTGTGAAAGCCTGTGGCCGCTCCCCAGCGGGTGGGGCGACGCTGCAGGATGCCGATCGGGACTGCCGCCCGGGTTTCGTATGCGAAGTCATCCCCAGCTCTCTCGGGCCCCGCCTACCCGGCGAAACAGGGGCTCGATACTGCGTCGAGGCGCCTCCCCTGGCCCTTCCTCCTCCTTTGGGTCTAGCCTGCTGGCCCCAGCCGAGCAACCGGTACCACGTGAGTGCCGGCACCAGCTTCCTAGTCTCAGGCAGCTCGCTGCCGGACCTCAAGACCACAACAGTCATCAACGGCCAGTGCCAGCTCGATCCCAACCGCGCTCCAGCCCTGGCAAACCGGATTTTCCTGTCAGCGCCTGCATGCGCGACGATTGATGGCATCGTGCCGGTCGATAGCGTCACGACTGATTCCACAGGCAAGACGAGGACGGACAAAACGAACACAGAATTGGCGCTGTTCGGGCAGGCGACCCCTGGGACACCTAACCCTCCATACTCACCCGTTGCGCCACCCGACCCAAATCCGTGCTTGTACCAAGACTTCAACTACGACGAGGGGGCCACGAGCAGCACGCCTCAGAAATCAACAAAGGCCATTTTCCAAAATCCGCAGATGCGTTTCGTACTCACCAATCTGGACCAATATGGCGGCGACAGCCTGACGACGAGCCTGAACCTCATAGGCGGCTTCATCCCGGTTACCGTCGCTCTCCCGTCGTATGAGATCGCCTTGACCCAGCCCATCCACATCTTCACCGGGCCGACCATACTGCCCGACAGTCCCTTGATGACTGACTCCACCAGTCAGATTTCGTATCCCTATGTGTACGTCCTGGACCAGGGGCGCACTGCGCTAACGCCAAACAGCCGCGGTCAGATCGTGCGCATCAACGCCCGCAAGGGCGACAGCGCTGTGACCACCTTCGACCCGGCCCAGAGCGGCACCACCCCGTTCCAGATCCAGTAGCGCCGAGGGAGCCGGCGGGCTCCCCACGCG
>PMIX01000425.1 GCA_003158395.1 Myxococcales bacterium | reverse complement strand
GTGGCGAGCGCGGTGGTTACGGGGGCCGACGCAGACACCAAGAACGCCACTTTCCCTGCCGGCTGCAAGACAGCCCGTGACCTGTCCGCGCCAGAGAAGGCGCTGGAGTTCATGATCTTCGACCTGTCGTCGTGTCTGCTTCCCGACAGCGGACTTCCCACGCCGCCTCCGGTCGGGGGTGGCTCCGCCCCGCCCACGCCGCCACAAGCTGGCGGGGCCCCGCCGCCTCCTCCACCGCCACCCCCACCGCCACCCCCGCCGCCACCTGCCCTGAATTTCTAGTCCAGTCAGCGATGCCCGCCGCCGTGGCCGCCGCCAAAGCCGCCATGACCGCTGAACCCACTGCGTGAGCCACCGCCAACGCCGCTGCGATAGCTTGCGCCGCGGAAGCCGCCACCCAAGCCGTATCTCCCGCCTCCACCGCCGCGGTATCCACCCCAGCCGTAGCCAGCCCGGTAGAGGCCAACGTACCAGCCAAAGCCAAAGGCACCCCGGGGACCAAAATAGGGATAGGGACCCCATCCCCAAACCCAAGGTGCTGCGAGCCACATCCATCCGTAACTGGGGTAGTACACATAGGAATACGGATAGGCATCGTTGGCCCCACCCTCGTACGTGTACTGGTTTCCATAGGGCATCCAGATCCAGCCGTATTCACTCGTGTAGACCCACTGACCCGCGCCCGCCGCCTGAGCTCCCCCCGCGGGCTGCTGCATCTGGGGCTCCGCCTGGCCCTGCGCCTGGACTGGTGGTGCTGGCGGCTGCTGCGGCGGCGCCGGAGGCAGCATGTCCGGCGCCGGCGTGGACGGCTGCACGGCTTGCGGTGCAGCGCCAGGGGTTGAAACCTGGCTCGTCGAATACTCGACAGGGCTCATGTCCTGGGCCTGAGCGACGCCGAACCTCAGAATTAGGGAACAAATAGCGACATTCAGTTTGATTTTCATGGCGCCACCCCCGCCTTCCCAGAAGGCGCTTGTGTCGAAACCCTGACCACAGGGATTGGCCAGCCGCGCGCCAGGAGCTGGCGGTGAAGGTCAGTGGCATTCGTCCCGGGGAAGTCATCCTCCGCGATCACGACGTCGTCCCCGAAGTCGTCCGGAATTGGCAGTCGCTCCATGAATGCCACGAGAGTCCGGCTGTTGCTGGTGGCAATCACATCGCAGCCTTCGTCCTCGTACGCGTCAACCAGCGCTTGGCGCAGTTCTGGATCAGACACCTCAATGAACACCCGATCGGTGTCCACGGCCAGGAGTGTTCGTTCTATCCACCCCAACGGCTGGCCTGTCGTACCCACGGCGATGGGAAGCGTCCGCGCCTTGCCGGTCGTTCCGCGGGAATCCGGAATCCGATCGTCTTTGGTGAGTCGCTTGGGCAACCGCCACGAGGAGGGATTTGCTGTCTCGGAGTATTGGGTCTTCATGGGAAGCCTCCTTTCGGGGCACGACAGAGGACTAGAGCAAGGACGGTGCCAAGATCGGAGCGGCCAGCGACATTCGGTCCGGCTCTGGTTGCGTATGGTTCCACCGCGAACTGCAACGACACCGCGGCAATTTGTCGCGGCCATTCCCGGCCATGCGACAGGCAGTCGGTGCGCCGGCCGCAGACCTCCACGCATCGCGAGGAAGGAACGTCACCTCGTTGTGGCATAGCCGATGCATTATCCCGGTCACTACCGGCGCAATGAGGTGTCCCATGATGAATGAATACGGCAAACGTGAATTCACATTGGAAAAGTCGGCGCTCGCGGCGCGAAGGCAGATGACGGTCTCGCGGATTGTCATCGCTGATGACGATCCCGACAGTCTGGCGTTGCTCCGGCTGGCCCTTGGGAACCCTTTGATCGAGATCTGCGAAGCGTCGAACGGTGCGGAATTGGTGCAACTCCTCGCAGAAGACGGCCCGTTCGACCTGGTCGTAACCGATATCCACATGCCTTGGATGGAAGGACTTCAGGTGTTGCACTCCGCGCGAGCGGCGGAAGTCAACGCGCCCGTCCTCGTGATTACCGGGCTGGCAGGGACCGATCTTCAGGCCAAGGTCGATCGCCTGGGTAATGCGAAACTCCTACGCAAGCCCTTTGGAATACCCGAGTTGCGCGCGGCCGTCGCGGATCTGATGGCCCGGCAGCCCTTGGCATGAGGCGCCCAGTCGTCGCACTCACGACTTGTCGTCTTCATCCGTTTCGCGTGAGGCGAGTCGCTGAATGGTTCGGCGATCGATGCCAAGAATGCTGGCCGCCGAGGTTTTGTTGTGACCGGTGTGCTCAAGGACTCGTTCGATGTAGCGACGCTGCAACTCCTCCAGCGTCGGCCAGTCGCCGTGGAGGGCAGACAGGTTGGCAGGCGTGGCGCCAGCGGCGAGCGCGGGCAGATCGCCGGGCAAAATCACCCCGTGCTGGGACATGGCTACCGCACGTGCGAGCGCGTTCTCCAGCTCTCTGACGTTGCCGGGCCACGAATAGTTGCGGATCCGGTCCATGGCTTCTTCACTGATGTGCGGCTCCGCGCGACCGAGGAGCGCGGCATGCCGGGCGGCGTGGTGCAGGGTCAGAGCGATGATGTCGTCGCCTCGTTCGCGGAGCGGGGGTACCCGCAACGAAACGACGTTCAGGCGATAGACCAGATCCTGGCGCATCCGTCCCGCGGCCACCTCGGCGCCAAGATCGCGGTTCGTCGCGGAGATCACGCGGGCGTTCACCTTGACAAGCGCGGAGCCACCTACACGCCGGACCTCCCCTTCCTGGATGACCCGAAGCAACTCCCCCTGCATCTTGGTTGGGACGTCTCCGACCTCGTCAAGGAAGATTGTGCCTCCCTCGGCGGATTCGAACAAACCCTTGTGGGGAGCGTTGGCTCCCGTGAAGGCGCCGCGCTCGTGGCCGAACAACTCGCTNNGCGCCGCGCTCGTGGCCGAACAGTTCGCTTTCGAGGACGCCCTCCGCCAGCGAAGCGCAGCTGAACGCGACGAAAGGATGGTCGGCGCGGCGGCTGCGCTCATGGATGGTGCGTGCGACCAGCTCCTTGCCCGAGCCGCTCTCGCCCGTGATCAGAACCGTGGCGTCGGTGGGCGCAACATGGGCGATCTCTTTGTAGAGCTGGAGCATGAGAGGGCTGGTGCCAACCAACACCTTGCGCCCGGCGATGGCGGAACGGAGCGAACGGTTTTCCATCGCCAGGCGGCGCCGCTCCAGTGCCCGAGCCACGGTTGTACGAAGCGCCACGATGTCCACCGGCTTGGCAAGGTAGTCGGCGGCGCCGCTGGCGATGGCGTCCATCGCGGCCCCCGGCGCGGCATACGCGGTGATGAGAACCACGGGCGTGTCAGGAAATTGCTTGGTGACCGTGGCAAGAACCTCCAGACCACTGGCGCGGGCCATCTGGACGTCGCTCAGCACCAGGTCGAATGTGCCTTCTGCCAGTCGGTCAAGCGCCTCCCGACCGTCAGCCACGGTCACCACTTCGTAGCTCTCGCGTCGAAGGACAGTGGCCAGAAGTTCAAGAGTCGGGTCATCGTCCTCAGCGATCAGGATCCTGCCGTGCGAACCCACGTCGGCAAGACTATCATGGAGATCCTGTGACGCCGATCTGGTTTCGAAGAAGGGACTTCGTGAGCAACGAAAACCCGAGGACCGTGCTCCTATCCACCTGGCCCGTGCTTGTCGCACTTGGCCTGGTGACGCTGCTTATCATCGGGATGCTTGCGCTCGACGTGTTCTTCTCCCAGCAGGAGGCGCGCAGAACCGCCGATATCGTCGAGAACTCGCAGCGCTCGATTACCCTGCTGAACAATATCCGAGATCACGCCAAGCGTCTGGCCGCGACGAGCGGCGAGCACGAGATCGACCAGTTGGCGAGGGCAATCGATGAGGACGCCCGCGACTACGAGCCGCTGGCGACCTACCAGGGAGAACGCGAGGAGTGGATGCACCTTCAGGGGTTGATTCGCGAACTATCCGGGAACCCTAGAAACCGCCAGCGAGCAGCGTCTGTCGTGGAAGCAGAGATCGACAACTCCATCGACAGACTCCTCTCGATTAACTCTCTCGAAGGGAGCAACAACGTGGCCCTAATCCGCGCCGCGCATCGGCAGGCCGTCTGGAGCGACGCGGTTGTCGGCGGGATTGTGATCGGCATCACGATGGCCATCTCCCTCTGGCTCCTTCGTGTTCTCGGTCGCCAGCGTCGACTGATCGTTGAACGCGTCCAGCTTCTCGACGAGAAGAACCAAGAGCTAGAAGCTTTTGCCGGGCGCGCGGCGCACGACCTTCGCAGTCCGATGAACCCTATCCGCGGCTATGCCGATCTGATCCTTGAGTCTCCGGGATTGCCGGAAGGGGTCGCGACCATGGTGCAACGGATTCGTCAGGCCGTCGACCGCATGGCTCGTGTCGTGGACGACATGCTTGCGCTGTCGATCTCAGGGCGTCCGCCAGCGGGGCAATCGTCGACAGCCGTAGTGGTCGCAAAGACCATCGAGGAAATGGGGGCGGACCTTCACGAGGTCGACCTGGTGACCAAGTTGGGTGCCGGCCGGGTCGCCTGCGCGGAAAGTGTCCTTGGCCAGATTCTGCGGAACCTCATCGGCAACGCCATTAAGTTCCGCGCGCGCTCTCGGCCGCTGCGTATCACGATTGAGACCCGTGACGCCGGGCCGATGGTCGAGCTCGCGGTCGAGGACAACGGTGTGGGGATGGATCCCGAGAGCGCCAAGCACGCGTTCGAGCCATTCTACCGAGGACCGATCGACCGCGAGCTTCCCGGTCACGGTCTCGGCCTCGCGATTGTCGACCGCACGACACGATCGCTGGGGGGAACCTGCGAACTATCGTCCGTCTCGGATCACAGCACGCGGATCGTCGTGCGGCTACCTCGTGCCTGACGACGAGACATCTGATTCAGTGACCTCTGGCGTGTGAGACAGAGGATGAATGCGAGAGCAGGATGGGGCGAGGAGCCGCCGTCTCGGGTAGCGGCGTTGCTTCAACGTCACTCGTCCCGCTCCGGTGGAGGTGCCGGTGCCGCACGCAATCCCTGCCGTCCTGTTTGGCGGCGTAGGCGAGCTTGTCGGCCTGCTGGATTAATCGATCGAGCGAGGTCCGCGGCCCATCGATGGTTACCGCGCCGATGCTGCAGCTCGCTGGCCAACGGCCCTGCACGGCGCCGCGCAAGGCGCCCATGAGTTTGTCGAGCACCATCTCCGCCGCCTTGTCTCCGGCCTCGGGCAGGAGCAACACGAACTCATCGCCCCCGTAGCGCGCGACGACATCAAAAGCGCGCAAATTGCGCGCGAGCGTCTCCGCGACCTCCACCAGTAGGCGGTCACCGTCCTCGTGCCCGCCCTCGTCGTTGACCTTCTTGAAGTCATCGATGTCCAAATAGGCCAGCGACAGCGACCGGCGATAGCGCTCGGCGCGAGCGACCTCGCGCGTAGCAATCTCGTTGAACGCCCTTCGGTTGAGAACCCCGGTCAGCGGGTCTGTCCTGGCCAGGGTAGCCCAATGCTCTGTCGTCGCCCGCAGCCTCGACAGGATATAGGCGACGACGACGAAGAACCCCATCTCGACGACGCCGTTCCAATAGGGGATGAGCGGATGCGAGAAATGGTGCATGGTTAGCCAAAGGTCCTGAAGTCGAACCACCGCTGACAGACCGCAGAGAAGCAATCCCGCGTGCAGGCTGACGAACCAGGTCGCGACCGCAATCGGGACCAGATAGAGCGGGGCGATCGAAACCTGGGAGCCGGTGATGTAGTCGATCGTCCCAATGACAAGAACCATCGCAATCGCGCCCGCCACCATGCGCAACGGACGCGGCTCCTTGCCTCCCGCAACGGCTGGATAGTGCTTCATCTCGCAACCCATCAACCGTGAATTGTGCCCTGCGGCGTCAGTACCAAATGCTCGCCCTCCCGAAGCGGCAGACTTTCACCCCTTTCATGACGACCCCTCCCCTATTCCCAACCACAATGTTTGCATCGGCAGTGCCACGGCGGACGCGCTGGCTAGCTCCGCGAACCCGCAGCATTTCTGCGCGCCGCCTGATGACGGCTCGCTGCACGGAGCTTGAAAACGCCGAGGCATCCTGCCGCTCCCAGCGCGGCGGGTTGTCGCACCATGGACTGTCGACCCCGGCGGGAACCGGACCGTTTGTCGCTTTCCGAGCAGCGACCTTCAGAGCTCGGTGCTACAGTTAAAAGATGTGTGTGCGGCGATGCCTGGTTGTGGTCGTTCTGTTGGCGTCCGGATGCGGAGCATCGAACTCCATCAACACGGACACGGGGGGGATGCCCGCCACCGGCGGAAGCTCGCGCCTGGGCAACGGTGGGAGTACAGGCTCAGGCGGAAACGGCAGGGGCGGCACAAGCGGACAGGGGGCCACGAACGGACAGGGGGGCACGAACGGACACGGGGGCATGAACGGACAGGGGGGCACGAACGCGACGGACGCCGGAACCATCATGAGCGCCGGGAACCCCAACGGCTCATGCAGCACCGGCGTTCCCGCCAGGGGCCAGCCCGCCGACGTTTCCAATCCGACGACCGTGGTGGGAACCGGTACCGAGGCGAGCTGCAGCTTCAGCCAGCTCCAGGCGGCGGCGACCGCGGGCGGCGTCATCACTTTCAACTGCGGGAGCGGCGCAGTCACCATTCAGGTGACCGCCACGCTCAACCTCCCGACCAACAAGAACACCGTCATCGACGGCGGCAACAAGATCACCCTCGACGGTGGGAATGCCGCGCAGATCCTGAGGTTCGACAGTGCGAACTTTCAGGCCAACGACAAGGGGCTGACGCTCCAGCACATCACTCTCATCAATGGCAAGACGACGCCCACCCAGGCTATCCCCACCGCTCCGGCGCCCTGTTCGCAAGGATGGGACGACGG
>PMIX01000365.1 GCA_003158395.1 Myxococcales bacterium | reverse complement strand
GGTCACGGTGGCCGCCGAGGAGCCAGTGTCGAAGTGGATGCTCTTCACTTCGTAGTCGCACATCACCAGCTCGCTGCCCACCAGATCCACCCGCTCCAGAAACAGCCGTTTCTCCTCGGCCGGCATGGAAGACCCCATCTGATCCCAGCGTGCCCAGCGCAGATCATCGGCGAACATGCGGGCGTCTCGAATGAGATCATCCTCGCGTCGTTGGCTGGCCGAGAAACATCCGGCTAGCGCCAGCCCGAGCAGAGCAAGTCGGAGGTTCACGATGAGGTTCCTTTCATACCTGAGACAACCCGGTCGATCCCGGCCAGATCGCGACGGGAACGAACATCACCGAGCCCAGCCTCGCGTAGAAGCTCCCCGACCACGCCAGCCTGGCCGACGCCGACCTCCAGGGCCAGGCCGCCGCCCGGATGCAGGAGTTTCGGCGCAGCCTCGACCAGCCTGCGCACGAGCACAAGGCCGTCTCCCCCGCCGTCGAGCGCCAGGCGTGGCTCGCTGCGCACGTCGGCGGAGAGTCGGTCGATGTCAGCGCTCGGGATGTAGGGAAGGTTGGCGACGATCAGATCAAAGCGACCCGCTGGCACGAGGGGCTGATCGAGATCGCCCAGAAGGAACGTGACAGCCAGACCCAAACGCTCCGCATTGGCACGCGCCACGGCCAGCGCGTCGGGCGAAATGTCGGTCGCAGAGACCTGCGCCTGCGGCCGCTCCTTGGCCAGCGCCAGGGCCAGCGCGCCTGATCCGGTGCCCACGTCAGCAATGCGCAAGGCTGCGCCGGGGTTTGCAAAACGGTCGAGCGCCTCCTCCAACAGGGTCTCACTGTCGGGCCGGGGAATCAGCACGCGCAGGTCGACCAGCAGATCCAGGCTCCAAAACTCCTTGTGGCCCAAAAGGTACGCCACCGGCTCGCCCGCCAACCGTCGCGACACCAGATCGCGGTAGGCGGCCAGCTCGGCCGCAGTCAGGGGCCGGTCGAAGTGTGCGTAGAGCTCAACCCGCGACATCCCGAACGCGTGGGCCGCCAGCAACTCGGCATCCAGGCGCGCCGAGGCCAGGCCGTGCTTTTCAAAATGGGCCGTGGTCCAGCGCAAAACATCAAGGACAGCCCAGACGGTCTTGGGCGGCGAAGCAGACGGAGTCGGCAGCACGTCCCGATTGTGCCGCAGGGATCGCCAGTTGGCGAGAATCCCAGGTGAATTGCTCTTTGACCAGCCACGAACTTCCCCGAGGCGGTAATACTATGTCCCTCGATGAAGCCACGCTTTCCCTGGATCCTTGCATCCGCCGGGTTGTTGGTCGCCAGCGTCGCCCTTGCCACCACCACGCGTTTTTTTCGCCAGACCACGGCCAAAGATTTCGAGGAAGGCGAGGCCACGTCCAGCATGGTGCTGCCCACGGGCGAGGTGGTCCCGGGCATGAAGGCGAAGCGCCTTGCACTGGATGCGGCCTTTGCCTGGTGCGTGGCCCTGAGCCCCGACGGCCGCACGGCCTATTTTGGCACCGGCGACCAGGGGCGAATTTACGCCGTGTCGGTCGCCGCCAGTGCCGGCGAGGCGAACAAGGTAGCCGAGATCGCCGCACCCTGGGTCACCGCGCTCTCTGCCCGATCCGACGCGAGTCTTCTGGCCGGTTCCACCCCTGGCGGTCGCATCTTTGCCGTCGACGTCAAGAGTGGCGCTGCCCGGCCGTTCGCCAAGTTGCCGGCGGAACATGTCTGGGCGCTGCTCTCCGATGCCAAGGGCGCCAAGACCTACGCTGCTACCGGGATTCCGGGGCAAGTCTTCGTCATCGACGCCCAGGGCAAGGAACGCCTCCTGTGGGACTCCGGCGACAAGCACGTGTTGGCCCTGGCGTTGGGCGACAAGGGTGTCCTCTTGGCGGGTACGGCCGACGAGGCGATCCTCTATCGCATCCACCCCGACGGCCACGCCGAGGCCTTGCACGACTTTGAAGCCAACGAGATCCGCGCCATCGCGCGGGCTGCAGGCGCGACCTACCTCGCGGTCAACGCCTTCGACCGGCCCAGCGAGGCCCTCGCCACACCGGTCCCGGGCGCCCAGCCGGGCAAGGGCACCAAGCTGCCCCCGGGGCCGGCGCCAGCCTCAGGCGCGCTGCCCCGAACCGACCAAGTCAAGGCGCACGCCGCGGTCTATCGGCTGGACGACGACGGAAGCATCGAGCAGGTGCTGGCGCTTGCCGACGGCTACTTCACGGCACTTCTGGCCGGCCCTGGCGGCCAGGTGTATGCCGCGTCGGGAACACAGGGAAAGATCCATCGCATTTCGCCTGACCGCACCGCTGCCCTCGCCATCGACCTGCCGGAGCGGCAGGCGCTTTCGCTGGTGTCCACATCTGAAGGCTTCCTGGTGGGCACAGGCGATGTTGGTGCCATCTTTCGCGTTCGCCCCGCTGCCGCCAGCGAAGCCTCATATCTTTCGAGAGTGCTCGACGCCGAAGGTCCTGCACGATGGGGTTTCGTGCACTGGGCCGGGTCGGACGATCTGATCTTCGAAACCCGCGCGGGCAACACGGCCAAGCCCGACAAGAGCTGGAGCAACTGGAGGAAGCTGGAATCGGTCAGCCACAGCGGCTGGCAAGGGCAGGGCAAGGTGGCCGGGGAGCAAGCGCGCTATCTTCAATACCGGGTTGGGCTTCCCAACCAGTCGTCCGTGTTGCGCGAGGCGCTCACCTACTATGTGCCGCACAACCAGCGCGCTCGCGTCACCGAGGTCTACCTTGCAGATGCGGCTCCGGTCCCCGCTGTATTGGGCGCGGGTGGTGCAGGGGGCAGCACGGCCCCCCCCCCGACCAGCACTCGCTCGCACTCGTCGGTGCTCAAGCTGCGCTGGAAGGTCGAGAACCCTGACAATGACGAACTCATCTACCGACTATGGTTCCGGCAGGAAAGTGAAACCGTGTGGCGGCCGCTGGGCGGGCCGGATCCGCTCGGCAAGCCCGAATACGATTGGAATACGGACTCAGTTCCTGACGGCCGCTACCTGATTCGGGTTTGGGCATCGGACGAGAAGGTGACCGCGAAAGACCGCGCGCTCGATTTCACCTTCGTTTCCCCGTCTTTCTTGGTGGACAACACCCGGCCCGTGGTCGCGGACCTGCAGGCCCGGTTGCCGCGCGTGACCGGCCGGGTCCACGACGCGGCGTCGGTCATCTCGCAGATCGAGTTTTCCATCGACGGCAACGACTGGAGACCGGTCTTGGCGGACGACGGCATCCTGGACCAGACGACCGAGGCCTTCTCCATCCGGCTGCCGCCTTCGCTTCCGCCTGGCCCGCACATCATCACCGTGCGCGCCTGGGATTCCGCCGACAACCTCGGGTCAGCTCATGTCCAGGTTCAGATTCCCAAGTAGCGAACGCGCTCGCTACCCCGGATTCAAGTTAGCTACGGCTTGTTGGGAAACTTCGCGCCAGCCCAGATCGGCCAGCGTGCCCGTGAGCGGTAGCGGTAGCGTGAGCGACCAGCGGAAAGCGGCTTGCGTGGGCGACTCGCGTGAGCGTGCGCGGCACCCGATCCGTCTTCCGCGTCCCGCCCACGAACTCGCTCACCCTCACGCTCCCGCCCACGCGGCCCGCGACCCGCGATCCGCGGGCCCACCCCTTCCGGCGGCCTAGCCCAGGATTTAGCTGGGGGTGCTACGCGGCAGGCTTGGTCTTCGACTTCGCCGCGGCCCGCTTGGCCTTGCGCTCGGCGGCGGTGACCAGGTCGAGCAGGCGCGCGTCCGACCGATTGTCAAGCCGGGCCAGAAAATCCTTGTCCTTGCTATGACCAAGCAGGGACGCGGCCTGGGCAATCAGCTTCTCGCGCGAACCAAACTTTTCTTTGACGGCGGTGGCGACGCGATGAAGGTTGAGCAGCCTGCTGTTCGCAGCGGCCAGCAGCCGCTTGCGCAGCTCGGCCTTGGGTTCCTCACCCCGATCGAGCAGGGTCACAAGCTTGTCTACCAGCTTGTCCTTGGCGCCAAAGGTTTCGTTGACGAGCGAAAGCGGGCTTTTCTGTGGCATGGCTTGATCTGTCTCCCGGAGGGACGCGTCTCTTACCGCAAAAAGGCACGCACCGCCAGAGGGACCTTTGCGGGCGCGTCCAACACTATATCAACATATCAACGACTCGCGACCAAGGCTTCGCGGCTGGCCGCGACAAACGCGTCGATGTCGTCCTCTGTATGGGCCAACGAGACAAACCCGGCCTCAAGCTGGGCGGGCGGCAGGTAGATGCCGCGGTCGAGCATCGCATGGAAGAAGCGGGCGTAGCGCCCAACGTCTGCGCGTTTGGCCGAAGTGAAGTCGGTTACCGACTCTGCACAAAAAAACAAGGTAAAGACGGACCCCACCCGGTGGAATTGTGCAGGTACGGAGGTGGTGGCCAGCGCCTCCTTGATGCCGGCCTCCAGGCGCTGGCCAAGAGCATCGAGCCGGTCATAGGCAGCCTGGTCCAACTTGCGCAAGACAGCCAACCCGGCGGCCATGGCCAGCGGGTTTCCGGACAGCGTGCCGGCCTGATAGACCGGGCCCTCGGGCGCCACCGCAGACATGATGTCGCCCTGTCCGCCGAATACCCCCAGGGGCAGGCCGCCGCCCACGACCTTGCCCAGACAGGTCAGGTCCGGCCGGACGCCGAAAAGCGCCTGGGCACCGCCACGGCTGACCCGGAAGCCTGAGATGACCTCGTCGAATATCAACAGCGCACAATACGCGTCACAAAGCCGGCGCAAAGCTGGCAGGTAGCCTGGTCGAGGCGGCACCAGACCCATGTTTCCTGGGATGGGTTCGATGATGACAGCCGCCACCTGGTTGGCTTCGAAGGCGGCTTGCATGGCCGCCTCATCATTGAAGGGGACGACGATGGTGTCGGCGACAGCGCCGGGGGTGACGCCGGCGGAGTCAGGCAGGCCCAGCGTGGCCACACCTGACCCTGAGGCGGCCAGCAGGGTATCCGCATGGCCGTGGTAGCCGCCCTCGACCTTGATGAACCTGTGGCGGCCCGTGAAGCCGCGGGCCACGCGCAGGGCGGACATGGTGGCCTCGGTCCCCGAGGACACGAAGCGCATGCGTTCCATCGACGGCACGGCCGCTCGAATCGCTTCGCCCAGCAAGACCTCGCGTTCAGTCGAGGCCCCAAAAGAGGTCCCGTCGCGGGCGGCGGCCTGGACGGCAGCCACCACGTCCGGATGGGCGTGGCCCAGGATCAGCGGCCCCCACGAGCCCAAGAAATCCAAGTAGCTGTTCCCGTCGGCGTCCCACACCCGGGCACCCTGCCCGCGCGCGATAAAGATGGGCGTGCCACCCACCGCCTTGAACGCACGGACCGGCGAGTTCACGCCGCCCGGAAACAAACTCTGTGCGCGCTCAAAGAGCGCTGTGGAAACCGTGGTATTTCTCATGGGCGCTCTAGTTAGCCTTGGGGTCGTTGCCGCCATCCTCGCCGCCTTCATCAGCGCCCTCGTCCTCGGTCTCTTCCACATCCTCATCATCATCGTCGCCGGCCGCCTCTTCGCCCAGATCCTCTTCCGCCAAGGTTTGCTCCTCGGCGCGCGCCGCGGCCACCTCGGGCGAAACCTCGCGCTCGCCTTCTTCCTTTTCGGCCAGACGCTCCATGGCCACCACGGTTTCGTCTTCTTCCAGGCGAATCAGGCGCACGCCCTGGGTGTTACGCCCGATGGTGGGGATGCCGTCCACCGGCATGCGGATCAGCTTGCCTCCGCTGGTGATCAACATCAGATCGTCCTCGTCGGTGACCAGGCGCAGGTCGATGACCTTGCCGTTGCGCTCTGTCGTCTTGATGGTGATCACACCCTTGCCGCCGCGGTTCTTGGTCGGATAGTCCGATGTGGCCGTGCGCTTGCCAAAGCCGTGCTCGCACACCGTCAGCAGCGTGGCCGGTCGATCGGGCGGCAGAGCCGCCATGCCGACGACGAAGTCATCGCGATCGCGCAAACGAATGCCGCGCACGCCGCGCGCCACCCGACCCATGGGCCGGACGTTGGCCTCGCGGAAACGGATGGCCCACCCGTTGCGCGTTCCCAGCAGCAGGTCGGCCGAACCCTCGGTGATGCGCAGCCCGACCAGCGCATCGTCATCCTGGATGGTGAGCGCGATGATCCCGGACGAACGGATGTTTGCAAAAGCCTGCAACGAAGTCTTCTTGATCAGGCCGCGCATGGTGGCCATGACCACGAACGCGCCCTCGGAGAACTCGCGCACGGGCTGCAAGGCCACCACCCGTTCGCCCTCCTGCAAAGGAATCAGGTTCACGAAGGCCTTGCCCTTGGCGGTTCGACCCGCCTGGGGAACCTCCCAGATCCTCCGGGCGTAGACCCGCCCCTTGTTGGTGAACATCAACAAGGTGTCGTGGGTCGACGCCACGAAGAGCTGGGAGACGAAGTCCTCCTCGTGGGTGCTGGCCCCGGTGATGCCGCGCCCGCCGCGTCGCTGCGCCCGGTATTGCCCCTGCGGATTGCGCTTGACGTAGCCGCCATGGGTAACCGTCACCACCATATCTTCGTGCGCGATCATGTCTTCGATGTCGATGTCGACATCGATGTCCAGGATTTCCGTACGCCGGTCGTCGCCGTAGAGCTTGCTCACCTCTTCCAGCTCCGACGCCACGACCCCGACCAGCACGGCGTCGCTGGCCAGGATGGCTTCCAGGCGCGCGATCAGTTCGGCGGTTTCCTTCATCTCGGCCAGCAGCTTGTCGCGCTCCAGCCCGGTCAGTTTGGCCAGGCGCATGTTGAGGATTTCCTGCGCCTGAATGGCGGACAGGTCGAAGTTCTCCACCAAGCCTGCCTTGGCCGTCTCGGTGTCCTTCGACGAGCGGATGAGGTCGATGACCGCGTCGATGTTGTCAACGGCAATCTTCAGGCCCTGCAGGATGTGCATACGCGCCTGGGCCTGCTGCAGGTCGAACTGCGTGCGTCGCGTGACCACGTCGCGCCGGTGCTGGATGAACTGTTGCAGCGCCTGCTTGAGCGAAAGGGTCTGCGGTCGTCCGTCGACGATTGCCAGAAGGTTGATGCCGAACGATTCCTGCAGCGGCGTCATCTTCCACAGGTTGTTCATCACCACCTCGGGCACGGCGTCCTTCTTCAGATCCACCACGACCCGCATGCCCTCCCGGTCCGACTCGTCGCGCACGTCGGAGATGCCGTCGATCTTCTTNNGCCCGCACCAGGATGCTGCCGCGTCCTGATTCATAGGCCTGGCGGATGCCGTTGCGGCCGCAGAGCAGCCCGGCGGTGGGAAAGTCGGGCCCCGGGACGATCTCGATGAGATCGTCGACATCGATGTCCGGGTTGCGGATGACCGCAATGGTCGCGTCGACGATTTCGCGCAGGTTGTGGGGGGGGATATTGGTGGCCATTCCCACCGCGATGCCGGAGGAGCCGTTGACCAGCAGATTGGGCAGCCGCGTGGGCAGAACCGTGGGCTCGGTTTCCTTGTCGTCGTAGTTGGGCTGGAACTCGACGGTCTGCTTGTCGATGTCGGCCAGCAACTCCTGGCCGATCTTCTCCATCCGGCACTCGGTGTAGCGGTAGGCGGCCGGCGGATCGCCGTCAACCGAGCCGAAGTTGCCCTGCCCGTCGATGAGCGGGTAGCGCATGGAAAAGTCCTGCGCCAGCCGAACCAGGGCGTCGTAGCAAGCGGTGTCGCCGTGAGGATGGAATTTGCCCAGCACATCGCCGACCACGCGCGCGCACTTGATGTACGGCCGATTCCACAAATTGTTCATCAGGTGCTGCGTATAGAGGATGCGTCGGTGCACCGGCTTGAGTCCGTCGCGCGCGTCGGGCAGCGCGCGCGCCACGATCACGCTCAT
>PMIX01000061.1 GCA_003158395.1 Myxococcales bacterium | reverse complement strand
CGCACCCCTGGACCGGGGCAGCGCCAGAACCGGGAATCTCTTGCCAGCCTGACGAAGAGCCCGCGCCAATTCCTCCAGTCCTAGCCGCGAAAGCGCGCCCCACTGATCGTCCGGCAGCCGCGCGGCAATGCTCTCGGCCGCCTTGCGGGCCGGCGTCTCAGCCGTGATGGCCTCGGCCAGCGCCGCGAACAGATCGTCGTGCAGCGGCGACTCCTCGCCGTCCCTCTGGGTCAGAAGCGCGCGGATCTCTTCGAACCGCCGCCGGCCGGCCCCAGTCTGCAGCAAGGGATAGCGGGGATCCGAGAAGATCGACTCGTCCAGGCTGGCCAAGCCGGCGATGCTCTCGGGAAAGCCGCGCGTAAGTTCCGCCAGAGCCCGCTGCGGCGACATGCCCCGTTTGATGAGAGCGTGCACGGCCGAAATGATCGGGTCTTTGTCAGCTTGGGAAGCGCGCCGGCCGCGAAGACGCAGGAGGAACAGCAACCCGATCGGAAGCATCGCGATTGCAAGCCCCAAGGCGCCCAGCCAGACCAGTCGTCCAGTCTGAGCGGGCAAGGTAATCCTCCCCAGTTCCACGACCCTGCGCTTGCCGTCCGTGGTCAGGTAGATTCTGACCTTGTGGCTTCCCCCGAAGGTGCGCCAGGCCCAAGGGATCTCGATCTGGACCCGACGCAAATCCGCGACGGCTTGTCCCAGCGACTCCAGGGTGCTCTGCAGTTCCATGGGCTGCTCGACCGCCCGGTAGAAGGTACCGGGGCCGGCGAGATCGCCTAGGTTCTTTGCGCTTTGCTCTGCGTCTGCCTCGGGGGACGGGAAGGACACCAGCAAGAGCCGGACGCCTGCCTTGCCCAACTCGTTCGCCACCGCCGCGAAATCAGCCGGTCCCTCACCCGCCGGATCGGCGAAGTCACGACCGTCCGTCACGACCAAGACGAGCTTGAAGAGGCTCTCGTCAGCCGAGAGATTCTTCAGATCGACTGCAATGGCATCCCCAAGGCTGGGACGGTCGCCACCCAGATAGCCCAAATCGTGAAGGTAGCCCCCGATTTCCGACGCCTTGAGCTTGGGGACGGGCTGCCGCTTCCGTCCGTACAGGGTCGCGTAGGCGCTCGTCCGGGCTGGCAGCCGCTTGAAGAAGCCTTGCACGCCCTCCAGGATCGAATCGGAGATGCCCGCCGGTGTCTCCTTGATCCAAAGATACACCAGACCAACGGCCAGCGGAGACTTCCAAGCAGGGTCGGCTTCCGCCGCACTCTGCGCCAGATCGAAGAATGACTCCAGCACCTTGGGTGCCGCAGCGGGCGCGCCGTCGATCTCCACGTCGATGGACGAAGCCTTCAAGGTAGCCCCGTCCTCGGAGATTCCCCCCACGAGGAAGGTTAGGCCGGCGGAATCACTATCGACCGTAGGCGGGGAGACCAAGCAGGTCGGTCCCGCCTGGGCAGGGCCTGGCACTGTGACCAAAGCCAGTACCGCGGCCCAGAGAGAAAGGGGTCTCATGCCCGCCCCGGCTTGCCGGGCGGCAACCAGAGCGACTTGAAGATCAGCTCCGTAGCGCCCAGCCGAATGATGTCCCCCTCGCTCAACTGGACGATCTCGCCCTGACCCAGCTTGTGCGAGTTGACGAAGGTGCCGTTGGCTGATGGGGCCGGCTCATCGCGATCCCGAATGGTAAACGAATCACTGCGCTCATTGCCTCGCGGGCGATGAACGATGGCATGTCTCCCTGACATGAATTCGTCGTTGATGTCGAACCATTCTTCGTCCGCCGCCACACGCCGGACACCCCGCGACAGCACGGAAATCGGCGCAGTCAGCTCGATGAGAGCCCCCCGGCGCTTCTCGTCCGGAGACTGCAGAACGACCAGCCAGCCGAGGCTGAGACCAGGCGCCGGTGCGAGCCCCTGAGCGACCGACGCCGAGAGATACAGCGTCTTGGGCGCGGACATGGCCGGGCGGCAATTTCCGCAGCTCGAACCCCAGGCAGCGAGCATGGGCTGTCCGCAATTGGGACAGAACTGCTCGACCACCCCTGGGATCGGCACCGACGCAGCCAGAGAATCGTGCTCGCCAGGATCCGGGGCAGGCTTCGACCGTCGGGTGGTAGGCGGGCGTCTCCCTCGGGTGGCAGGCACGGCCTGCCTCTCCACCCGAAGGGTCTGCGGGCTCTCGCCTGCCAGCCATTGTTTCAACTTGTCGAACACGCTCGCTCGTCGCGGCAAATCATAGAGTCGCGCGTCTTTGTGGTCAAACCAGTAACACAGGCCGGGTCGGTAGCTGAAGTATGATGTGTTGCCGCATGAACACCATGCTTTCGATGTTGCCCTTCGCACTGCTGCTGGCGACGCAGTCTTCGAGCGCCGTTGCGCCCGGACGTGGCACATCGATCGTGGTAGCGGGTCAGCCGATAGACGTGGGACGGACCGTGGTGCTCTGGACGGACGAGCAGGGCTTCAACGGCTACGAAAAACGGTGCATCGATCAGGTGGGCGGATGTTGTGACGAGGACTGGGACCGATACACGACCAGAAAGGGGCTGGCCCACAGAACCCTAGCGGATCTTCAGGAAGTCGTTTCGCAGTTCGTGCTGCATTTCGACGGCTGCGTGAATTCACGTTCCTGCTTCAAGTCAATGCACAACCGCGTGCGTCCCAGCGGCGGCTGCGGGCTTTCGGCCCACTTCATGATCGACGCTGACGGTACCATCTATCAAACTCTCGACCTTGCCGAGCGCGCCTATCATGCGGAGCAGGAGAATTCGATCTCGGTTGGGGTCGAGATCTGCAACCGGGGGCGATACGAGCCCAGCGAGATGAGCCGGTTGCCCGCGGAGTACCGCACACGGCCCCGGCGCAAGGTCGTCATCAACGGGTTCACCTACGACGCCTACGACTTTCGTCCCGAGCAGTACGACTCGCTCCTAGCACTGACCAGAACCCTCCTCCGCATCTTCCCCCAGATCAAACCCATTATCCCGGAGAAGGACGGAGCTCCCTATCTGAACACCTTGGAAGACCCGCTCGATTTCCACGGCATCGTCGGTCACCT
>PMIX01000350.1 GCA_003158395.1 Myxococcales bacterium | reverse complement strand
AGACTGCATATCGTGCTTTCGTGCCTTTTGGTGGCATCGCTCGGCGGCTGCGGCGGCGGGAGTCAGGCGACGAGCCCACCAGACGCTCCCACCGTCACGGGCGGCGTCGTCGGCTCCGCCGGAACGGGTGGGGGGCCGGGTGGAATCGGCGGAGGTAGCGGCGGAACTGGCGGCCAGTTGTCCACTACACCACCTCTTTGTATTCCCGGCGCAAGCGTCGCCTGCGCGTGTGTCACTGGTCAGACCGGCGCCCAGACTTGCACCTCGGCGGGCACCTTTGCGGCGTGCGTGTGTGCGACGACCTCCTTGGATGCTGGAGGGACTGGAGGAACAGGAGGGACGACGGTTCCCCTGTCGTCCAGTGGCACGGGTGGGCAGGTGACCTCTGTTCAGGATGGCGCAACCCCCGACCTGACCGAGTCCGCGCCTGACCTTGCGCTGTCCTCGCAGACCGCGGATGCGCCTCCATCTCTGCCGGATGCCAGCGCCGCCATGGATGCCGAGCCACTGGCGCCGTTACAGGAATGCACTGCTGAGCAGAAGGTCAGTTTGACCTACGCAGAAGCATGCGGAATCGTGAACGGCGTTGCGTCGCCTGCTACCAATAGGTTTTGGCCAGGTCCGCTGGCGCTGGCGGTGTCGAATCAGTGCATTTTCAACTGCGTCGTGGACGGTGGAGTTTTCTCCGATGCGGGACCATGGACCGCCTGCATCGCTATTGAGACGGTGGCAAACGTAAGAAGCGGTTTGGTGTGCGTGGCACGCGCATCCGATTGCGACTTGTGCACTGGCCAATTAGTGCGGTGACCGCGCGGACCTCTCCCGAGGCCAAGCTGTGATCTTGCTGCTCCTCAATCGCCGCCTGAATGGTCCGGGTCGAACCCGCTGAGGTCCCCGGATCCCAATCCTTGCTGGTCGCTGATTGGAGTTCACTTGGGAATGATCCTGGTAGGCTAAACAATGAAGACGACGAGTCCGGCCACCTCTGTTCTCAGGCACGCCAAGAAACTGCTGGCCCTCATTCCGCCAAATCTGGCGCTCGAAGCTGAGGCGTTTGAGGATTTGGAATGCCTGATAGGTGCAGCTTTGAACCGCGTGAAATGCATTCGCGCTGGTGGACTGTTCACCGACGAGAACGTCCCCAAGCCACCGTCGGAGGAGCAATTGAGGGCTGCGATGGAACATTTGCAGCCGCCAAGTCCAGAGCAGCTCGCGGAGTTCGAGCGCTTCAACAAGGGGCCAACCCGATCCGACAAGAAGCAGTTCAGCGAGCTGTCGAAACGGCGCGCACGCTTGGAGCAAAAGCTTCAAGGCATCGAGGCGCAGATTCGAGAGATTCGTCCGTTGCTTGCTGAAGGCACGAGGCGAGTCGAGCAAGAACGTGACAAGAGCGCTGTTCTTGACGACCTAGTCCGCGCGATGGCCACGCGAAAGCTCAAACCCGCAGAAATCAGCCAATCGCTGCGGCAGATGTTCGGCTATCCCGAGAAGTCGGCGACTGTTGATACCACGGTTCTTGTCGGCACCTGTGCTATTGGTGAACTGGAAGCAGTGGAGGATCCCAATAGGATTTCAGCCGAGTCGCTAGGCGAGAAGGCCATCAATGCTCGCCTGTCTCGTCTTAGGGCCAAAGGCTTCAAGCAGCCGGTTAGCCCAACGGCAAAGAGGCGTCGCACGACGACCTAGAAATATACGAAGCGTCCAGAAAACCGCGGCCAGCACGTACATTTCGCCAGGGGCGATCTGATTCGTCATGGTCAGCACAATCATGGACGTTCAAGGCACAACACGGACAGTACGCATTCTCCGCCGCCGACAAGTCGAGGCCCTGATAGGACTCCGCCGCTCCGCCATCTATGCGGCCATCAAGGCGGGCACGTTCCCGACGCCTATCAAATTGGGGTCGCGCTCTGTCGGCTGGTTGAGCAGCGAGATTGAAGGCTGGCTTGCGGCTCGCATCGCGGAATCGCGGACAACAGCGGCAACAGCGCAGCCATGACTTCGGGAGCCCACGGCCTGCTCGGCCATGTGGAAGCCGGCTTCTGCGCGCAACTGTCACCAGAACGTCTGGTGACAGAATTGTGCAGGGCCATCGCCGAGGCTTGTGGCCCCGCCGGAGCCGAGGTCAAGCCCGCGCGCCCATTGGGCGATTCGGCTTTGCTTGCCCCTGTTCCCTTCGCAGCCCCAGAGCACGCCATACTTGGTTCTTTAGTAGATCTCTCTTCAAGAGCAGAACCCCCTCCACCATGGCGCCGATGGGCCAACCCCTGTCACTGGAGCTGCCAGCGTTGCACTGAGCGTCTCGCGTGGCTTCTGGCAGGCCATGCCCTGACTGTCCTGCATGGACTCGCGGGGGAGGCGCCCCGGCCCAGGTTGGTGACGTTGACCATATCGCCTCCACCTGGGATCAAGCTGTCCGAGCTTCGCCACGCGGTCGAGGAGGTCGACAGCGCGAACGGCGGGCACGCGATCTGGGGGCTCAAGATCCAGGACAAGGGCAGGGCAATCGCCTACATGCTCACCACCACCAGCGATCCGAAGCGGCTGGAGCGCCAGTCCCGCGACAGCGTGCGCGGGGATTCCCGCTCCGCGTGGTTCAGTCGCGTTCGTGGCTCGGAACTGACCTGGGCTCCACCCGCCGAAGCGTTCGCGTTCCATGTGGGCCGTGTTGTTCGCCACCTCACTCTGCGCTGTCCACCACCGCCCACCCTGCACCCCGGCTACCGCTTCGGCGCCTCTGGCCGCTTCGCTTCGATCTTGGCGAACGCCCTGGCTGCCCTGAGGCGCGAGCATCCCTGCCAAGGGGTGCGACGCCAGCGAACCCAAGAACACGCGGGGGAATTCTCACCAGAGGGCTTGGGCGCGGCTTCGCGGGCTTGTCTGTGGTGCGGCCTTGCGGTTTCGGGGAAGGCTTGGCGGCACCCGCATTGCTCAACACGACGATGGCGCGCCAAGTGTGCCTTGCAGTCGGAGCTGTCCCCAGAGGACTTCGACGGGTTCCTGTACCAGGCCGATGTCATGGTCCAAGAAGACACGCCCGAGCCCGCGGCGATGCAGCGAGCCTTCCTCGAATTCGCTGGCAACGATGCCGCCCTGCCCAGGGGTTTTCTCGAAGTGATCACTCTGCCAAGGGAGAGCGCACCACCGGGTCGACGGGCACCTATTGCCCTCCGAATGAAAGATTAGGGAACCGACCGTGGATGACGATCTCGATGTCCAGAACGGCCCAAATGAACCCGCCAGCGGCGAGGATCTCTTGGTCCTGCCGGCAGAAGACGCGCACCCTACCCCCCGGCGGAAGATCGCTCTGCACACGGCGAGCGGGATCCGCCGGGAACTGGCGCGCCTGTACCGGGACGCGCGGTCCGGTCTTGTCCAGACATCGGACGCAACCCGGCTGGGCTACCTTCTGGACCTGCTGCGGAAGTGTCTTGAAACCAGCGAACTGGAACGCCGACTGCAAACCTTGGAACTGACGCTGGCCGCGCGGAATCGGGGCGCCCATGACAACAAGCCACGACCATCGCGTTTCAAAGCTATATGATTCCTTGACCTCAAGCGAGAAGGCAGCCGCGGTCTTCGCCTGCCTGATGAGGTTCGACACGAGCACCGCGGATCGCATCGTGGCCACGGCGCCGAGCAAGGTTTATCGGACGCAAGACCTGGAGTTCAGTGACCGGCTGCGCCACCTTGGCGACATGGCTACCTTCTGGGGACTCCGCCACTGGCGCGAGATGACGGCGATGATGTCCGCTCTGAGCTTGGTGATCCACGCCTGGCAGACCGAGAACGATGACCTGGGCGAGCAAGCCTTTGAGGGCTTCCAGAAGGCGCAGAGCCACCTGGTTGCCCTTGATGCCATACTGGAGGACATCTGCGCCGAAAACGGCGTGGATCTCGAAGCCGCTCGGATGATGGCAGCGGTGCCTGACATCTACACGCCCATCGGCGAGCCGCCCCCGGACCCAGAGTTCGATACAGAGTTCCGAGGGATCCTGTCCAAGCTGGCCAAGTGACACGGGCCGCAGCCGAACCCTTCATGGTCGGTATGGTTGGTATTGTAGAGTAGTACAGGCGCGGACGGTGCGCAGCCGTGCGGCGTCTGACTTGGTGCCACCCCGGCCCGTCTCCCAAGCCCCAGGGCGGGCAGGGCAAAGCTACCCACGGACAGGGCAAGCACTCAAGGGCTGGGGGTATAAACGGGGGTATGTTCCTTGACGCGGTATGAAGCCTGCCTATGATTGCGCTTTGTTACGCTGGCCGTTCAATCCCGGGGGCTGCTGTGATCAGCCGGGCCGCAGCCGCGGCGGTGACCCCGGCGATGCGAACCGTCTTCCGTTTGCCGGTTTCGCCGTGCAGGATGGTCACGGCCGAGCGGGGCACGCCGAAGGCCTCGGCCAGGACCCGTTGCACGGCCTGGTTGGCCTTGCCCTCCACGGGCGGGGCGTTCACTGACACCTTGAGCCTATCACCCACGACCGGCCCCACGCCCTCGCGTGGACAGCGCGGCTGCACCACGATGTCCAGCGTGGCCGCGCCGCCTCTCTCGCCGATGTTCAGTTCGGCCATGGTCGACTAG